>NZ_BAAIGC010000003.1:0-317606 GCF_054653495.1 Nocardioides sp. AN3
TGCTTGGCCGCGGCGTTCCTCGAGCGTGTAGGGCCGTCCGGTCTCGGGATCCTCGAATCCGATCGGGTCGGGCCGGTTGGGGTTGAGTAGGGCTTGCAGCATCCGTTCCAGCTTGATCCCGCTGAGCAGGGGCAGCTTGAACCGTCCCTGACTGCTCGCGGTGGTCTGGTCGTGGCCGAGGGTGAAGCAGGCCTGGCGGGCGGCCTTCTCCTCGGCGCGGGCGAGCTGTTCGGCCAGGCGTTCCTCGGCGCCGTCGGGGTCGATGACCTCCTCCACATGCGCCGCCAGGCGGCGCAGCGCGGCGGTGTCGTGGAGGTGGGCCTCCCCGGCCAAGAACTCCTCCGCCTGGACGCGTAGCCCTGGGTCGATCTCATCAGGGAGGGCGTCGACGGCCTCGGTGATCACCGCCGCCGAGGCGGCCGGGAACCCACCCGCCGTGAGTGCTTCCCGGGTCACCTGATGGGCCTCGAGGGCCTTCGCGAGCCTGACCTGGCGTTTCGCCTCCCCGGGGGCCAGCCGGACCTGGACCCGCAGCCAGGCCGGCAGGCTCACCGCCCCCTCGTGGGAGGCCAGATCGTTGAGGTCAGCCTGGGCCACCAGCCGCAACGTCAGCGCCTGCAACCGCGCCTGGGCGGCGTAGGCCTCGCGTAGCGACTCGGCCAGCTCCTGCTGGCTCAACGCCCAGACGGTGTCAGTACTGACCTCGTCCAACACCTCACCCAGCCGGCCCAGGAACCGGTGCACCTGATGCGACCGCGTCACAGCAGGCCGGCGAGGCGGTTCCGGAAAAGGAGAGGTCATCAGGGCTCCACGGACAGCAGACGGACAAGTCAGCAGATCGACGTGGAGGGACCGGCGAACCGGGCGATCTACCTCAATCGTACACCTGTTCGAACAGGACGCCAAGCACCTCTTCAGAGGTGTGCACGAGTGAACTGGAAGACGCCATCCACGTCGGCACGGCTCGCCTGTCCTCGGGCGACGAGCAGCTCGAGATGCGCCTTGGTCTCCATCGAGGCGAGCGCCGCGTTGAAATTGTCGAGCGTCGAGAACGCGTGCTCGTGTCGCGTCCACGACAGGTCGCCTGCGACGTCGTACGCCGAGCGTCCCTCACCGGACAGCGCCGCCAGGCACTGCGCGAGCCGCTCCTCGTGGAACTCCACGAGCTGGTCGACGCGGGCGTGCACCGACGGCGCGACCGGCCCATGGGCGGGCAGCAGTTTGAGGTCGGGCAACGCACGAAGCTTGGCGAGCGAGGCCATGAAGTCGCGCAGCGGCTGCGTCACAGCGGCCGGCTCGAAGCCGATCGACGGCGTGATGGTGGGCAGCACGTGGTCGCCCGCGAAGAGCAGGCCGGCGCCGCGCTCGGCGAAGACGTAGTGCCCCTGGGTGTGGCCGGGCGTGTGGATGGCGGCCAGCGTGCGCTCGCCGACCGGCACCTCGCGATCGCCCTCGAGCCAGGTGTCGGGGTAGCGGATCGCGGCTCGGTCGCGCCCGTCGTCGGCCGGGTCCCGGCCGATCGCTCGAGCGAGCTCGGCCGCTCCGCTCTGGCGCAGCTGCGCGGCCATCGGGAACTCGTCAGCAGCGGTCGACCCGAGCATCACGTCGAGCGTCGGCTTCTCCCCCAGCCCGAGCGTCACGTCGGCACCGACCTCGGTCCCCAGGGCCGCGGCGAGCGAGTAATGGTCCCGGTGGACGTGAGTGACGAGGAAGCGGCGGATGTCGGTGAAGCTGCGGCCGAGCTGGCGCAGGCCCTTCTCGAGCGCCTCCCGGCCCTCGGTGATCGCCCAGCCACCGTCGACCAGCGTCAGGCCCTCCTGGGTCTCGATGACGTAGACGTTGACCGCCTTCAGCCCGTCCATCGGCAGCGGCAGCGGGATCCGGTGGATCCCGTCGGCGACCTCGAAGGCGCCGGGGGCGGACCAGTGCTCGCCGGAGTCGGGGGAGATGGCGTACGCCGTCGGGGTGCTCATGCGTGCTCGCTCTCGTGTCGTCGGATGGTGTCGGCGGGCGACGTCGTCCGGTGCAGCCACAGCAGTCCGGCGATCGGGAGGATCGCCGGCACCCAGCCGTAGCCGCCGCCGTAGTCGGACCACACCGAGGCGTCGGGGAACCAGTCAGTCTTGATGAGCGACAGCGTCCCGATCACGACCACGCCACCGAGCTCGACCCCCAGCATCACGCGCGCGAGCTCGGGGCGACCGTGCGCCGCCCGGCGGATGGCGAACCACCCCGCGACGTAGGTCAGCGCGGCCACCAGCGAGAGGACGTACGCCACCGGCGCGACGTGGAACTTCGTGGCGATCTGGACGACCGCACGCGAGCCGGACGCCAGGATGAAGAGGGCGTAGACGGCCAGCAGGACCAGGTGCGGTCCTTGCCGGGGCTTCGAGTCGCTCACCGGGTCATCATGATCCTCACCGCGACGACGCCCGTCGCCAGGGCTGCCACCGCGACCACTCCGGAGGACCACGACCCCCGGTCCTCGCGCACGGAGCCCATCGCGATCGGGACGATCACGACGACCGCCGCGACATAGCCGAGGTGGGTCGTCAGCTCGTCCGGACGTCCCTCGGAGAGGGCGGCCAACGCGCCGACCGCCAGCACCACGGCCAGCAGCTCGAGCATCCACGCAAGCTGGTCGAGCCAACGGGGTCGAGGTGCCCGGAGAGCAACCCCGATGGCCGCCGCGACCGTGACGAGGAGCGCGTAGGCGACCACGATCCAGGCGATGGGGATCAGCGCGCCGGACATGGGAGCATCCTTGCCGATGACGTCCTTCGCCCCTGAACCGGCCGACGCCGCGCTCGTGAGCCGCCTGCGCGCGGCGGGGTGCGTCTTCGCCGAGGAGGAGGCGGCGCTGCTGCTTGCCGCCGCCGACTCCGCGGACGGCCTCGAGGCGCTCGCGGAGAGACGCGTCGCCGGCGAGCCGCTCGAGACGGTGCTCGGCTGGGCCGAGTTCGCCGGCATCCGGGTCACGTGCGCCAGCGGGGTCTTCGTGCCCCGGAGGCGGACCGAGCTGATGGTCAGGCTGGCGGCTGAGCTGCTGGGTGGGCAATTCCCCGACGGCGCCGGCGGGCGCGCCCTCGATCTGGGCTGCGGGACAGGGGCGATCGGGGCCGCGCTCGCCGCGCGGGCTCCGCAGCTCGAGGTCTGGGCGGTCGACATCGACCCGGACGCGGTGACCTGCGCGCGACTGAACCTCGGCGACGACCGCGTGCTGCAGGGCGATCTCTACGAGCCGCTGCCGGAGAGGCAGCGCTTCGACGTCATCCTCGCGAACGCGCCCTACGTGCCGACCGACGAGATCGCGCTGATGCCGCCTGAGGCCCGCGATCACGAGCACCGGGTGGCCCTCGACGGCGGTCCGGACGGCCTCGACGTGCAGCGGCGAGCGATCAGCGGCGCGACGGCCCGGCTGACGCCCCGTGGCGCGATCCTCGTCGAGACCGGTCGTCGGCAGGCTGCGACCTCGGCCGCGCTGATGCGCACGGCCGGCCTGACGACACGGGTCGAGACCGACGACGACATCGGCGCCACCGTCGTCGTCGGAACGCGCTGAGGCAGGTGACGAGGGATGACGGAGGTCGCCCACCCCCCACCAGTGGGCGACCTCCGCTCACAAGACGACGATCGCAGCTCTCCATGACGAGATCGCGTCAGACGACGGGCAGCACACCGGTCTCGTCGTACGCCGCCAGCGCGTCGGCGTACGGCGCCAGGTCGATGCCCTGGGCGGCCAGCCAGTCGTCGGAGTAGTAGGTGGTGGAGTAGCGATCGCCTCCGTCGCACAGCAGCGTCACGACGCTCCCGAAGTCACCGGCGGCGCGCATGCCCTCGATCACCTGCAGCGCCGCCCAGACGTTCGTGCCGGTCGACCCACCCACGAGGCGACCGAGCCGCTCGGAGACCCAGCGCATCGTGGCGATCGACGCGGCGTCGGGCACCCGCATCATGTCGTCGACGACCCCGCCGACGAAGGACGGCTCGACCCGCGGACGGCCGATGCCCTCGATCCGGGAGCCGGCGCCCGTCGCCGTGGAGACGTCCTGCTCCCAGCCGTCGTAGAACGCGGAGCCTTCGGGGTCGGCGACCAGGAGCCTGGTGGCGTGGCGACGGTAGTGGAGGTAGCGCCCGATCGTGGCGGACGTGCCGCCCGTGCCCGCCGAGACGACGATCCAGGCCGGGACCGGGTGGGGCTCCAAGCGCAGCTGGGAGAAGATCGACTCGGCGATGTTGTTGTTGCCCCGCCAGTCCGTCGCGCGCTCGGCGTAGGTGAACTGGTCCATGTAGTGGCCGCCGCACTCGGCGGCCAGCCGGCGGGCCTCGTCGTAGACGGCACCCGCCGAGTCGACGAAGTGACAGCGGCCGCCGTACCACTCGATGAGCGCGACCTTCTCCGGCGACGTCGAGCGCGGCATCACCGCGACGAAGGGCAGGCCGATGAGACGGGCGAAGTAGGCCTCCGAGACCGCGGTCGAGCCGGAGGAGGCCTCGACGACCGTGGACCCGGCGCGCAGCCAGCCGTTGCAGAGCGCGTAGAGGAAGAGCGAGCGAGCCAGCCGGTGCTTCAGGCTGCCGGTCGGGTGGACCGACTCGTCCTTGAGGTAGAGCGTCACGTGCGGCGTCGGCAGGGCGAGCACGTGCAGATGAGTGTCCGCGCTTCGGTTCGCGTCGGCTTCCACACGGCGGACCGCCTCGTCGATCCAGGCGCGATGGTCGGCGCGAAGCTGCGGCACGGCGGTCAGGATAGGCCGAGCAAGTCGACGCTTCGCTCGCGCATCTCGACCTTGCGGATCTTGCCGGTCACGGTCATGGGGAACTCGTCGACCACCAGCACGTAGCGCGGGATCTTGTAGTGGGCCAGCTTGCCCTCGGCGTACGCGCGGACGGCGTCGGCGTCGAGCGGCGCCGCCTCGGCCTTCATCCGGACCCAGGCGCACAGCTCCTCACCGAGGCGCTCGTCGGGCACGCCGACCACCTGGACGTCCTCGATGTCGGGGTGGCTGTAGAGGAACTCCTCGATCTCGCGCGGGTAGATGTTCTCGCCACCGCGAATGACCATGTCCTTGATCCGCCCGACGATGTTGCAGTAGCCGTCCTCGCGCATGACAGCGAGGTCGCCGGTGTGCATCCAGCCCTCGTCGTCGATCGCCTCCGCGGTCTTCTCAGGCTCGCCCCAGTAGCCCAGCATCACCGAGTAGCCGCGAGTGCAGAACTCGCCCGGCTCACCGCGCGGCACGCATCTGCCGGTCGCCAGGTCGACGATCTTGATCTCGACGTGCGGGGCGGCCCGGCCGATGGTGGCCGTACGCCGCTCGAGGTCGTCGTCGACCCGCGTCTGGCAGGAGACCGGCGAGGTCTCGGTCATGCCATAGGCGATGGAGACCTCGCCCATACCCATGTCGTTGACGCAGTGCTTCATCACCTCGACGGGGCAGATGGAGCCCGCCATGATGCCGGTGCGCAGGCTGGACAGGTCGTAGTCGGCGAAGTCAGCAAGGTTCTGCTCGGCGATGAACATCGTGGGGACGCCGTACAAGGCCGTGCAGCGCTCGTCCTGGACCGCCTTCAGCGTCGCGGCGGGGTCGAAGCCCGGCCCGGGGATGACCATCGTGGCGCCGTGCGTGGTGCAGCCGAGGTTCGCCATCACCATGCCGAAGCAGTGGTAGAACGGCACGGGGATGGCGAGCCGGTCGGCCTCGGTGAAGCCGATCGTCTCGGTCACGAAGTAGCCGTTGTTGAGGATGTTGCGGTGCGAGAGAGTCGCGCCCTTGGGGAAGCCGGTCGTGCCGGAGGTGTACTGGATGTTGATCGCGTCGAAGGGGTCCAGCGTCGCCATCCGCTCCGCCACGGCGCGCGGCGGCAGCTCGCGGCCCTGGTCGTTGAGCGCGCGCCAGCCGTCGGAGTCGATGTAGACGACCCGCTCGAGCGTCGGGCACTGGTCGGCGGTCTCGCGGATCATCGCCCGGTAGTCGCTCGTCTTGAACGAGCTCGCCGCCATCAGCAGCCGCATTCCGCTCTGGTTGGCGACATAGACGAACTCATGGGTGCGGTACGCCGGGTTGACGTTGACCAGGATCGCGCCGATCTTGGCGCAGGCGAACTGCACGATCGTCCACTCCGGACAGTTGGGCGCCCAGATCCCGACACGGTCGCCCTTCGCGACGCCCGCCGCGAGCAGACCCCGCGCCAGCCAGTTCACGGCGTCGTCGAGCTGCTGCCAGGTCCAGCGCCGACCCGACGGCACGTCGACGAGGGCCTCCCGATCACCGTAGGCCCGGACCGTGCGCTCGAAGTTGGCTCCGATCGTCTCCTCGAGCAACGCGAGGTCGGTCTCTCCGGCGGCGTACGACTCCATGGAGCATCTCTACCACCTCTGTGGCCCACGTCACAGGGACCCATCGACGTATGACCTCTGCCACATATCGGCCCCCGACGGCGGACCCGATTTGCCGCTCGGCACCTCGATGGCCGATACATGAAGGGTGGAGACACCTGTCGACGTTGTTCTCATCGGTGGCGGCATCATGAGCGCCACTCTGGGCACGCTCCTCCAGGAGCTCGAGCCGGCCTGGAGCATCAAGGTCCTCGAGCGACTCGACTCCCTCTCACTCGAGAGCTCGGGCCCGTGGAACAACGCCGGCACCGGCCACTCCGCCCTCTGCGAGCTCAACTACACCCCCCAGAACGACGACGGCAGCGTCGACATCTCGAAGGCGGTGCAGGTCAACGAGCAGTTCCAGGTCTCCCGCCAGCTGTGGTCCTTCCTCGTCGAGAGCGGGCGGATCCCGGACCCGTCGGCCTTCATCAACCCGATCCCCCACATGAGCTTCGTGTGGGGGGCCGACAACGTCGACTACCTGCGCCGGCGGTTCGAGGCCCTCGCCGCCCACCCGCTCTTCGCGGGGATGGAGTTCAGCGACGACCCGCAGGTCATCGCCCAGTGGGCACCGACCCTCATCGAGGGCCGCGACCTGTCCGTCCCCGTCGCCGCGACCTTCACCGAGACCGGCTCCGACGTCGACTTCGGCCGGCTCACCGAGATCCTCAGCGACTCCCTGGTCGCGCGGGGCGCCGACCTCGAGCTCGGCTCCGAGGTCCGCAAGGTCCAGCGCGACGCCGACGGCCTGTGGGAGGTCAGCGGGCGCCGCGTCGGCAGCGGCGAGCGGTTCGCCTACACGGCCCGGTTCGTCTTCGTCGGTGCGGGCGGCTTCGCGCTGCGCCTGCTCCAGGGCGCCAAGATCCCCGAGATCAAGGGCTTCGGCGGCTTCCCGGTCTCCGGTGAGTTCCTCCGCACGACCAAGCCGGAGCTCGTCAAGCAGCACCAGGCGAAGGTCTACGGCAAGGCGGCCGTCGGTGCGCCGCCGATGTCGGTCCCGCACCTCGACACCCGTTTCGTGGACGGCTCCCAGGCGCTGATGTTCGGGCCGTACGCCGGCTTCAGCCCCCGGTTCCTCAAGTTCGGCTCCTTCTTCGACCTCTTCGCCTCGATCCGGCTGCACAACATCTGGCCGATCCTCAAGGCCGGGCTGACCAACATCGGCCTGACGATCTACCTGATCCAGCAGCTCATCGCGCGGCCCTCGACGAAGTTCAAGGACCTGGTCGACTTCTTCCCGGAGGCGCAGCCGCAGGACTGGGAGAAGATCACCGCGGGCCAGCGCGTCCAGGTCATCCGGCCCAACGGCGTGCTGCAGTTCGGCACCGAGGTGATCACCGCCGCCGACGGCTCCATCGCCGGGCTGCTCGGCGCCTCGCCGGGGGCGTCGACCGCGACGCCCATCATGCTGCAGGTCCTCGAGCGCTGCTTCGCCGACCGCTGGGACGACTGGCAGCCCACGCTGCGCCAGCTCGTCCCGAGCTTCGGCGCCTCGCTCTCCGACGACCCCGACGCAGCCCAGCAGACGCTCGTGCGGACCGGGCGCGCGCTGGGGCTGGTGACTCCCGAGCAGCGCTCGCACGTCCGCTCGGCCTAGAGCGGCCGGGAACGGCCAGCCTCAGGCGGCGATCGGCTTGCCGTCGGGGGCGATGCTCTCGCGCAGCTTGCCGAGGATGCCGGCCAGCAGGCGCGAGACCTGCATCTGCGTGACACCGATCCGCTCGCCGATCTCGGCCTGCGTCAGGTCGTCGACGAAGCGCAGCCGCACGATCACCTGCTCGCGCTCGGTCAGCTTGCCGAGCGCCGGAGCGAGGAGGGCTCGGGCCTCGGCCACGGACAGGTCGGCGTCGTACTCCGGGAGGAGGTCGCCGAGGCTCGCGGCCTCCGGCTCCCCCGAGCTCACGGGCGCGTCGAGCGACAGCGGCGTGAAGCAGCCCTCCGCCGTCAGGGCCTCGACGACGTCGCTCTCGTCCACGCCGAGCTTCGTGGCGATCTCCGCCGGGGTCGGGACGCGGCCGCTGTCGTCGCGGAGCGTCTCGCGCATCCGCAGGACGCCGGTCTGCAGCTCCTGGATGCGGCGAGGCGGACGCACGGTCCAGCCGAGATCACGGAAGTGGCGCTTGATCTCGCCGCGGATGGTCGGCACGGCGTACGTCAGGAAGTCGTCGGCCTTGTCGCCGTCGAACTTGCGGGCAGCACGGACCAGGGCCAGGTAGGCGACCTGCTCGAGGTCCTCCAGCGGGATGCCCCGCCCGACGTAGCGACGCGCGATGGAGCGGGCGACACCGGTGTTCATGAGAATGACCTGCTCGATGAGGTCCTCGCGCTCGATACGCCGCGCACAGGTCGCCTCATCGAAGAGTCGTGTCGTCTCGCGGCGCCGGGTCTCTCGGGGCACATCGTGGTGGAGCGTCGCTGTGATCGTCATGCCTGAGTCGTCCCCGGCCCGAGGACCGCCGTAACCGCCACCCGGGCCTTTTGGCCCCTCCGGGTGGGGAATCAGCAGGCCCCACCCACCCTTGCGGGTGGGCACGCTGTGGACGTCCACAGCGTGCGCCGCCGTCGGGGGTCCGCATCGGTCTCCTCGAGTGTGTCGACGCGGGACGGTACCCCGGTGAGCGGAAGCGATATTCGCCGTCCCTTCGCGGACGCTAGTGCGGCGGACCGAGGGGGTCCGGCGGGGCGAAGCCGTGCTGCATGCACCAGGCGACCGCCTGGGCGCGCGAGGAGACGCCGATCTTCTTGTACGCCTGCCGGATGTGGCTCTTCAGGGTGTTGATCGTCAGGAAGAGCCGCTCGGAGATCTCCTGGTTCGACATGCCCTGGGTGACGAGGGAGAGCACCTCGACCTCGCGAGGCGAGAGCCCCGCCTCCTGGCCGATCCAGTCGACCTGCTCCTCCTGCGGCTTGCCGTCGGCGACGCGCTCGATGGCCGCGAGCAGCTCCGGCGCGTGCTTGCTCATCGAGACCCAGCCGTCGGCGCCGCGCGCCAAGGCGCGCGCACGCAGGTCCGGCCTCATGTCGCGGCTGTAGATGAGCACTTTGGCGTCGGTCTTCTGGATCAGGTGGTCCAGGTCGGCGCCGTCGGAGCGGTGCAGCCCGTGGCTGTCGTAGAGCACGACGTCGATGCCCTTGGCCTTGCTGTACACGCTGGCCATGGCGACGACTGTCACCCGGTCGGGGTAGTCCGCGAGCATGGCCGTCAGGCCACGCGCCACTACTTCCTGTCGGCTGACGATGGCGAGGCGGATGGGCTGCTCAGGCATTAGCGACATCCATGATGAAAGCGTGCCAGACGCGGTGAAGGAACGCGACAACCGCCTTTACTTTCGATTGCGACGGTCGACGATGCGGCGCATCTTGCCGACCGAGCGCTCGATCTCGTAGGGCTCCTTGACCTCGACGCCGACGGTGACGCCGATCGTCCGCTTGACGAGCTGCCGCACGTGGTCGGCCGCCGCGGTCGCCTCGGCGCTCGTCGCCTGCTCCGAGCGCTCGATGATCACGGTCATCGCGTCCATGTTGCCCTCGCGGGTGAGGACGCACTGGAAGTGCGGGGTCAGGGCGGGGACCTTGAGGACGAGCTCCTCGATCTGGGTCGGGAAGAGATTGACCCCGCGCAGGATGATCATGTCGTCGGTGCGCCCGGTGATCTTCTCGATCCGCCGCATGGGCCGCGCGGTGCCCGGCAGCAGCCGGGTGAGGTCGCGGGTGCGGTAGCGGATGACCGGCATGGCCTCCTTGGTCAGCGAGGTCAGCACCAGCTCGCCCTCCTCGCCGTCCGGGAGCACCTCGCCGGTCATCGGGTCGATGATCTCGGGGTAGAAGTGGTCCTCCCACACGTGCAGGCCGTCCTTGGTCTCCACGCACTCCTGCGCGACGCCGGGCCCGATGATCTCCGACAGGCCGTAGATGTCGACGGCGTGCATGTCGAGGCGCTCCTCCATCGCCACGCGCATCTCGTTCGTCCACGGCTCGGCACCGAAGATCCCCACCCGCAGCGAGCTGGCCCGCGGGTCGAGACCCTGGCGCTCCATCTCGTCGATGATGTTGAGCATGTAGGACGGCGTGACCATGATCAGGTCCGGCCGGAAGTCCGCGATGAGCTGCACCTGTCGCTCCGTCATCCCGCCGGAGACCGGGACCACCGTGCAGCCGAGCTTCTCGGCGCCGCCGTGCGCACCGAGCCCGCCGGTGAAGAGCCCGTAGCCGTAGGCGTTGTGGAGGATGTCACCCGGCCGTCCGCCGGCCGCACGGATGCTGCGGGCCACGACCGTCGCCCACACGTCCAGGTCGCCGCGGGTGTAGCCCACGACCGTCGGCTTGCCGGTCGTCCCGGACGAGGCATGGACCCGGACGACCTCCTGGCGCGGCACGGCGAACATGCCGAACGGGTAGTTCTCACGCAGGGTCGCCTTGCTCGTGAACGGCAGCCGCGCCAGGTCCGCGAGGTCGGTCACGTCGTCGGGGTGGACCTGGGCGGCCTCGAACGCCTTGCGATAGTGCTCGACGTGGTCGTAGGCGTGCCGCACGGACCACTGCAGCCGTTGCAGCTGCAGCGCCCGGAGCTCGTCGACGGAGGCGGTCTCGATCGGCTCCATGCCGTGGTCGGGTGGGATCGGGGCAGGCAACGTGACTCCCTGGGTCGGTTCGGGCGGGTGGTTCTCAGCGGCCGGCGAAGACCGGCCGTTCCTTGTGGAGGAAGGCCGCCACCGCGGCGGCGTGGTCCGCGGTCGAGCCGGCCCTGGCCTGCGCGGCTCCCTCGGCGGCGAGTGTGGCATCGAGATCGCGCGACCAGGTCTCGGTCAGCAGCCGCTTGCTCTCGGCGTACGCCGCGGTCGGCCCCGCCGCGAGCCGCTCGGCCAGCTTGGTGGCGGTGACCAGCGTGCTCCCCGGGCCGGAGACGTCGCAGTCGACGCCCCACTCGACCGCCTGGGCCGCCGTGAACGGCTCGGCGAGGAGGACGAGCCGGCGCGCACGGGCGTCCCCGACCGCACGCGGCAGGGTGTAGGAGAGGCCCGAGTCGCAGGTCAGGCCGATCGAGCTGAAAGCTGTGGCGAGGGTCGCGTCCGACGCGATGACGCGAAGGTCGCACGCGAGCGCGAACCCGAGACCGGCACCCACGCAGTTGCCCTCGATGGCGGCGACGACGGGCTTCGGCATCGTCGCCAGGCTGTGCACGATCGGTGCGTAGTGGTCTGCCACGGTGGCGAACGCGCTGGTCGCACCCGCCTGCAGTCCGTCGGCGTGCTCCTTGAGGTCCTGCCCGGCGCAGAAGTGCTCCCCGGCGCCCGTGAGGACCACGGCCCTCACCTCTGCGTCGGCGCCGACGTCGTCGAGGGCGTCACGAAGCGCGTCCTTGACCTCGGCGTTCAGCGAGTTGCGGCGCTCGGGGCGGTTGATCGTGACCGTGGCCACGGCGTCACGCCGCTCGACCAGCACAGAGTCCATGGATCCCTCTTCCGAATTCCTGACCTTTCGGTCAGTATTACAGCATGGGACGTTCCGCCGCTAGACCCAGCGCGCGTCCGTCGGTCCCCGTGTGGGAGCCTGCTGACATGACGACCGACGCCGCGCCCACGCCGCGACGCGGGCGCCCGGGCTACGACCAGGCGACCGTGCTCCGGCGCGCCGTCGACCTGTTCAACCGGCAGGGGTACGACGCCACGAGCATGGGCGACCTCGCGGCCGAGCTGGGCTTCACGAAGTCGGCGATCTACCACCACGTGCCGAGCAAGACCCACCTGCTCAAGGAGGCGCTCGACGAGGCGCTGGACAACCTCAGCGCCGTGCTCGACCGGGCCGATGCGGACCCGTCCGGGTCGGCGTACGAACGCCTGCGCGGCGCGGTCCAGGGCAGCATCGAGGTGCTCGTCGAGCACCTGCCGGCGGTGACGCTGCTGCTGCGCGTGCGCGGCAACGGCGAGGTCGAGCTCGACGCGCTCCGCCGCCGGCGCGTCATCGACGACCGTCTGGCCGAGCTGGTCCAGGCGGCGGTCGCCGAGGGTGCCGTGCGCGACGACGTCGACCCCGACCTCATCAGCAGGCTGCTCTTCGGCATGGTCAACTCACTCGTCGAGTGGGTGCGACCCGAGGGCAGGTACGACGCCCACCAGCTCGCCCAGGCGGTCGCGACCGTGGCCTTCGACGGACTGCGACGCTGATCGGTCAGGCTCTGGCGAGCGACCGGCTGCGGCCGCGGAACTCCGCGATCACCGTGTCGCCGCTGCGAACCGTGACGTCGTAGATCCCGGAGCGCTTGCGCCGAGCTCGCTCGACGGCGGTGGCGACGAGCACGTCACCGAGGCGCGCCGGCTCCAGGAAGTCGATCTCGAACCCGGACGCGACCGTGACCTCGCCGTAGGTGTTGCACGCGAGCGCGAAGGTGCTGTCGGCGAGCGTGGCGATCAGTCCGCCGTGGCACAGGGCGTGGCCGTTGACCATGTCGTCGCGGACGGCCATGACGACCTCAGCCAGGCCAGGTGCGATCGAGCGGATCTCCATGCCGAGCCCGCGACTCGCGGCGTCGTCGGCCCACATGGCCTCGGCCGAGGAGCGGGCGAGGTCGTCGGCGCTGTCGCCTGAGGAAGGCATCGGGCTCACCACCGGTAGAAGCCCTCACCGGTCTTGCGCCCCAGCTTGCCGGCCGCGACCTTCTCGCGAAGGACCGCCGGCGGCTCGAACCGCGGCCCGAGCTCGCGCGCCAGGTGCTCGGCGATGTCGAGTCGGACGTCGAGTCCGACGATGTCCGTCGTGCGCAGCGGCCCGACCGGGTGGCGGTAGCCGAGCGTCATCGCGGTGTCGATGTCCTCGGCACTCGCGACACCCTCCTCGAGCATCCGCATCGCCTCGAGCGCCAGCATCACCCCGAGCCGGCTCGACGCGAAGCCGGGCGAGTCGGTCACGGTGATCGCCGTCTTCCCGAGGTCGGCCACCCACTGCTGGGCACGCGTGACCAGCGCCGGGTCGGTGTGGGTCCCGACCACGATCTCGACGAGCGCGCTCGCCGGCACGGGGTTGAAGAAGTGCAACCCGATGAGCCGGCGCGGGTCGGCCAAGGTCGCGGTGAGCCAGTCGATCGAGAGCGAGCTGGTGTTGGTGGCGATGTCGGCGAGCGGGGCGACCTCCTCGATCCTCGCGAGCACGTCGGCCTTGAGCTCACGCACCTCCGGCACCGCCTCGACGACGAGCTCGGCGACGGAGAGGTCGTGCACCGACGTCGAGACGGCCAGCCGTCCGACCGAGGCGGAGGCGACGCCCCGCTCAGCGGCCTTGGCGAGACTCGCCTCGACCCGGCCACGGGCGGCCTCGGCGCTCTCGGCCGAGGCCTCGAGGACGATGACGTCGGCACCGGCCGACAGGAACGCGTGGGCGATGCCGGCGCCCATCCGGCCGCCGCCGTACACGCCGACGGTCTGCGGGAGACTGCTCACTTCTTCTCCTTCCGGCGCTCCAGGAACGCTGTCATCCGATCATGCTTCTCCGTCGTCTCGAAGAGCACCGCCTGGGCGATGTCGTCGATCATCGGGTGTGCCTCGCGCGGCGCATGGAACACGGCCTTCGTCAGTCGTACCGCCAGTGGCGCCTGTTGCGCGATCCGGTCGGCCCAGCGGTGACCGGCCGCGAGCAGCTCGTCGGGCTCGACGACCTCGTTGAGGAGCCGCACGGCGTGGGCCTCCGCGGCGTCGAGCACTCGGCCGGCGAGCAGGATCTCCTTCGCGACCGGCTCCCCGACCAGCTCGACGAGCCGCCAGGTCGCACCTGCTGCGGCGATGATGCCGAGGCCCGGCTCGGGGTTGCCGATGCGCGTGGTCGGCGTGCCGATCCGGAAGTCGCACGCGTAGGCGAGCTCTGCTCCGCCGCCGAGCGCGTAGCCCTCGACCAGCGCGATCGTCGGCATCGGCAGCCGCCGGATCCGGTCGAAGAGCCCCGAGTTGATCCCCCGGAGGGCGTCGTCGCGGCGCCGCTCACGGAGCTGGGCGATGTCGGCGCCCGCTGCGAAGGTGCCCCCGGAGCCGGTGAGCAACAGGATGCGAGGGTCGGTCTCCAGCGCGGTGCAGACGTCGTGCAGCTCGCTCACCATCGCCTGGTCGATGGCGTTGCGGACCTCCGGTCGGTCCAGGCGTGCGACGACGCGGTCGGCGCTCTCCTCGACCGAGATCGTGGCCGTCGGGGTGCTGCTCACGGGCGCTCCAGGAGCAGGGCGGCGCCCTGGCCGACCCCGACGCACATCGTGGCGAGCCCGCGATGGCCATCACCGCGCTCGAGCCTCCCGAGGAGGGTGAGCACGATGCGGGTGCCCGACGCCCCGAGCGGGTGGCCCAGCGCGATCGCACCCCCGTCGGCGTTGACGATGTCGAGGTCGAGAGCCAGGTCGCGGACACACGCCAGCGACTGCGAGGCGAACGCCTCGTTGAGCTCGACCGCGTTGAGGTCACCGACCTGCCAGCCGGCCCGGGCGAGCGCCTTCTGGGTGGCCGGGACCGGACCGATGCCCATGATCGCCGGCGCGACACCGGCGCTCGCGGCGGCCACGAGACGGGCGCGCGGCTGCAGCCCGTGCTCGGCCACGAAGCGCTCGCTGGCGACGACGACCGCGGCCGCCCCGTCGTTGAGCGAGCTGGAGTTGCCCGCGGTCACCACGCCGTCCGGCTTGTTGACCGGTCGCA
Source organism: Nocardioides sp. AN3 (assembly GCF_054653495.1). NCBI lineage: Bacteria > Bacillati > Actinomycetota > Actinomycetes > Propionibacteriales > Nocardioidaceae > Nocardioides > Nocardioides sp. AN3. The sequence continues at coordinate 15,052 of NZ_BAAIGC010000003.1, forward strand.
GCCGGGCGAGGCGCTCGAGGCTGGTGTCGGCCCGGGGCCCCTCGTCGACGGCGACCTCACCGTCGGCGGTCGGGACCGCGACGATCTCATCGGCGAACCGCCCGTTCTTGATCGCCTCGACCGCCCGCTCGTGGGAGCGCAGTGCGAAGGCGTCGAGCTCCTCGCGGGTCAGCGACCACTGCTCGGCCACGCACTCGGCCGTCTGCGGCATCGACAACGTGGTCTCGGCGTCGAAGCGCGGGTTGGTGAAGCGCCACCCGATCGAGGTGTCGAAGGCCTCTCCCGGCTTCGCCCACGCGCGGTCCGGCTTCGCCTGGACCCACGGCGCACGCGTCATCGACTCCACGCCACCAGCCACGACCACGTCCGCATCACCGGCCGCGATCATCTGCCGGGCGGTCGCGATCGCGGTCAGCCCGGACGCACAGAGCCGGTTGACCGTGAAACCGGGCACCGCCTCCGGGAGCCCCGCGAGAAGCGCCGCCATCCGCGCGACGTTGCGGTTGTCCTCACCGGCCTGGTTGGCGGCGCCGAGGACGACCTCGTCGATGCGCTCGCGGTCGATGCCGGCGCGGCGTACGGCCTCCCCGACGACGAGCGCCGCCAGGTCGTCGGGCCGCACGCGGGCGAGCGCGCCGCCGTAGCGGCCGATCGGCGTGCGCGCTCCGGCCAGGATGAAGGACTCGGTCATGGCTCTCCTCAGGCTCAGGCGTCGAAGTCGACGGTGACGGTGTCGCTCACCGGGAAGGTCTGGCAGGTCAGCACGTATCCGGCCGCCACCTCGGACTCCTCGAGGGCGTAGTTGCGCACCATGTCGACCTCGCCCTGGTTGACGTGGGCGCGACAGGTGCCGCAGACGCCTCCCTTGCAGGCGAAGGGCAGGTCGGTGCGATGGGTCTGCGCGGAGTCGAGGATGCTCTGGGTCCGAGCCATCGGCGTGGTCGTGCTCCGGCCGTCGAGCACGACGGTCACCTCGCTCGTCACCCCCTCGAGACGGGGGTCCTCGTGGCGCAGCTGCGGCGGCGGCTCGTCGACGAAGAACAGCTCGAAGTGCACCCGCTCCGGCGCGACGCCGAGGGCGGTGAGCACTCCGCGGGCGTCCTCGATCATGCCGAGGGGACCGCACAGCCAGACGTGGTCGACCTCGTCGAGCGGGACCAGAAGCCTGAGGATCGTGCGCAGCCGGTCCGCGTCGAGCCGGCCGGAGAAGAGCTCGACGTCACGCGGCTCGCGCGAGAGCACGTGGACCAGGTCGAAGCTCGGACCGTGAAGGTTCTTCAGGTCGGCGAGCTCCTCGGCGAACATCACGGTGTTCGTCGTGCGGTTGCCGTAGAGCAGGGTGACCGACGCGTCCGGGTTCGCGAGCACCGTCGCCGCGATCGAGAGCATCGGCGTGACGCCGGAGCCGGCCGCGATGCACAGATGCCGTCCTCCGGCCCCCGGATCGGCCCGGAAGCTGCCGGACGGCGCCTGGACCTCGACAGCGTCGCCCGATCGCACCTCGTGCACCAGCCACGTCGAGAAGAGGCCGTCCGGGATCTCACGGACGCCGATCCGCGGCGCGCTGCCGGCCGGCGAGCAGATCGAGTAGGTCCGCCGGTGCTCGACGCCGTCGATCACCCGTCGCAGTGTCAGCGACTGCCCCGCGTCGAAGGCGTACACCTCACGCAGCTCTTCGGGCACGTCGAAGGTCACCGCGACGGCGTCTTCGGTGAGCCGCTCGACAGTGGACACCGTGAGCGTGTGGAACTCCGTCACCGTCCGTGGGCGCGCGGTCATGGTGGTCATGTCAGATCTCCTTGACGTGGTCGAACGGCTCCAGGCATGCGCGACAGCGGTAGAGCGCCTTGCAGGCGGTCGAGCCGAACTCGGACGTCAGGTCGACGTCGGCCGACCCGCATCGAGGACAGGTCACCTGGCGTCGTACGGGCCCGAGCGTCAGCGGGACCGGGCCGCTGCGCACCGGCGCCCGGCCCGGTGCGGAGATGCCGGCCTCGATGAGCGCGGCCCGGCCGCGGTCACTGATCTGGTCGGTCGTCCACGCGGGCTCGAGCGCCACCCGGACGCGGGCATCGGCGAAGCCCGCCTCGTTGAGGCTGCGGACCAGGTCGTCGCGCATCGTCGCCATGGCCGGGCAGCCGCTGTAGGTCGGCGTGATCGCGACCTCCACGCTGCCGTCCTCGTCGACCTCGACCGAACGCAGGACGCCGAGGTCGGCCAGCGTCAGCATCGGCAGCTCGGGGTCGGTGACCGTCTCCGCGACAGCGCGGGCGCGCTCGGCGAGGCCGGGTAGTCCGGGACGTTCCCCACGGTCTACCGGCGAGTAATGGTCGGAAGCGTCCCGGACTACCCCGGCTGGCGTCGCGCTGTCGCTGGTCGAGTAGCGCTCGCGAGGAACGAGCGACCGCGTATCGAGACCCATCACCACTGCCCCATCGGGTGCGCCCGTGCGACGACCTGCATCTCGGCGAGCAGCCGGCTGAGCGCCTCGGTGTGGAGCCCGTCGCGGCCCGTGCGGCCTTGGACACCCGCCAGTCCGGGGCGGTCCGGGCGATCGACGCCGGCGACGGCGAGGACCTGGTCGAGGACGGCGTCGGCCTCCTGTGCCGCCGAGGCCGGGTCGACCCCCACTCCGCTGGCGGCGATGTCGCGCTCGACGTCATGGGTCGCGAAGAGCTCAGGCCACAGCGGCATGAGCGCGTCCAGCGCCGCGAGGAGGCGCCGGCGCGACTCCTCGGTGCCGCCCGCGAGGGTGACGAACCAGCGACCCGCGAAGTCACGGTGGTAGGTCAGCTCCTTGACGCCCTTCGCAGCAACCGCGGCGAGGACGGCATCGCGACTGTGCGCCAACCGCTCGAACAGCGCGAGCCTCCACGTCGCGAACAGCAGAATGCGGACGACGACATGGGCGAAGTCGCCGTTCGGCACCTCGGTCAGGCGCACGTTGCGGAAGGCCTCCGCGTCGCGGAAGAACGCCAGGGCGTCCTCGTCAGGCACCGGCGAGCCCTCGGGGAGCGCCGGCACGACGGACGTGTCGGCGGCAGCGGCACGCGCCAGGAGGAGCCGCGCCTGACCGAGGAGGTCGAGGGCGATGTTCGCCAGCGCGATGTCCTCCTCGAGGTCGGGTGCTCGGCTGCACCACTCCGAGATGCGCTGGGAGAGCACGAGGGAGTCGTCGCCGAGCATCAGGCAGTACGACGCCAGGGCGGCGGCGTCGACGCCGTCGGGCACCGTCGTGTCGACACCTGCCAACGGGTCCTCGAAGTCGGTGCCGAAGGCCCAGTGCGCGTCGTTGACCAGCAGCCCGTCGTACGCGCTCTCGTGATCGTCGGGGGTGTGGGTGTGGATCTCAGTCATCAGCAGCTTTCGTTCGTCGAGCCATCGCCCGGCGACACCGGGGTCCCCGCGGTGTTGTTCGCCCAAGGAGCGAAGCGGGGAGGCGAAGAGCTCCGTGGGGTGGCTTCACATGTGGGGAACGTTGTCGGGGATGTCGTAGAACGTCGGGTGGCGGTAGACCTTGTCGCCCGAGGGGGCGAACAGCGGGTCCTTCTCGTCGGGGCTCGACGCGGTGATGTCGGAGGAGCGCACGACCCAGATCGAGACACCCTCGTTGCGGCGCGTGTAGACGTCGCGCGCATGCCGCAGCGCCATCTGGTCGTCCGGGGCGTGGAGCGATCCGACATGGACGTGGTTGAGGCCGCGCTTGCCGCGGACGAAGACCTCATACAGCGGCCACTCGGCCTTGACACCGGTCATCGGTCCTCCTCCCCTTCGATGGTCGAGTAGCCCGAGCCGCGAGGCGAGGGCGTCTCGAGACCACCGGCGGCGAAGGCCAGGGCGGCCTCGCGGACCCAGGCTCCGTCGTCGTACGCCTGGCGGCGGTGTGCCAGGCGTTGCTCGTTGCACGGCCCGTTGCCCTTGACCACGTCCCAGAACTCCTCCCAGTCGACCTCGCCGAAGTCGTAGGAGCCCCGCTCCTCGTTCCACCTGAGCTCGGGGTCCGGAAGGGTGACGCCGAGCAGCTCGGCCTGCGGCACGGTCATGTCGACCATGCGCTGACGCAGCTCGTCGTTGGTGTGGCGCTTGATGCCCCAGGCCATCGACCGCTCGGTGTTGGGCGAGTCGCCGTCCGGTGGGCCGAACATCATCAGCGCCGGCCACCAGAAGCGGTTGACGGACTCCTGCACCATCGCCCGCTGCTCATCGGTGCCGCGCATCATCGTCATCAGCAGCTCGTAGCCCTGCCGCTGGTGGAACGACTCCTCCTTGCAGATCCGGATCATCGCGCGGCCGTAGGGGCCGTACGACGTGCGGCACAGCGGCACCTGGTTGCAGATGGCGGCGCCGTCGACGAGCCAGCCGATCGTGCCGACGTCGGCGTAGGAGAGCGTGGGGTAGTTGAAGATCGAGGAGTACTTCTGCGCACCGCTCATCAGCTTCTGCGTGAGCTCCTCGCGGGACACGCCGAGGGTCTCGCAGGCGGAGTAGAGGTAGAGGCCGTGGCCGGCCTCGTCCTGGACCTTGGCGAGCAGGATCGCCTTGCGGCGCAACGACGGCGCCCGTCCGATCCAGTTGCCCTCGGGCTGCATCCCGATGATCTCGGAGTGTGCGTGCTGGGCGATCTGGCGCACCAGCGTCTTGCGGTAGTCCTCCGGCATCCAGTCGCGCGGCTCGATCCGGTCGTGGTGCGCGATGGTCGAGTCGAACGACGACTGCAGGTCGGCTTCGTCCACCCCTGCTGACACGGCTGTCATCCAAGCCTCCGGTCTCTGACGGGTATTTACTGACCGAGCGGTCTGTAATAGCGTGGCACACCGAGCGCCGACCTGGCAACGGGCAGGCAACATCCGCCCGGCTCGACGACCTTGACCTGCTTGACGGAAGGACTGACGTGAGCGAGATGCTGGAGAGCTACGCCGCCGGGCGCTGGTTCCGCGCCACCGACGACGGCGAGCCGCTGCTCGACGCCGTGACCGGCGAGGAGGTCGCCCGGATCTCGAGCCGCGGCCTCGACCTGGCCCAGATGGTCGAGCACGCGCGGACGGTCGGCGGCCCCGCCGTCCGAGCACTGACCTTCCACGAGCGTGCGGGCCTGCTCAAGCAGCTCGCCAAGCACCTCTCGGAGGAGAAGGACGAGCTCTACGCACTCTCCGCACGCACCGGCGCTACCCAGCGCGACTCGATGGTCGACATCGACGGCGGCTTCGGGACGCTCTTCTCCTACGCGAGCAAGGGCACCCGCGAGCTGCCCAACGACATCGTCGTCCTCGACGGGCCGCCCGAGCGGCTCGGTCGCGGCGGCACCTTCGTCGGACAGCACGTCTACACGTCGCGGCCGGGTGTGGCGGTCCAGATCAACGCGTTCAACTTCCCCGTGTGGGGCATGCTCGAGAAGCTCGCCCCCGCCTTCCTCGCCGGGCTTCCGTCGATCGTGAAGCCGGCCAGCCAGACGGCGTACCTCACCGAGGCGGTCGTCCGCCGGATCATCTCCTCAGGGATCCTGCCCGAGGGCTCGCTGCAGCTGCTCTGCGGCAGCGCCGGGTCGCTGCTCGACCACCTCGGCGTGCAGGACTCGGTCGCCTTCACCGGCTCCGCGCACACCGCGGGCATCCTGCGCACGCACCCCTCGGTCGTGCACGGCGGCCTGAGCCTGGGCGTCGAGGCCGACTCCCTCAACTGCTCCATCCTGGGACCCGACGTCAGCGCCGACGACCCCGAGTTCGACCTGTTCGTCAAGGGCGTCGTCGCGGAGATGACGGTCAAGGCCGGACAGAAGTGCACCGCGATCCGGCGCACCATCGTCCCGGCGGCGATCGCCGACCAGGTCGTCGAGGCGATCTCGGCACGGCTCGCGAAGATCACCGTCGGCGACCCCGCCGACGAGTCCGTCCGCATGGGCGCGCTGGCCTCGCTGGCGCAGCGCGACGAGGTGCGCAAGGCCGTCGAGGCGCTGCTGGCCTCGGCCGAGATCGTGTACGGCGACCCCGACCATGTCGACGTCGTGGGCGCTGATGCCGAGCACGGCGCGTTCATGGCGCCGGTCCTGCTGCGCGCCCGGCCGGGTGCCGTGGAGGCCCACGACGTGGAGCCGTTCGGCCCGGTCAGCACGGTCTTCACCTACGGCTCGCTCGACGAGGCGATCACCTTGGCCGCCCGCGGTCGCGGCAGCCTCGTCGGCTCGCTCGTCACCCACGACCCCGCCGTCGCCCGGGCAGTGACCCTCGGCCTGGCGCCGTGGCACGGTCGCATCCTCGTGCTGGACCGCGACGACGCCGGCGAGTCGACCGGCCACGGCTCGCCGCTCCCCGTGCTCGTGCACGGCGGCCCAGGACGGGCCGGTGGCGGCGAGGAGCTCGGCGGCATCCGGGGCGTCCTGCATCACATGCAGCGCACCGCGCTCCAGGGCTCACCCGACATGCTCACCGCGATCACCGGCCGCTGGACCACCGGGTCGCACCGCTCGGTCGCCGACGTGCATCCGTTCCGCAAGAGCCTTGCCGAGCTTCGGGTCGGCGACACGATCGAGAGCGCCCCGCGGACGGTGTCGCGGGCGGACATCGACCACTTCGCGGAGTTCACCGGTGACACGTTCTACGCCCACACCGACCCTGAGGCGGCCGCCGCCAACCCGCTGTTCGGCGGGATCGTCGCGCACGGCTACCTGGTCGTCTCCCTGGCCGCCGGGCTGTTCGTCGACCCCGACCCCGGCCCGGTGCTGGCCAACTTCGGCGTCGACAACCTGCGCTTCCTCACACCAGTCAAGGCGGACGACACGATCCGCGTGCAGCTGACGGTCAAGCAGATCACGCCGCGCACCTCCGCCGACTACGGCGAGGTCCGCTGGGACGCCACCGTCACCAACGCCGCCGGCGAGGCCGTTGCGACGTACGACGTCCTCACCCTCGTCGCCAAGACCTGGCCCCCAGCCTGACGCCGAACAGACGCAGATGGTCACGCATACGCCGGCGAGCAGACGCAGATGGTCACGCGAGCGCCGGTAGGCGGACGCAGATGGTCACGCCTCGGCGGTCATCTGCGTCTGCTCACCCAACCGGCGGCGGTCATCTGCGTCTGCTCGCGGCACCCACGGCGGTCATCTGCGTCTGCTCACCCAACCGGCGGCGGTCATCTGCGTCTGCTCGCGGAGGGTGAGCGGCACGTCGAGCCGCTCGCGGAGCTCGTCGATCTCGATGCCGAACGTCTCCCGCACGACGGCGCCCTCAGGGCCCACGTCGAAGACGGCGACGTCGGTGTAGACGCGACTGACGCACGCCACGCCGGTCAGCGGATAGGTGCACTGCGGCACCAGCTTGGGGCGACCCTGCTTGTCGAAGAGCGTCATCATCACGAAGACCTGCTTCGCACCGATGGCGAGGTCCATCGCGCCGCCGACCGCCGGAATGGCATCGGGGGCGCCGGTGTGCCAGTTGGCCAGGTCGCCGGCCGCCGACACCTGGAAGGCGCCGAGCACGCAGACGTCGAGGTGGCCGCCACGCATCATGGCGAAGGAGTCGGCGTGGTGGAAGTACGACGCCCCGGGCAGCTCCGTCACCGGGACCTTGCCCGCGTTGGTGAGGTCAGGGTCGATCTCGTCGCCGACCGCGGCCGGGCCCATGTTGAGCATGCCGTTCTCGGTGTGCAGCACCACGCCGGACCCTGCCGGCAGGTGGTCGGCGACCTTGGTCGGCTGCCCGATCCCGAGGTTGACGTACGCGCCGTGCGGGATGTCGCGGGCGACGACGGCGGCGAGCTCGTCGGGGGTCAACGCCATCAGCGCGCTCCTTGAACCGTGTAGTGGCGGGCGTCGACGCGGACGATCCGGTCGACGAAGATGCCGGGCGTGACGACCGCCTCCGGGTCGAGGTCACCCGTCGGGACAACCTCGTTCACCTGGACGATCGTCGTCGCGGCGGCCGTGGCCATGACCGGGCCGAAGTTGCGGGCCGTCTTGCGGTAGGCGAGGTTGCCCATGCCGTCGGCGCGGTGGGCTCCGACCAGGGCGTAGTCGCCCCTGATCGGAAACTCGAGGACGTAGTCTCGCCCGTCGATCGTGCGCTGCTCCTTGCCCTCGCCCAGCGGCGTGCCGACGGCGGTCGGCGAGAAGAACGCGCCGATGCCGGCGCCGGCGGCGCGCATCCGCTCGGCGAGGTTGCCCTGGGGCACGACCTCGAGCTCGACCCGGCCCGAGCGGTAGAGCTCGTCGAAGACGTAGGAGTCGCTCTGCCGGGGGAACGAGCACATCACCTTGCGGACCCGCCCGGCCTTGAGCAGAGCAGCGAGCCCGACCTCCCCGTTGCCGGCGTTGTTGGACACGATGGTCAGGTCCTTCGCGCCCTGACGGATCAGGCCGTCGATCAGGTCGAACGGCATGCCTGCGAGACCGAACCCGCCCACCAGGATCGTGCTGCCGTCCTCGATGCCCGCGACGGCCTCGTCGACGCTCTCGAGCAGCACCGCACGGCTCACGAGCCCGCCTCGGTGTTCTCCAGCACCACGGCCAGACCTTGGCCGACGCCGATGCAGATCGCGGCGACGCCCCAGCGCTCGCCGCGCTCGCGGAGCACCTTCGCCAACGTGCCCAGCACGCGGCCGCCGCTGGCACCGAGCGGGTGGCCGAGGGCGATCGCCCCGCCGCGGGTGTTGACGAGCTCCGCATCCTTCAGCCCCTGGGACAGCCACGCGTCGACGCAGACCAGCGACTGCACCGCGAACGCCTCGTTGAGCTCGACCGCGCCGACCTCGTTCCAGCTGATCCCGGCCCGGGCCAGCGCCCGGTTGGCCGCGTCCACCGGGGCGTAGCCGAAGTCCTGCGGGTCGAGCGCGAACGAGCCGCGGCCGGCGATCCGGGCCAGCGGCTCGAGACCGATCCGCTCCCGCGCTGTCTCGGAGCCGAGCAGGACCGCCGAGGCTCCGTCACTCAAGGGCGAGGCGTTGCCCGCGGTGATCGTCCCGTCCGGCCGGAAGCTCGGCTTGAGACCGGCCAGCGCGTCGAGCGAGGAGTCCGGCCGCACGCCCTCGTCGCGGGCCAGACCCTCGACGGGCGTGACGAGGTCGTCGTAGAAGCCGTCCTCCCAGGCCGCCGCCGCCAGTCGGTGGGAGCGCACGGCGAACTCGTCCTGGCGCTCGCGGCTGACGCCGTGCTTGTCTCGCAGCTGCTCGTTGGCCTCGCCGAGCGAGACCGTCCACTCCTTCGGCATCCGCGGGTTCACCAGTCGCCAGCCCAGCGTGGTCGAGACAGCCGTGACATCGGTGGCCGGGAAGCCCTTGGCCGGCTTCGGCAGCACCCATGGGGCGCGCGTCATCGACTCGACGCCACCGACGAGCACGATCTCGGCATCGCCCGTCTCGATCTGCCGCGAGGCGATCATGGCGGCGTCCAGACTCGAGCCGCAGAGCCGGTTGACCGTCGTGCCGGGCACGCTCGTCGGGAGGCCGGCAAGCAGAGCGGCCATCCGGCCGACGTTGCGGTTCTCCTCTCCAGCGCCGTTCGCGTTGCCCCACACGACCTCGTCGACCGCGCCGCGGTCGAGGCCGGGTGCCTTGGCGAGCAGCGCGTCGACCGCGGTGGCGGCGAGGTCGTCGGGCCGGATGCCGGCGAGGGCACCGTTGAACCTTCCGAACGGGGTGCGGACGGCGGCGTACACGAAAGCGCTCATGCTGACGACGTTAAGCGCCGTCAGCGATAGGGTGAAGTATCAATATCCGACACGATTCAGACGTCGCAAATATAGATAGGAAGATCGAGTGGAGCTGCGTCACCTGCGCTACTTCGTCGCGGTCGCGGAGGAGCGCCACTTCGGTCGGGCCGCCGAGCGCCTGCACATGGCGCAGCCGCCCCTCTCCCAGTCGATCCGGCAGCTCGAGAGCGAGCTCGGGGTCGTCCTCCTCCATCGCACCACCCGTCGGGTCGAGCTGACCGAGGCCGGCGTCGCCTACCTCGCGCGAGCCCGCTCGGTGCTCGCCGAGCTGGAGGATGCCTCACAAGAGGTACGACGCGTCGCCGCCGGCGCTGTCGGGCATCTGGCGATCGGCGGCGTCGGCTCAGCGACGTACAGCGTGCTCCCGGCCCTCTCACGCCACCTCGCCGCCGAGCTGCCGGGAGTCGACTTCGCCTTCCGCGGCGAGATGCTCGCGCCCGACCTGGTCGAGGCGCTCCGCCAGGGCGGGATCGACGTCGCACTACTGCGCTCGCCGGTCGCCGACCTCTCACTCACGGTAGCGCCGCTGCGCCGCGACCGGCTCGTCGTCGCGCTGCCCGCCGACCATCGCCTGGCCACTCGTCGCCAGGTGCGCGTCGCGGATCTGGCCGAGGTCGACCTGATCGTGCACTCGGCCGACCGTCGCTCGATGATGTACGACATCGTCATCAGGCTGTTCCGCGATGCGGGGATCGACCCCCACGTGCGACACGAGGTCGGCGAGACGTCGACCCTGGTGACCCTCGTGGCCGGCGGACTGGGTGTCGCCGTCGTGCCCGAGCCGGTGACGGCTCTGGCGCTGGACGGAGTCGTCTACCGACCGCTCGTCCGCCCCGCCGTCAGCATCGAGCTCGCGGTCGCTCACCGCACCGACCGGACCGAGCCACACCTGCTGCGAACCGTCGACGTCATCCGCGGGATGTTCTGAGGGGCTGCATGGGGGCTGTCCGAAGATCCCCAGCGACCGGCGTAACGAAGTCATCGCTCTGCACGTCCTAGTCGATGACCGGCCCCGGAGTGCTCCCGTGTCCGCTGACGGCCGGTCGGTCCCCAAGGGGTGTGGCTCTGCTGTGGGGGCGGAGCCACACCCCCTCCCGACCTCTCACGAGGACGACCAGCCGTAACAGCCGACGTGCAGCCGGCGTCTTGAGAACGTGACGACTCCTGACCCGCCAGGCGACCCCTCAGCGCAGCCGCTGACGCCGATCCTCCTGCGGCTCATCGAGGAGCGCTTGGTCCGGTCCGAGGCGCACGAGTTCGACCAGCCGCACATCGTCCTGGTCAGCGGCGTGGAGAGCGCGACCTATGAGGGTCCCTACCCCAACGCGATCAGCGCGCTGCTCGCCGCCGCCGACACGGAGGCCGAGCTGGCCGACGACGACCTGCGCGTCTCGATCGCCCCGTTGTGGGCGCCGCGGACGTCGTGAGGGACGTTGTCGGCCAGCCCAGGTGCGCAGCACTGGCAGATGGTCGCAGCGCCGACGTGCGGCGAGTTGCGACCATCCGCCACTCTCGACTGAGTGCTACCAGGCCACGCTGAGGTACTGCGTCTCGAGGTACTCCTCGATCCCCGCGCGGGCACCCTCGCGGCCGATGCCGCTCTGCTTGAACCCGCCGAAGGGCGCCGACGGGTCGGAGACCAGTCCTCGGTTGACGCCGACCATGCCGGCCTCGAGCGCCTCGCCGATCTTGAGCGCCTCGGCGAGCTCTCCGAAGACATACGCCGCGAGCCCGAACTCGGTGTCGTTCACGGTGGCGAGCAGCTCGTCGACGTCGTCCCAGACCACGATCGGTGCAACTGGACCGAAGATCTCCTGGCCAAGGAGCGGGTCGTCGACCGAGAGCCCGGTGAGCACGACCGGCGGGTAGAAGTGACCGCCCGCGTCGGGGATCGGTGCCTGATGGGCGATGACCGCACCGCGCTCGACCGCCTCATCGACCAGCCGGGTGACCCCGGCCAGCGCCTTGGCGGAGATGAGCGGGCCGACGTCGTTGCCGTCCGCGGCGGGACCGACGCGCAGCGCCTCGACGGCCGCGCCGAAGCGGGCGGTGAACTCGTCGGCCACGTCGGCGTGCACGTAGAGCCGGTTGGCCGCGGTGCAGGCCTGACCGCCGTTGCGGAACTTCGCGATCATGGCCCCTTCGACCGCGTCGGTGACGTCTGCGCTCGAGGTGACGACGAACGGCGCGTTCCCGCCCAGCTCCATCGAGGTGTTGACGACCCGGTCGGCTGCCTGGCGCAGCAGGATCCGGCCCACCCCGGTCGAGCCGGTGAAGGAGATCTTCCGCACCCGCGGGTCCTCGAGGAGCGCCGTGACGATGGCCGGCGCGTCGGTGCCGGGCACCACGTTGACCACGCCGTCGGGTACGCCGGCCTCGGCGATCAGCCGCGCGATGGCCAGGGCCGTCAGCGGCGTCTCGGCCGCCGGCTTGAGGACGACCGTGCACCCAGCCGCCAGCGCGGGCGCGATCTTCCGGGTCGCCATCGCCGCGGGGAAGTTCCACGGGGTCACGAGCGCGGCCACGCCGACCGGCTTGTGGGTCACGATCGTGCGCGTCCCGCCCGCCGGGGAGGAGCCGAAGTCGCCGTGGGGACGCACGGCCTCCTCGGCGTACCACCGGAAGAACTCCGCGGCATAGGTGACCTCGCCGCGGGCGTCGACCAGTGACTTGCCGTTCTCAGCCGCGATGAGCTCGGCGAGCTGGTCGGCGTCGCGCAGCATGAGGTCGCGGACGCCGCTGAGGAGCTCGCTGCGGGTGCGCGGCGGCACGGCCGCCCACGCCGGCAGCCGCTCGGCGGCTGCGTCGACGGCGGCCACCGCGTCGGCGGCGTCGGCGTCAGCCACCGAGGCGATCGTCTTGCCGGTCGCCGGGTCCTCGACGTCGAAGACGCCTGCGGAGCCAGGGCGCCACAAGCCGCCGATGAGGACGCCGCTCGCGGGCGCAAGCGCGGCGATGGTCGCGGACACGGCCTCGGCCGCGGCCAGGTTCTCGGCCAGATTCTCGGCCAGATTCTCAGGACGGGTGCTCAGGTCGGTCACGGGTAGAGGCCTCTCAGCTCATGTGCTCGGTAGACGCGCTCGACGGCCATGCAGGTCGCCGCGAGACGCAGGGTCAGCCGGCGATCGCCGGCATAGGCAAGGACGTCACCCCAGGCCCGGGTCATCCGGTCCACCAGACGCTGGTTGACCTCCTCCTCGCTCCACCAGTAGGACTGGTTGGCCTGCACCCACTCGAAGTAGGACACCACCACCCCACCAGCGTTCGCGAGGATGTCGGGCACCACCAGAACGCCCCGGGCCTCCAGGATCCGGTCGGCCTCCGCGGTCAAAGGACCATTCGCGCCCTCCACGATCACCTGAGCCCGAACATCGCCGGCGTTGCCACCGTGGATCACGCCCTCGACCGCCGCGGGCACGAGCAGGTCGACCTCGGCGGTCAACACCTCGGCGCCGTCGATCGGCTGGGCACCGGGGAACCCGACCACGCTGCCGGTCTCCTCCACATGCCGCTCCACGGCGGCCACGTCCAGACCCGACGCCTGGTAGATCGCGCCGTAGACATCGCTCACCGCGACGACCGAGACGCCCTCCTCGGCCAGGAACCGGGCCGCGCCACGACCCACCTTGCCGAAGCCCTGCACCGCCGCCCGGGCACCGGCGACCGGGATCCCCACATAGCGCAGCGCTTCCACCGCGATCGCCACCACACCACGCGACGTCGACGCGGCCCGACCCTGCGACCCGCCCAACGCGATCGGCTTCCCGGTGACGACACCCAACACCGTGTGGCCCTGGCCCACCGAGTAGGTGTCCATCATCCACGCCATGGTCTGCTCATCGGTGCCGATGTCGGGGGCCGGGATGTCGTGCTCGGGCCCGATCACCGGGGCGATCTCGGAGGTATAGCGCCGGGTGATCCGCTCCAGCTCCGCCGTGGAGTACTGACGCGGGTCGACCCGCACCCCACCTTTCGCACCCCCATAGGGCACATCCAGCAGGGCACACTTCCAGGTCATCCACATCGCCAGCGCGCGGACCTCATCCAGGTCCACCCGGGCATCGAACCGGACGCCGCCCTTGCCCGGGCCACGCGAGTAGTTGTGCTGCACGCGGTAGCCGCGCAGCACCTCGGTGGTGCCGTCATCGCGACGCAGCGGAATGCTCACGCTGATCTCCCGACGCGGCTCGGCCAGCATCGAGAAGACCGCCGGACCCAGCTCCAACGTCTCCACCGCGGCCGCCAACTGCTCGCGCGCGTCATCCAGGACGGTGCGCTCGACCTGGGTCGCGACCTCGTCGACGGCGGTCATCGGGCGTTCGCCAGACCATCGGCGATGATCGCGAGGCCCTCGTCGAGCAGCTCATCGGAGATGCTCAGCGGCGGGAGGAACCGGATGACGTTGCCCCACGTGCCGCAGGTCAGGGCGATGACGCCGTTGCTGTGGGCGTGGGACGCGACGGCCTTGGCGAGCGCACCGTCGGGCTTGCCGGTGGCCGGGTCGACGAACTCGGCCGCGATCATGGCGCCGCGGCCGCGCACGTCGCCGATCCGCGGGTCGGCGGCCTGCAGCTCGCGGAGCCGGCCGACGAGACGCTCCTCGATCTGCCGGGCGCGCTCGAGCAGGCCGTCGGAGTCGATGGTCTCGATGACGGCGAGGGCGGCGGCGCAGGCGAGGGGGTTGCCGCCGTACGTCCCGCCGAGCCCGCCGCCGTGGACGCTGTCCATGATCTCGGCGCGACCGGTGACCGCCGAGAGCGGGAGGCCGCCGGCGATGCCCTTCGCGCTGACGATGAGGTCGGGGACCACGCCGTCGTGCTCGACCGCGAACCAGGTGCCGGTGCGGCCGAAGCCTGCCTGCACCTCGTCGGCGACGAAGAGGGCGCCGTTGGTCTGGCACCACTCGGCGAGCGCGGCGAGGAAGCCCGGCGCCGGCACGATGAAGCCACCCTCGCCCTGGACGGGCTCGATGACGAGCGCCGCGACCTGGTCGGCGCCGACCTGTGCCTCGATGAGGGCGACCGCACGCTCGGCGGCGAGCTTGCCGTCGATCTCATCGGCGTCACGGAAGGGGTAGGACATCGGCGCGCGGTAGACCTCGCCGGCGAACGGACCGAAGCCCTTCTTGTAGGGCATGTTCTTCGCCGTCATCGCCATCGTGAGGTTCGTGCGGCCGTGGTAGGCGTGGTCGAACACGACGACGGCGTCACGGCCGGTGTGGGCGCGCGCGATCTTGACAGCGTTCTCGACGGCCTCGGAGCCGGAGTTGAACAGCGCCGAGCGCTTCTCGTGGTCGCCCGGCGTGAGCTCCGCCAGCTTCTCGGCGACGGCTACATAGCCCTCGTACGGCGTCACCATGAAGCAGGTGTGCGTGAACGCCGCGACCTGCGCGCTGACGGCCTCGACGACGCGGGGAGCGCTGCTGCCGACGGTGGTGACCGCGATGCCCGACCCGAGGTCGATCAGCCGGTTGCCGTCGACGTCCTCGACGATGCCGCCGTTGGCTCGCGTGGCGAAGACCGGCATGGTGGTGGCGACGCCGGGGCTCACCGCGGCCTGCTTGCGCTTCATCAGCTCGATCGACTTCGGGCCCGGGATCGCCGTGGCGAGGTGACGAGTCTGCTCCAGATCACTGCTCATGGAACCAGGGTGGGTCCCGATGACAGTTGATGTCCAAGACTTGTTCGGCACTATTCTCATGCTCTGTGAGCATCGATCTTCGCCTAATGCGCTACTTCGTCGCCACCGCGGACGCCGGCTCGGCCACGCGGGCGGCCGCCGAGCTGCACGTGACCCAGCCCGTGCTGTCCCGGCAGCTGCGTCAGCTGGAGCACCAGGTCGGGCTGCGGCTCTTCGAACGAGAGGGGCGCCGGTTGCGGCTCACCGCCGCCGCCGAGGACTTCCTCGGCGTCGCCCGAGGGCTGCTGAGCCACGCGAGCCAGGTCGAGCGCGCGGCCGAGGCGCTGGCCTCCGGCCGCCTCTCCGCGCTGCACCTGGCCGCGCCGACGACCACCCTGACCGACGTGCTGGCGCCGTTCCTCGCGACCCTCGGCGCCGACGACCCCCTGCCGATGGTGCGCGAGGTGGACCCGCGCGGCGCCGTGGCCGCCCTGCGCTCCGGCGCCGACCTCGCGCTCATCACCCGCCGCCCGCCCCGTTCGGTGGCCTCCCGGACGCTCGCCGTCCTGCCCGTGTGGGCCTACGTGCGCGGCGACGACGCCTGGGCGTCGCGCCGCGCGGTCCGGGTCGCCGAGCTCGCCGAGCGCCGGCTCGTCCTCCTCGCGCCGGACTTCACCCCGAGGGCGCTGCTGGACAGCGCCGTCGAGGCGGCCGGCGTCGGCTACGGCGACGTCGTCGAGGTCACCAACGCCCAGGTCGCCCAGGCCATCGCGGCCGCTGGGCGCGGTGTCGCCGTGGTCACCGACGACCCGCGCTTCGACCTGGTGCCGCTCCACATCGGGGGCCCGGCGGGGCCCGTTCAGATCCGCCTGTACGCCGCCTGGGACCCCCGCCACCACGCGGCCGACGCGCTCGCGGAGCTCGCCGACCGGCTGGCCGCGTTCTGCGTCGAGCGGTATGGACCCGAGGTCGCGCCGTGAGTGGCGCTGCCGGGGCCGATTCACTGTCAAGCGGGGTCTTTGTCGATGCGCAATGCCCACGTCTGATAATCGGCGACCGACCCGGAGACGGGCTCGAGGCCGGCGCGTAGACACGCGTACTGGCTCGCCAGATTCTGTCGATGGACCTTGCCGGCCAGGACCAGGGTCGTACAGCGTCGGACGTCCGCCTCCAGCTCCGCGAATCTGCGGATGACCGCGAAGGCTTCATCTGCCGTCACCCCTCCTTGCTGTCGAAGGCTCAAGCCGACGCCGAGGGCCTGGATGTTGGCGACGAGGAGGCTCGAGTCGTCGTCGTAGACGACATGTGCCGCAGCTCCGAGGGCGCCAGAGCCGACACGACCCACGAGCAGATCGTCGCCGTGACGGAGGTGCCGGTCTGCCGATCGAAGATGCCGCTGTGCCTCCCACTCCCACGGGCGTGGGTGAGGAAGTCGCCTCCCACGCGGAGTGCGGGGATGGTCGGTCGTGCAGGTGAATCCTTGGAGCTCTCGGGCGGTCTCCTTGGACTTGATCAGGTGCCAGTCGAGCTCTGAGTCGGTCAACGCTGCTCCGGCGACCGACCCTCACGGAAAGCCTGGGCCCACTCCGCAGCGCTCGAGCGAGTCGCAAGCACCTCTACGTACGCGTCCCCCGCCCCGTCGTCCGGTTCCGGAAAGTCGATCTCGTCGATGGGCACGTCGAGCGCCCAGGCGAGAACGCGCGGATCGGCGACTCCTTGCTCGACTCGGCCCGCCAGTGCGGACAACAGTCCAAGCGGAAAGCGTCGCGCCGAGGAGTCTCGCTCCCGGTTCGCAATCGGATCACCCCATTCGCCGCCCCCGAGAGAGTCGACATGGCTGCGCAGCAGCCGCTGAGTCGGTTGCCCCAACGCCTCGCGGATGTCCTCGTCAACGGGCAGGCGGAGGTCGCGCAGTCGCCGGCGTAGAACCTCGGTCGACACGCCCGACTCCCAGACGACAGTGGCGAGCTCCTTCCGAGTGAGCCGCGCCCACGCGGGCCCCGCCAGGAACGACTCAGGCAGGAGGAGCGACGCTGCAAATGTGTCCGCAGGCCGTTCATGACGTTCGGGGTGGGCGCCGTCGTCGTGGTGGCCGAGAGCCAGGTGGCCGATCTCGTGCGCCAGTGACCAGTTCGACCGGAACCAGTGGGGCGTCGAGGCAAGCAGGATGACGCCTCGCGCGCCGATGCGGAGTGAGTAGTCGGTCGAGACATCGGGCACGCGAATCACGTCGACGCCGAGCCACCGCTCGGCCACATCTGCGAACCCCCGGACGAACTCGGCCGGCAGCAACCGGCGCACCTCGTGGGGATCCGTCGGCAATGATGTCGACGCAGGCGGACCCTCGGGATAGGCCGTTCGGTAGGCACGGACGACGTTCTGCAAGATCTGCTCGTCGCGCTCGCGCCCGGGATTGACTCGCTGTCCCCGAAGCGGGTCCCACGCATGGCGGGCTGCGATGTCGACACGGAGAGGGTCGGAGGTCCCCGTGATCAGCCAATGGATGTCTGCGCCCAATGCATCGGCTATTCGAGCCAGCTCCAGTGGCGCGAAACCTCGTTGACCATTGAGCGCACGCGAGAGGGCGTCCGGGGGCATGCCGACGTCCGCCGCCAGTCGCCGCTGGCTTGAGCCCGGCGACATGCGCGACCGAATGCGCTCGCCGATGGCTTCCATCTGATCCTCCACCGTCAGCTCGCCCTCCTCGCGTTGGGATAATCCCAACACGAGGACTCTATCAAGCTCCGCCGACAGCAGGCGCGTGCGCCGCGACCGGCTAACGGACAGCGAGGACACCATCCTCTGCATCGACGAGGTGTCGACGGGCTGAGGCGCACCGCCCGAGCGTCGTGTGGCGGCAGGGCCGCCCTCAGCTCGCCGTACGGACCGGCGGCTCCGTCTTGGCGCGCACCTCGTCCTCGGTGACGTCGGGCGCGAGCTCGACGAGCTCGAGACCGTCAGGGGTCACGTCGAGCACGCACAGGTCGGTGATGATGCGCTGCACGACGCCTCGTCCGGTGAACGGCAGCGAGCACTCCTCGACGATCTTGTGGGAGCCGTCCTTCGCGACGTGCTCCATGAGGACGATGACCTTCTTCGCGCCGTGGACGAGGTCCATCGCGCCGCCCATGCCCTTGACCATCTTGCCGGGGATCATCCAGTTGGCGATGTCCCCGGCCGCGCTGACCTGCATCGCACCGAGGATCGCGGCGTCGATCTTGCCGCCGCGGATCATCCCGAAGCTCATCGAGGAGTCGAAGAAGCTCGCGCCCTTGCGGACCGTCACGGTCTCCTTGCCGGCGTTGATCAGGTCGGGGTCGACCTGGTCGTCGGTCGGGTAAGCGCCGGTGCCGAGGATGCCGTTCTCGGACTGGAGCACCAGCTCGACGTCGTCGCCGACATAGTTCGGCACCAGCGTCGGCAGCCCGATGCCGAGGTTGACGTAGTCGCCGTCCTTCAGCTCCTGGGCTGCTCGGGTCGCCATCTGCTCGCGGGTCCAGCTCACTGGGCACCTCCCTCGGTCGACGCAGCCGCACGAACGGTCCGCTTCTCGATCCGCTTCTCAGCGGCCTGCTCGGGCGTCAGCGCCACCACGCTGTGGACGTAGACCCCGGGCAGATGGACGTCGTTGGGGTTCAGCTCGCCTGGCTCGACAAGCTCCTCCACCTCCGCGATGGTGAACCGGCCGCACATGGCCGCGACCGGGTTGAAGTTGCGGGCGGCGTCCTTGAACACCAGGTTGCCGTGCCGGTCGCCCTTCCACGCGCGGACCAGGCCGAAGTCGGCGACGATCGCCCGCTCGAGCACGTACTCCAGCCCGTCGAACGTCTCAGTCGGCTTGGCGGGCGAGGCGATCTCGACGTTCCCGGAGGCGTCGTACTTCCACGGCATGCCGCCCTCGGCGACCTGCGTGCCGGTGCCGGTGCGCGTGTAGAACGCCGCGATGCCCGAGCCTCCCGCTCGCATCCGCTCCGCGAGCGTGCCCTGGGGTGTCAGCTCGACCTCGAGCTCGCCGGAGAGGTATTGCCGGGCGAACTCCTTGTTCTCCCCCACATAGGAGGCGACGACGCGGCGCAGGCGGTGCGCCGAGAGGAGGATGCCCAGGCCCCAGTCGTCGACGCCCGCGTTGTTCGAGACGACCTCGAGGTCGCGGGTGCCGGCGTCGTGGAGGGCACCGATGAGCACCGACGGGATGCCGCAGAGACCGAACCCGCCGACCGCCAGGGTGGCGCCGGACGGGATCACGGACACCGCGGCGTCTGCTGAGGAGACGACTTTGTCCATGCCGGAAGTGAAAGGGCTGCCGCCCGACACATCAAGCCCCTCGGCGGCATCTGCTCGGACGACAAACCCGCCACGGCGGTATCGTTCACTGAGTGAACACGCCGCCGGACGTCGTCGGACGCATCGGCCTCGTCCTCAAGAGCGTCTCGAGCGGCGAGCCGAACGGTCTCACCACGTCCGCCGTCGCCACGTCGGCCGGGCTCGCGCGACCCACCGTCCACCGGCTCCTCATGTCCCTGTGGCAGATCGGCCTCGTCGACCGCACCACCGAGGGCCTGTGGTCACTCGGCCCTGAGCTCTACCTGCTGGGGACGACGGCGGCGAGCCGGTACGACGTCACCGACGTCGCCCAGCCGTTCATCAAGCGACTATCGGAGACGACCGGCGAGAGCGCGTTCTTCTCGATCAGACGCGGCGACGAGACCGTCTGCCTGCTGCGGGAGGACGGCAGCTTCCCGATCCGCTCCCATGTCCTGCACGAGGGCATCCGCTTCCCGCTCGGCGTTGCGTCCGCCGGGCTGGCGATCCTCTCCTACCTCCCGGAGCCCGAGATCGAGCGCTACCTGGCGAGCGCCCCCCTCGAGGCGACGTACGGCTCGACGCACGCCGCCGACGCGGTCCGCGAGCGGATCCAGCGCACACGACGCCAGGGGTACGCCGTCAACCCCGGCCTGCTCGTCGAGGGCAGCTGGGGCATCGGCGCGGCCGTCTTCGACCAGCACGACCGACCGCGCTGGGCGGTCAGCCTCACCGGCATCGAGCAGCGCTTCAGCGCGGAGCGCCGGCGCCGGCTCGGGCCGCTGGCGCTGCAGACGGCGCACGAGATCGGGAAGGCGCTTCGCTGAGGCCGGTGGTCATCGCTCGCGCCGATGTCGGATCGCCGCACGACGCTCGGCGCGATACTGCTCGATGAGCTCGTCCTGCACCGGCGGCAACGGGCCCCCGGTCGCGTTGGCGAGGAAGAAGTCCGTCATGGCCGGGTTGCGCACGAGCACCGGGCCGTGGAGGTAGGTGCCGATGAGGTTCCCCTGGACGATGCCCTCGACATGGTCGTGCCCGCTGCCGATGCCGTGGACGACGGTGCCGAGCGGGAGGGCGCCCACCTCCAGGCGCGCGTCACCACGGTGGTTCTCGAACCCCTGCACCTCGCCCAGCAGAGGGGAGGAGAGTGCCACCTCCCCGACGGCTCGGCGTCCGCGCAGCCGACGGCAGGTCACCCCGAGCTGGCCCAGCCCCGGGACGATCGTGCCGTCGCGCTGCACGAAGGACTCCCCCAGGAGCTGCAGGCCGGCGCACACCCCGAGCACCGATGCCCCGCGGTCGATGCCATGGACGAGTCCAGGCTGCTCGCGAAGCAACGACATCGCCGCGGACATCGAGGCGTCCTCCGCACCACCGAGGATGTAGAGGTCGGCGGTCGCCGGGATGGCCTGGCCGGGTGCGACGTCGATGATCTCGGTGTCCAGACCGCGCAGACCGGCCCAGAAGCGGAACGCGAGCGCGTTGCCGCGATCGGCGTACAACCCCAGCAGGTCGGGGTAGATCACGATCACGGCGAGGTCAGGCAAGGTGGAGCTCCCGCCGCGCGGCCTGGAAGCAGGTGTAGGTGGCGACGAGGTCGACGTCGCCCGGAGGCAGCGCCCGGACGCCGTCGAGGACCGAGGCGACAGTCTGGTCGGGGTCGAGCCCGTCCAGGTGGAGGCGGGTGGCGAGGTCCGTCGCACGTGGTCCCGTCACCACGACCCGACGGCTCCGGAGACGCTCGAAGTCGACGTCGTAGAGCCACGAGGCGTCGCGACCGTCGACACCGTCGGCGCTGAAGGCGAGCAGTGTCGACGCGCCGTCGCGGAGCATGCCCAGGACGGCCTGCCAGCCGGCCGGGTTCTTCGCCAGGAGCAGGCGGACCCGTCGGCCGTCCACGGGTACGTCCCGGTAGCGACCCGCCACGTCGTGGACGCCCGCTGCGATGGCCGCCAGCGCGGTCTCGGCGGGGACCTGGCCGCGCACAGCCGCCACGGCCGTGGCCGCATTGGCCAGGTTCGCCTCGCCCGGAAGTGCGTCGTACGCCTGCAGCGGAGTGCCCTCGACGTGGATCAGGCCGGCGCGCACCTCGGTCGAGGGCCGAGGCCGGCGCAGGCCGCAGGAGGACGACCAGTCGCCGGCGCGATCGCGCAGGACGTCGTCGCAACGCGGGCAGAGGACCGAGTCGTGGACCCACCTCGGTCCTGCGCTGACATAGTCGGCGGCGGCGGCCTCGCTGGCCGCCCACACCACGGCCGGGTCGTCGGCGTTCGCCACGACGTGCGGCACCTGACGCATGGCGCGCCGCCACGCCTCGGCCAGGGGGAGGATCTCCGGCTTGCGGTGCAGCTGGTCGCGGCTGAGGTTCAGCAGGACCGCCCGCTGCGGTCTGAGCATGCGGACGGCCCACGGCACCCAGGCCTCGTCCACCTCCGCCACGATGTCGTCGCTCGTCGCCGTGGCGACGAGCCAGGCCAACCCGTGTGGCGTGTTGGCGCCGTCCGCGTTGGTCGAGACCGGCCCGTGGCGGCGCAACGCGGCCGCGATCATCGCCGTGGTCGTCGACTTGCCGTTGGTCCCGGACACGATCGTGATCCGATGGGAGCGCGCCTGGGCGGCCACATCGCGTGAGGCCAGTCGGAGGAGCACGGCGCCGCCGATGACGTGGCCGGACCCGCGGGTCAGCGTCCGCGAGAGCCAGGACGCGACCCGGGCCAGCCGCAGCGCCACCCGATAGCGGACCGAGGGAACCGGCATGCTCTCCATGACAGCACCCGATACCTGTCACGAGCCTGACTGCCGAAGACCTCTTCCCGGGGGACGAGGCCTCAACTGACCTCGCTGATCACGCGCGGCAGCGTGGGAGGCAGCTCGCGGGCGAGGTAGCCCAGCCGAGCGACCGAGCCTGCCAGCCGTTCCCCTGCGCGGGCGTGCAGGTAGGCCGCCCACACCGCCGCCTTGGCCGGCTCCTCACCGCGGGCGAGGAGTCCGGCAGCGATGCCGGCCTGGACGTCACCCGAGCCCGAGACTCCGAGGCCCGGGCCGCCCCCTTCGACGACCCACACCCGCCCGTCCGGTGCGGCGATGTGCTTGCCCTCTCCGCCCGCCACCACGACCGCGCCGGCGCGCTGCGCCAGCTCGAGGGCGGCTTCGGCCGTGCTCTCGGCGGTCTCGTCCTCCTCACGCTGCAGCATGAGCGCGAGCTCCTTGATGTTGGCGGTCACCACCGCGGCGCCCTCGAGGTGCGCGAGGCCGTCGGGATGCGCGGTGAGGTACGCCGTGCCGAGCGCGTCGATCGCCACCGGCCCCTCAACCCGCGGCAGGATCGCCGACAGAAGGGCGACAGCTGCGTCTGGGTCGGCGAGCCCCGGACCGAGCAGCAGCGCATCGGCTCCTGCGGCCGCCTCGACGATGGCCGGGGCTGCGGTCTGTGATACCGACCCGTCCTCGTCCTCGTCGAGCCCCAGCACCCGGGCCTCTGGGACCGCGACGCCGAGCGCAGCGGTCACCGAACGGGCGGTGGCGAGGACGAGCTTGCCGGCCCCTGATCTGAGCGCGGCCTCACCGGCGAGGCGGACGGCGCCCGGCGTCGTCGCACTGCCGCCCAGGACGAGCAACGTGCCGCGCGACTCCTTGCCCACGCCCGGCTCCGAGAGGGGCCACGAACGCAACCGCGCCGGGGTGACGACCTCAGGGGCCTTCGCGATCATGCGCTGTCCTCCTCCGTCACCACGGAGTGCTCCCCCACCGCTCGCGTGTCGGCGAACGTCTCCAGCTCGAACCCGTCTCCGGAGCAGCGGAATCGTGTGAAGGAGGCGTTGGGGATCTGCACCTCCCGGTCGATCTCGAGGAGGCGCTGCTCGTCGATGCCCTCGAGCACGTAGCGGAACGCCATGATCACGGCCTGGTGGCTGAAGACCCAGATGCGCTCACCGTCGTAGCCGTGTCCCAGATCGGCGAGGAAGCTGCGCACGCGGAGCACGACGTCGGCCCAGCTCTCGCCGCTGGGCGGCTGGTAGTAGAACTTCCCGAGCTTGTCCCGCCTCGCCGCCTCCTCGGGATACCGCGCGCGGATCCCCCGGCCCGTCAGCCCGTCGAGAATTCCGAGGTCCCGTTCCCGCACCCGCTCGTCGACGACCAGCGGCAGCTCGGTGTGTCCGAGGGCGACCCGAGCGGTCTCGGCCGCTCGGCGGTACGGCGAGGTCACGACCAGGGTCGGACGCCATTCCTGCGGGGCCTCCGCGAGCCATCGTCCGACGGCCTCGGCCTGGTCCCTGCCGAGCGGGGACAGCTCGACGTCCGCGTCGCGGTCGTGAAGGTCGAGCTCCTCCGATGCGGCGCTCCTGGCCGCCGCGTCGGCTCGGTTGCCCATGCTCTCGCCATGCCGGACCAACGTCAGGGAGTCCGGTCGCGTGCACCATCGTGGTTCCACGCCACTTCGTACCCAACGCCGCGCGCCAGGAACGTCTCTTGGTCGCGCTCGGGTCGGCGATCGGTTCTTGCATGCCAGAGGGCCGAATACAGTCCTTGGCATGCCAAGAGACATTCATAGATGAGCGTATTATGTGAAGTATTGACAGGGGGACTGTGGCGCACATAACGTCTTCTTGTATGCAAGGCGTTGGCAATCGTCATCGCGGCGCGTCACCATCGTTCAGTCGTCCGGAGGTCGAACTCATGAACCCTCAGCAACCATCACCCGGAGCACCCGTAGGCGGAGCCACCGACCTCCATTACCGCGACCGCGTGGCAGCGGTCGAGCCGTACGGTGTGGATGCCATCCCTGACTCCGAGCGGCACGGGCGCCCGGTCTCCCAGTTCTTCATCTGGTTCGCCGCGGGCATGAACTTCCCGATCATCGTGCTCGGCTTCATCGCCGTCAGCTTCGGGCTCTCGCTCACGTCGTCGGTCACCGCGATCCTCGCCGGGGCCTTCGCCGGCTCGCTCGTGATGGGCGTGATGTCGCGGATGGGTGGGCGACTCGGCGTCGCCCAGCAGATCCAGGCGCGCGGACCGCTCGGCTTCTTCGGCAACTTCGTGCCGGTCGCCTACGTCAACGTCTTCGCCGGCATCGGCTGGGCCGCCGTGACGGTCATCCTGGGGGCACAGGCCGCGCACGCGCTCGTCCCGGCGATCCCCTACTGGCTGGGCGCACTCGTGCTGGTGAGCCTCCAGCTGGTCGTGGCGGTCTACGGCTACAACATGATCCACTTCCTGGAGCGGATCCTCGCCGTCGTGCTGTTCGTCGGGTTCGCGATCATCAGCGTCGTCTCGGTCAGCCGCGGCTGGCAGGGCGGCTTCTCCACCAACTCCCACGCGGCGTGGTGGATCGGGGGCGTGGGCGGCTGGATCACGTTCGGTGGCTACTTCCTCTCGTTCCTCATCGCCTGGTGGCCCTTCGCCTCGGACTACTCCCGCTACCTGCCGGACAACGACAAGGTCAGCCGTGCGACGGGCTTCTGGACCTTCCTCGGCAACTTCGTCTCCCTCTCCTGGCTCGGCATCACAGGCGCGCTGCTCGGCAGCTCGGCCCAGGCCGGCGAGAGTCCCATCGAGGCGCTCGTGCGGATGACCGGCCCGTGGCACGTCGTCGCGCTGCTGGTCGTGATGATCTCCTCCTTCTCGCAGAACTTCCTCAACGTCTACGGGGGCGCCATCTCGGTCCAGACACTGCGCATCCCCGTGAGCCGTCGGACGGCCGTCATCGTGATCTGCGCGGTCGCCTACGTCATCAGCCTCTGGGCCTCGGCCGACTTCGAGGCGAAGTTCAAGAACTTCCTCTTCATGGGCGCCTACCTCATCGCTCCGTTCGGCGCGATCCTGATGCTCGACTACGTCTTCGGCCACCGGCACCAGCGGGCGCGCATCGCCGAGCTCTTCGACGCCACGCGCATTCTCGAGTGGGGCTTCGTCGCCTGGTTGGTCGGCGCCCTCGCCTCGGTCCCCTTCTGGAACCTGTCCTTCTACGTCGGCCCGATCGCCAAGGCCCACCCCGAATGGGGCGACCTGTCCTACTTCGTCGGCTTCGCCGTCGGGAGCGTGGCCTACCTGGCGACCTACCGGCTGCCCACCCTGTGGAAGCTGAAGGGACGCGAGGCCGCCGCGATGGCTCACTCGGGCACGGTCGGCGTGCAGAGCGCCGGCGGTCCGGACGATCAGGTCCTCCTCCGTCAGAGCTGAGCGGGGCGCCCGCTGATTCGGTCGCCGCTGAGTCGGTCGCCGCTGAGTCGGTCGCCGCTGAGTCGGTCGCCGCTGAGCGGCCCGACAGATCGGCCCTGGTCCCATCGGATCGGGGTCGATCTGCATATCCGAAGGAGGCTCGCCCTGCGAATCCGATGCGTCCTCTGGAGTCCCAGGGCACTCGTCTCCAAGCACGTCGGCGAGGGCGTGCTGGTGGGGCACGTCGACCGCGGCCGCAGCTACCGACGACGGCCAGGGACCACGGCCAGGGACCACGGCCAGGGGTCATCGGCCACCGGCACCCGGCCACCGGCCCGGGCCACGAACGACGACCGGGTCGCTGAACCACTTCCAGGTCACAGTCGATTGACTGTGACCTGGAATTGCTTCCCGGCATCGCTGTGCAGCGAGCGGCGTCGGCGTGTGGTCGAGGTGACACCGATCGGCCGACGGCGCGCGACGAGCAGCGCCCTGCAGCCCACACTGCGACACGGCGGCTCGGCGCTGCTACACGGCAGCCACGCCGCGGCCAGCGGACGGCCTGGAGCGGCCCGGGCCCGGAGCGCACGTGGCAGGTGCCCCGCGGGGACACACGCGCGGGCACCCGCGACAGGGCCACGCGCGAGCGCCAGCAGCTCCCGCGGCCGACCTCGGGACGCACTCAGGCGCGCAACGACGTCCCGACGAGCTCCGCGGCCGTCATCACCGTGATGAGCGGCGCGTTGGCGTGCATGAGCTCGAGCGCAGCGTGGTGAGCCGCGACGGTCGCGCCGGCACACGCATCGGCGACGACCGTCACGGAGCGGCCCGCGTCGGCCGCGCCGAAGGCGGTCGAGAGGACGCAGCACTCGGTCGCCACGCCACAGAGCACCAAGTCGGCGTCACCGACCACCTCGCGCAGCCGGTCGGTCCACTTGGAGAACGTCGGCTCGTCGACGACGGGCGCATCCGGCGTACGCCGCATCGAGAGGTCCCAACGCGGGTCGTCGGGCGGGATGCGGAACTCGGTCCACCGGTCGTAGTAGTCGCGCCAGGCGCCCTGCTCGGCCTCGTCCCGCACGAAGCGGGTGAACACCGTGCGGCCCGTGAACCGCGGTGCGAGGTCACCGATCACCTCCACGGCGGCATCGGCGCCCTCGGCGTACCAGCCGCTCGCGGGGTCGGTGAAGACGTGCTGGATGTCGACGACGACCAGCCAGGGCGAGGCGGCGGCCTCGGACATGGTGCCTCCTGGTGCAGGGGACGGGGTGAGCGTGAATGCTCCGCGGGTCGGGGCTCCGCGTGGGCGAGATCTGCGGAGATGCCACCAGCGCCCCGCACCGATCGCAGGATCGGCGCGGGGCGCGGGGGCGTAGGTCCAGTATCAGCGCCTCACTGGAAGGCGGGGACGACCTCGTTGACGAAGAGCTCGAGGGAGCGGCGCTTGTCCTCGTGGCTCATGCTGTTGTCGATCCAGAAGCTGAACTCGTCGATGCCGAGCTCCTCGTAGTAGCGCAGACGCTCGATGACCTCGGCCGGCGTGCCGATCATCGCCGTCTTGTGCAGCGACTCGGGCTCGAACTCGGGACGCTCGGCGAACTTCGACTCCGGGCTGGGCTCGAGGAAGCCGTCGGTCGGCGCCGTCTTGTTGCCGAACCAGGCGTCGAAGGTCCGGTAGAACTTCCCGATCGCCTCCGCGGCGGGCCGCCAACCGTCCGGGTCGTCCGCGGCGTGCACGTGGGTGTGGCGCAGCACCATGATCTCGGGCCGTCGCGTCACCTCGGGATGGTTCGCGATGGCGGTGTCGAACTTGCTCTTGAGATCGACGACCTCCTCGTCGCCCTTCATCAGCGGGGTCACCATCACGTTGCAGCCCTCGGCGACCGCGAAGTCGTGCGACGCGGGGTCGCGGGCGGCGATCCACATCGGCGGCGTCGGCTGCTGGATCGGCTTCGGGACGCTGGTCGACGTCGGGAACTGCCAGATCTCCCCGTCGTGGGCGTAGTCGCCCTGCCAGAGCTCGCGCACGGCCGGCACCAGCTCGCGCAGGTGATTGCCGCCGTCGGTGGCCGGGAGGCCGCCGAGCATGCGGTCGAACTCGAACTGGTAGGCACCCCGGGCGAGGCCGACCTCGGCGCGGCCGTTGCTGATCACGTCGAGGAGAGCCGTCTCACCCGCGACGCGGATGGGGTTCCAGAACGGCGCGATGATGGTCCCCGCACCCAGGCGGATCGTCGAGGTGCGCGCGGCCAGGTAGGCCAGCTGCGGCATGGGGCTCGGCGAGATCGTGTACTCCATCGCGTGGTGCTCGCCGATCCAGACGGTGCCGAACCCGCCCTGCTCCGCCATCAGCGTCAGCTCGACGAGGTTCTCCCAGAGCTGACGGTGGTCGACGCTGTCGTCCCAGCGCTCCATGTGCACGAACAATGAAAATCTCACGACTGCTCCTGTTCCTCGGGCTCCGACGCGACGGCCGTGCCGTTCGCCAGGTCCATCTCCTGCAGGGTGACGTCGCCCGTCGCCCAGTGTGTTCTGGCTACTTCGTTGACCACGATGCGGACGTGGTCGGGTCGTGCGCCCACGGTCTCGACCAGGGCAGAGTGCACACGGTGGATCATCGAGCGCAGCTGCACGTCGCTGCGTCCTGCGCCGATGGTGATCTCGACGTGGGGCATCTCAGCTCCGCATGACGAACGGGTCGGCGACCGCGTCCTCGCTGGTGTTGATCCAGACGCTCTTGAGGCGGGTGTACTCCTTGATCGTCTCGGTCCCGTGCTCGATGCCGACGCCGCTGGTCTTGAAGCCCTGGCGCGGCGACATGGGCGACATGGCCCGATAGGTGTTCACCCACACGGTGCCCGCCTCGAGGCGGGTCGCCATCCGGTGTGCCCGCGCCAGGTTCGTGGTCCAGACGCCTGCCGCGAGGCCGTACTCGGTGTCGTTGGCGAGCCGGACGACCTCCTCCTCGGAGTCGAACGGCATGATCGCGAGCACGGGGCCGAAGATCTCCTCGCGCACGACGCGCATGTCGTTGTTGACGTCGACGAGGATGGTCGGCTCGTAGAAGTAGCCGCCCAGGCCGCCGTCGGACGCGCGGCCGCCGGTCAGCACCTTCGCGCCCTCGTCGCGGCCGAGGTCGACGTACTGAGCGACCTTGTCCCGCTGGGTCTCGAAGGCGAGGGGCCCGAGCTCGGTCTCGTCCGCCAGCGGGTCACCGATCTTGATGCTCCGCGCACGGTCCGCGACGCGCTGGAGCAGCTCGTCGTAGACGGAGCGATGGGCGAAGACCCGGCTGCCGGCGATGCACGTCTGGCCGGCCGCGGCGAAGATGCCCGCGACGACGCCCATCGCGGCGTTGGCGATGTTCGCGTCCTCGAAGACGATGTTGGGCGACTTGCCGCCGAGCTCCAAGGTCGAGCCGATGAAGCGGCTCGCCGTAGCGGCGGCGATGCGCGACCCGGTCGCCGTGCTGCCGGTGAAGGAGATCTTGGCGAGGTCGGGGTGGTCGACGAGGGCCTGGCCGGCCTCGGCGCCGTACCCTGTCACGACATTGACCGCGCCGGGCGGGAAGCCCGCCTCGACCACCAGCTCAGCGAGGCGCAGGATCGTGGCCGAGGTGTACTCCGACGGCTTGATCACGACGGTGTTGCCGACCGCGAGGGCGGGCGCGACCTTGCTGGTCGTGAGGGTCAGCGGCGAGTTCCACGGCGTGATCGCTCCGACGACGCCGAGCGGCTCGCGCATCGTGTAGTTGAGGACCCGGCGGTCGGAGGTCGGGATGACCGCGCCCTCGATCTTGTCGGCCAGCCCCGCGTAGTAGTGGTAATACTCCGGAAGCGTCGCCAGCTGCCCCCGCATCTCGCGGAGCAGCTTGCCGTTGTCGGAGCTCTCCATGCGGGCGAGCTCCTCGGCGTTCTCCGCGATCAGGTCGCCGAGTCGACGCAGCAGGTGCCCGCGCTTGGTCTGGCTCAGATCGCGCCAGCGGGGGTCCTCGAAGGCGTTGCGCGCCTCGGCGACCGCGCGACGGACGTCCTCCGCGTTGCCACGGGCCGCCTCGTAGAGCGGCCGACCGGTCGCGGGGTTGTAGCTGACGAAGTAGTCGCCGGACGAGGGCGCGACGCGCTCGCCCGCAATGTAATGGTCGCGACGCGGCAGCGCGTCCGTGCTCTGCTCAGACATGGATCTGGTCTCCGATCAGTGCGGTGATCGCCGCAGCCAGGGCGCCGGGGCGCTCGAGCGGCAGCATGTGGCGGGTGTTCGGGACGATCTCGGCGCGGCAGCCGGGGATGGCCGCTGCGAGCCGGCGCGTCATCTCGGGCGTGGAGCCTGGATCGTCGGCACCGGTGATCGCGAGCGCCGGCGCCGAGATGCGGGCGAGCTCCGGGCCGACCTCGGCGTCGCCGGTGGCGAAGACGCGGTAGCAGCGCAGGAACGAGTCGCGGTCGTTGGCGGCCAGCGTGGCGCGGGTGCGCTCGACCCATGCCGCGCTCACGTCGCTGCCGATGAACCATCGGTCGATCGACGCCTCCGAGCTGGCCGCGAGGTCGCCCTCGGCGACCTCCAGGCGATGGAGTACGGCGGTCCGCTCGGCATCGGTACGCCGGCAGACCGAGCTGACCGAGGTGAGCGTCGCGACGAGCTCCGGACGGTGGATCGCGAGATGCTGCGCGACGAGCGCCCCGAGGGAGAACCCCACGAGGTGGGAGCCCTCCGGGACCTGGCCGGCGACCTGGCCGGCCAGGTCGGCGAGGGTCAGCCCCTCGGGGACCGGACCGCCGGCCCCGTGGCCGGGGAGGTCGAACGCCACGACATCGAACCGGTCGGCGAGGATCGAGGCGAGCGGCTCCCACACGGTGTGGTCGAGACCCACGCCGTGCAGGAGGACCAGCGTCGGCTTGCTCATCACGCTCACCGCTCGGATGTCACTGCTCGGTCGAGAGGGCGGCGAGTCGTTGTTGCGGCCGGCCCTGGGCGGCGGCCGCGAGTGCGACCACGATCTCGCCCGGGTGGGGCGCGTCCGCGATCCGGACCTCGAAGCTCTGGTGGTGCGAGCGGATCGTGGCGTCGGTGATGTGCTTGAGCGGGATGTCGAAGACGACGCCCGCGGGTCCCCGCTTCTCCACGGCCGGCAGCAGGGTCGTGGCATTGGCGGCGTCGCGGAAGTGGTTCCCGAACTTCAGCGTGTGGATGAGGGCCGAGCCGTGCTCGATCTCGCCGTCGAGGCCGACGATCGCGGCCTTCCCGTAGGCCTCGGCCTTGTCGCCGAGCGCGTCGAGGACCGCGGGGGCCAGGAGTGCGCCCAGGTCGGAGGCGTGGGCGTCGATGCCGGGAGCCAGGTCCTCGACGAAGCCCTGGCCGGCCCACGGGTTCTCGATGACGGCGGCCACCACGGCCACGCGCGCGGACGGCGAGACCGGACGGCCGCCCTCCTCGAAGAGCTCCTCGACGACGGTGACGATCTTGCGGATGTTCATGACAGGACAACCTCCACGTTGTTGCTGGTGACGTGCGGATCAGTGAGACGGTCGCCGATCCGCGCATGCGGACGAGGACCGGTGGAAGCGGCGGCGACGACGACGATCTCGTCGGGTCGCGGCCCGTCGGGCACGCGGGCCGTCACGGTCTGGTAGTGGCTACGGGTGGCGGCCGCGGTCTTGTGCCACAGCGGCACGACGAGGTGCTCGCCGGCGCCGGCGCGGGCGTCGGCGAAGCAGATGATGGACTCGCCGTCGAGGAACTCGCGCATCAGGTTGCCGAAGTACGGCGTGTGGATCAGCGCGCCCCCGTGCTCGATCTCACCCGCCGTGCCGACGATGGCGCCCTTGCCGAAGGCCTCGACCGCGTCCACGCCGCCGAGGGCGTCGCTCAATCGCTCGGTCATCAGGCGCGCCAGGACCGGAGCGATCCGGCGCGACATCGCCGAGAGGTCCGTGCTCGGGTCGGTCCCCCACCACGGGTTGCGGATGACGGCCGCGACGCTGGCCTGCTGCGCGGGCACGAGCGGCCGGCTGCCGGCCTCCGAGACGACGGCCTCGCGGTAGAGCACCAGCTTGCGGAGGCCGATGTCCGAGACCGCCGAATCCGTGATCGCTTCTTGCATGCCACAGAACACTAGTACGCCGTGTTGCACCTGGCAACCCCGCCTTTGAAACCAGCCAGTTCACGCTCAGTTCCGTGAGATTTACGCGAACTCTTGACCTGGGGCCGTGACATGCCTACCGTCATGTTGCATACCAGGAAGTGGAAAGGTGATGACGGTGGACGACGAGCGCCGGAAGCGGATCGAGCGGGTGTGGGGCGCAGCGTGGGACGAGGGCGACGTGACCGCCCTCGACGGCCTGATGTCCCAGCGCTACCTGCGGCACGGGAACGACGGAGCGCCCCTCGACCTGGCTGGCTTCAAGGCCTCGATCACGGCGACGCGGTCGGCGTTCCCCGACCTCGTCACCACCATCGACGAGATCGTCCTCGCCGACGATCGCGCGGCGATCCGCTGGCACAGCGTCGGGACGCATGAGGGCTCGCTGCTCGGCGTGCCCGCCACGGGCCGTCGTGTCGAGGTGAGCGGCGCGACCTTCGCGCGCTTCGAGGACGACCGGATCGTCGAGGAGCATGTGACGTGGGATCCCCGCGCCCTGCTCACTGCACTCGGCATCATCAGCGTTGGACAGGACTGAACCGCCATGACAGGAACCGCGACCATGACCCACCCGCTCCCCGACATCGACGTGATGAAGCAGGTCAACCGTCAGTTCGTCACCGGCGTGACCGTGGTGACCACGATGGACGGCGACACGCCGCGCGGCCTGGCGGTCAACGCCTTCTCGAGCATCTCGCTGGAGCCGCCCACCGTCATGGTGTGCGTCCAGCACACCTCCTCCACCCACGACGCCCTGTTCCGCGCGAGCCACCTTGCGATCAACATCCTCTCGGTCGCCCAGCTCGACGTCGTCTCGACGTTCGCCTCGAAGGCGACCGACAAGTTCGCCGCCCTCGACTGGGAGCCCGGACCCCACGGTGGCGCACCGCTGCTGCCGGGCTCCAGCGCCCAGATGGAGGTCGAGATCCGGGAGCGCCTCCGCGCCAGCACGCACAGCGTGTTCATCTGTCGTGTCGTCCACGCCGCCGTGACCGACAACGCACCGATGATCTACAGCGCGGGCAGGTTCTTCGACAGCCACGAGCTGCGTCCTCTGGGATGATCAACGTGACGACGAAGGGGAGTTGAGTGACTCAGGAAGCGACCAGCATCCAGGGCCGGGTGATCGCCGCCATGCGCACGCGGATCATCAACGGCGAGGTCGAGGCGGGCGCGGCGCTGTCCGAGCTCGCGCTCGCCGACGAGTTCGGCGTCAGCCGCACCCCGGTCCGTGAGGCGCTCAAGCAGCTCCAGACCGAGGGGCTCGTCGAGATCCGGCCTCGCGTGGGCACCTTCGTGACTGCCCCGTCACGTCGCGAGATCACCGAGCTCTTCGAGATCAAGGAGCTGCTCGAGGGCGCGGCCGCCCGCCTCCTCGCCCAGCGCGGCCAGGTCCCTGAGCTCGACGCCCTGCGCGACAATCTCGAGCAGGCCGACCGAGCGGTGAAGCGCGACGACCGGCTTCGGTATGCCGAGCTCGTGCACGACTTCCACGACCTGCTCATCCAGGGCTCGGACAACAGCAAGCTCGAGGCCCACTACCGGACGCTGATGAACCAGCTCGCCTATGCCCGGCTGGTCCAGACCTCCCTGGCCAGGCCCGGGCGCCCGCTCGAGTCCGACCGCGAGCATCACATGGTGCTCGATCTCATCCTGGCCAAGGACGGCGACAGTGCTGAGCGCGTCATGCGCGAGCACGTCCGCGCCAGCCGTCGCGCTCTTCTCGAAGGGCTGCCGACCAGCGGCGTCCTCCCCGGCCCCGGTGCGGGCGGCGGCGGGAACGGCGCTATCGGCCGGGCCTCACGCGCCATGCGGGACGTCCGCTACTGACGCCATGAGGTGATCGCGGCCTGCCGAGGAGAGCGCAGGCCGCGATCGGGTTGCCCACACCGGCGACGCCACTGCCCGGTGCGGCGCCTTGTCTCAGAGGTCGATGGGCCGCAGGACCCGGTTGATGGCGTGGGCGATCTGCTTGTTGCCCTTGTTGATGTCGACGGCGACGACACGGGGGTTGGGTGCGTCGGGGTCTTGGTCGACCAGTCGGATGGTGTGGCCGTGGATGCGCACGGTGATGGTGGGTCCGGCCGCGGTGGTGACGCTGGCGCCGTTGAGGGTGGCCACCTTGCGCGCGGTCAACGTCACGCCGGGGACGACGTGGTAGAGGAGGATCGCCTCGAGGGTGTCGACGTTGGCGACGTGGGTGATGGCCCGGAACGTGCCGCGCTCCGTGCGCGGCGCCCGGCCGGTCAGGTCACGCACGAGACGGCGGAAGGCGCGGTCGGTCGGGATGAACGCCGTCAGCCGCGTGTTGCCATCGGCCAGCACCTGGACGGGGCTGTTCGGCTTGGCGGCCAGGACCGTGGTGACGGCCTTCTCGAGGATGTCGAAGTCGTTCCAGTTGTGGTCGTAGCCCTTGTCGGCGGCCAGGACGGCAGCGAGGCTGCGATGGCCGAGGTGATGCGACGCGGTGGTGGCGCCGGCGGGCACGGCGCCGAGCGTGGCGCCGGCGAGGGTCGCGGCGATCAGGCCGACCAGACCGAGCCTGACCTGCTGCGTGAGGTGGTGACGCTGGTTCATCGTGCTGTCCCTCCGACTCGAAAGGCGAGCGCACAGCCCTCCGCTGCGCACTCTGGTGGTCGGTGCTGGTTCGGAGCAGGACAGGGATCCGGATGGGGACGCCGGGGCACCGGGGGTGGGCTCTATCTGTGGATGTCGGCGGAGGCCGATGTGGACGACTGGCATGCTCGCGCGCTGTCATCGGGAGCACGCGAGGTCATCGCCCCCGAGACCACCCCGTGGGGCACTCGACGGTCCCGCGTGCTCGACGCCGAGGGTCATGAGTGGAGCGCAGGCACCTACGCTCCGGGCCGAGCCGTCAGCGGTTGACGCCGGTCACCGCACGCACGCACACCGGGCAGGAGCGACCCGGCACGGTCCTGAACGGCTCCCAGCGCTTGTCCCAGTTCGAGGTGTCGCGCCCGCACGCCGAGAAGCGGGTTCCCACCTGCTTGGCATGAACCACAGGCTCCAGCCCTCGGCGCTCCGACAGCCGGCTCACCTTGTATTGGGTCGTCGCAAACCACCGCTCACCTGCGCCCATCTCTCTCGCCTTCCATGCCTCGCCCGGGTCAGATCCTGATGTAAGACGTAGTATCGTCTTTCAGAGACTGAGTCTCAAGACCCTGAGATGGAAAGATCACATCGTGGCCACAACACGCGATCGGCTCGTCGACGTCGCCTTCCGGCTCTTCGCCGAGCAGGGCTTCGAGCAGACCACCGTCGAGCAGCTGGCGCGCGAGGGCGGGGTGAGCCGCGCAACCTTCTTCCGGATGTTCGCCACGAAGGAAGCCGTGATCTTCCCCGACCACGACACCCTGCTCGCCGCCCTCGACGCAAGGCTGTCGGCGGCCGACGCCAGCTCGGCCATCTCCGCCCTGCATGAGGCCATCAGGCTGGTGCTTCGGCACTACATCGCCGAGGGGGCAACGGCGAGGGCCCGGTTCGCACTCACCCGCACGGTTCCCGCCCTCCGTGAGACCGAGCTGACCAGCACGCTGCGCTACGTGCGCTTGATTCGCAGCCACGTGATGCGCTGGCGGGCCCCGGACCCGTCGGCCACCGCCTTCGAACGCGTCCAGGCAGACCTGATCGCCAACGTCGTCGTCGCTGTCCACAACCGGATCCTGCGCGACTGGCTCAGGCAGATCGACGACGCCCCGGAGGACTCGCTCGATGCCGCGCTGCACGAGGCACTGGGCCGACTGTGGTCGGACCCGGCACCTTCCACGCAGGTCGTCGTACTCCGGACCGATCGTGACCTGACGGCCTTGATGCCGGAGCTCAAGCGCCTGATGGGCGACGGCAGCTAGCGCCTGCGGGACGTCATGCGGATGGTGCAACCGCTTGCTCGATCCGCATGACGTCCGCGACCGGCGGTCCCCGACCCGGGGCGGTCAGCTCTGATAGCTGAGATCGATGGCGACGCGCGGGTCGAGGGCGACGGTGCCTGGGTCGACGATGCACGAGCCACCGTCGACCGGCAGCACGGTCCCGTTGACGTACGACGCGGCGTCGGAGAGGAGCCAGGCGACGACTCGTGCGATCTCCGCGGGTCGAGCGGGCCGGCGTTGGGGGACGATCGCCGTCGCGAGCCGGTAGGCGTCGTCGGCACTGATCCCGCGCTCGGCAGCGAGCTCGGCCATCTCCATGTCGCCCATCTCGGTCGCCGTCCAGCCCGGGCACACGGCGTTGGCGCGCAGCCCGTGCCCGTGGTCGACCGCGAGCGACTGGGTGAGCATGAGGAGTCCGGCCTTGCTTGCGGAATAGGCCGCCATCCGCTCGCTGGCCCGCAGCGCGGCCACCGACGACACGGCGACCACCGCACCCCGCGCGGCCAGGAGGTGCGGCAGCGCGGCCCGCACGAGGAGGAAGGGCGAGGTGAGGTTGACCCGGATCGTCGCGGCCAAGAGGTCCGCCGACAACTCTCTGAGTTCATTCCCCAACATCTCCGACCACCTCACGCTTCTCGACGATCTGTCGCTCTCCATGAGATGACCGCCACCGCCTGTCGTGTGTCTCAACTTGAGAACCGGCTCGATGATCCACAACCAGCGGACCAGCTTCGGGCACTCGGCCCCGGATGCGGCTGAGCGCTTCCGGACGGGATCCTCGCGGCAAACTCATGTTTCCGCAGGTGAGGGTTTCCGTGGAGCCGCCTGTCAGAATCGAACTGCCGACCTATTCTGACCGATGCGGATAGACCCCTTGAGCGTGGCGGCGATGCAGATGTGCCGCTGACCTGCATCTTCTTCCTCTCAGTACGGCGCATTCAGGCCCACTCGGGCAGAAACAGGCGCGATGGGACTTCGTCGGGAAAAGTGGGAGTCGCGGCCTCACCCACGCCACCCGGCCCGACGTTCACGCGTACTCCGCGAGAGACGCGCGACGAGCCCACGTCTGGGTCCTCACCGAAATCGGAGGTCCATCTCGCCCGGGGACGACAGCTGAAGCAGGCTCGACACTCGCCGTGGCGCCGTGATCGCCACATCGGATGTTGGGCACCGCCGTCCGCGGACGCCACCGCCGTGAGAGGGCGAAGCCTGTACGGAGCGAAGGCCCTGGTCAGTGACACTCTTTCGCGGGGTGCTCGTTGCATTTCTGCGAATATTCGGCAAGCTCTGGCGGGACGCTCAACAGTCGAGCCCCGAGGCATGCGGCGTATCTACGGTCGACCACGCTTCAGGTCGTCGAGCTGGTCCGTACACGACACGCGGTCGAGGACTGTCGCCAGCCAGCGGATCGCGGACCTCTTGCGCGACCGCATCCCGAGTGGACAGCTCCCCCGGACACCCGGATCGAGCAGGACGAGCTCGCCGAGGAGCTCGCCGCCTGTCGGCCCCCGTTCGCGAGGCGTTGCGCATCCTCGAGTCAGCCGGCCCAGTGGCCCTCAAGGCCAACACCGGCGCCTGGGTTTCCCCTCCCCGGGTGGGCATCGCGCTTCGTCAGTGGGTGTCGGAGAAGATCTCCGGATGACGGGCGAGCTCTCGTCGGGTCCGTCGGATGTGTCCCTCGAGGGCCTGCTCGGCTCCGGTCACGTCATCGGCGCGCAGTGAGCTGGTGATCAGGTGATGTTCGTCGTGGATGACCCGCCTGGAGCGATCGTCGAGCCCTGTCGCGAAGGCACGGCGGTAGTGCTGCGTGGTGTTCCACAGGCGGTCGACCAGGTCACCCAACAGCGCCGTCTGCGCCGCGCTGTAGGAGCAGGTGGAACTCACGGTCCAGCCGGAGGAACTCCTCCACGTCGGCGGAGCGCTCGTCTACTCCGCCGTCCCCGAGGGCGCGATGCTGATCGATGTTCCGTCCCACCTCGAGCCTCGGCGCCGCGCACGGAGGTTACTCGCGGTCTTCAAACTGAGCAGCAGCATCGGCATCGAGGCCGATACCGCCCGGCACACTCGGGCGCATTCAGGACCTCGCCGTGGGCCGTCCTCCAAGGGACGTTTCCGCAGGTGAGACTGCCTTTTGACTCAAGCCGTCCTCAGGAATCGAACCGAAGACAACTCCTCGTCGAATGACGTAGCGATGCTGAGCGCCGCCTAGCCGCAATTGAGTCGCAGACCTTCGACCGGCAATCGCCACCCACCGCCACTTCATCAAGAACCGTGTAGTGGCGCTGGTCCTGGCCCCGCTCACTGCCCTCGGCGCGGCGGCTCTCAACCGAAGGCAGCGCGTCCCGCGGCACCGCCACGCCTCAGCGCCGACGCCTACACCCGCGGGAAAAGTAGGTGAAGAGTGGGCGTCACAGCCGAAGATAGAACGACCCCAACCTTGGGTGTGCGCAGGTCACGGCGCCGTTTCTGGAGCCGCCTGTCAGAATCGAACTGACGACCTACTCATTACCCATGCAGGTCAGGCCGCTGAGCGCGACCCGGCGGCAAATGTTGCGCTGACCTGCGGGGTCGCCTTCCCAGAGCGATGCGTTCGGGTGCGCTGAGGCGGGCGAAGGCGCGCTGAAGAGTGGGACTTCGTCGGGAAAAGTGGGACAAGAGTGAGAGTCGACTTTCTCGCCAAGGGGTCGGGGTGTCGCCGAATGTCGGCGGCGATCCGCACAGGTACGGACTCCACCCCGGCGCCGCGGCGGCACCCCCTCATCCACCCTTGGCCACCTCTTCGGCGGACCACCCACTCTGAGCGTCCCACCTCACCCCGGCAGAGTTCGACCTTCTGATCCGTAGGTCTAATCTGGGCGTCTCACAACGTCCAGATTCGGACGATTCACGCTCAGATCGCGCTTCCGTGGTCCGACGCGGTCCCACCTCGTGGGAGCCAATCTCAACCGTTTGGCTCCCAGTTTGGCTCCCAGCAGACCGCCCTGCGGGCGCTGGGAGCTCTTGGCACGGGACGGTTACCGCCGCCTAAGCCGCGGTTAGACCGTGAATCCGCCGTCCATGGTGTAAGAGGCGCCCGTGACCATCCCGGCCTCGTGCGAGGCCAACCACGACACGAGCCGACCTACCTCGACTGGCTCGATGAAGCGCTTGATCGCGTTGCGCAACATGAAGACTTGCTCCACGACCTCGTCCTCTGTGATGTTGTTGGTCCGCGCCTGGTCGCTGATCTGCTTGTCGACCAGTGGCGTACGGACGTAGGCCGGGTTGACGCAGTTGCTGGTGACGCCGAACGGGCCGCCCTCGAGGGCCGCGACCTTGGAGAGTCCCTCAAGGCCGTGTTTGGCTGCGACGTAGGCAGCCTTGTGCTTGCTGGCGCGCAACCCGTGCACGGACGAGACGTTGATGATCCGGCCGAAGCCGCGCTCGTACATGCCGGGAAGGGCAGCCCTGATGAGCAGGAACGGCGCCTCGACCATCAGACTCAGGATGCGGCGGAAGGCTTCCGGCGGGAACGCTTCGATGGGGCTCACGACCTGGATCCCGGCGTTGTTCACCAAGATGTCGATGTCGAGGGTGAGTTCTGTCAGCGCTGTGGGGTCGGTCAGGTCGACGACCCAGCTCTCGCCCTTGACCTCGATTGCGAGAGGTTCAGCAGCCTGAGCATCGATGTCAGCGATCGTGACATGGGCGCCACGCGCGGCAAGCTCGCGCACGCACGATTCCCCGATGCCCCTGGCGCCGCCCGTGACAAGGGCGCGCATGCCCGCGAGAGGATTGCACGGTGAGGTGGTCGTCATGAAGGGCCCCTGTCTGGTGTTGCTGGTCTTAGTGGTGGGTCTGCTGTTGGCCGGATGAGTTGGGTGCGTCCGATGACCGCCCGACCGACTTCGACCTGTTCCGCTCCCGCGTTACTTCGTCGTTTGGGTCACCTTTCCCGCGTAGGAGCCCTCTCCAGCGCGGGCCCGCGAATTGTAGGTTGGTAGCGTCAGACGGCGTTCGCGCCGACACACACTGACCATCGACACTTCCTTCTCGAAGGCTCGCTGGGTCGCCGCGGCGGAACAGGGCGAGGTGCGGGAGGGCACCGTGGGCCACCGCACGCCGAGCGCCTGCAACGAACCGGTGAGGTCGTTTCTGGGTCTGGATACGAAAACGATCAATGGTGAACTCGCCCGGACCACGAGGAGCCGTTGTAGTCACAACCGCTCGGCTGCCACGGACGACGGAGCCTCCGAGGGCTTCGTAGCTGCATCATCGGCACTTGCTTCGCGCATGGCGGACAGAAGCGCCAC
This sequence comes from Nocardioides sp. AN3, assembly GCF_054653495.1. NCBI lineage: Bacteria > Bacillati > Actinomycetota > Actinomycetes > Propionibacteriales > Nocardioidaceae > Nocardioides > Nocardioides sp. AN3. The sequence goes on from NZ_BAAIGC010000003.1 coordinate 55,154, forward strand.
CTGCCTCCGATCACGACCCTCGGCAAGACTCGGGTAGCCGCTTGTGCCATAGGTCTGTTCGACCGCTTCGATCATCCGCTCAACGGACTCTGGGTCACGAGACGGCGCTCCTAGGACGTCCCACATCTTGCGCATGGGCTCACCGATGTGCGCGTCCATATGTCTGTAGCCCCCCTCCCCACCACCGAGATGCCAACCGAGGAACGGTCCGACTGTCGCCCAGCGAAGGCCAAGCGAGTTGGTGACAACACTGTCTAGCTCCGCCGGTGTGACCACGCCTTGCTCGACGAGATATATCGCCTCTCGAATGAGCGCATTCTGGAGCCGATTGCCGACGAACCCGCTGATTTCCTTTCGTTGAACGACGGGCACTCGATCCATCTGACGGTAGAAATCAACTGCTCGATCGACGACGTGCGCGTCGGTCCGCGCGCTCGGTACGACCTCGACTAGCGGCAGAATGTGAGGAGGATTGAACGGGTGTCCGATCAGCACCCGGCTTCCATCCGCAAGATGTTCGACGATTCTTGACGCGGGAAGTGCCGACGAAGACGACAGCAGCAAGGTTTCACTGCTCGTCAGGTCGATGAGTTGGCGGAACAGGTCCTGTTTCACGTCGATGCGTTCGGGACCGTTCTCCTGGACAATTTCCGCGTCGCGAACTGCCGACTTCAAATCGGGCGAGACCTGAACCTTGTCGAAGATTCGTGAAACGTCCAGCCCCTGGTCCGCGAGGTGAGGGCCAAACTCTTCGAGCGCTGCTTCGACGACGTTTGGGAGATCGGGGCGGGGGTCGAATATCGCGACCTGAACACCTTGGGCAGCAAAGAGTGCCGCCCAGGACAAGCCAATCGTTCCAGCGCCGACGACAGCCGCCTGCTCAACCTCATCAATATCCATATCCTCTTTTCCTCACTCGAAGATGGAGACCCTGCAGAAGCTGAGCGGAACGGTCCGAGCCCGTTCCACGCGGCGACGTCCGTCGAACTTCACCCAACGCGGTCAGCCGATTGGCGCGAGCTGGAGCCGAAGAGACGCCTCGAGATCTCCTCCCCAGGGAGCATGGCCAATGCCCAGGCGCCCGACCGCTCGGCGCAGGTTGTTGCGGTCAGGCCGAGTTCGCCCGCGGCGAACGCGAGCCGAGAGTCGTCCTCGCGCGCAACGCGTCGCAGGCCCGGCGTGCTCGTTGAACTCCACGACGATCACGTCGTGCCCGGCGCGGGCGCTGACGTCGGCGATGCCCGACCCCATCAGCCCACCGCCGACAACTGCCACGTTGTTTTGCACCTGCCTGTCCCTTCCTGTCCCACGCTTGGCCCGGCAGTGCGAGCGGTTCAATTGGTCCGATCGCCTTCAGCGAGCGCGAACCTCTGGATCCTTTTGGGCGAGGTCCTGGGCGGTGTCGACGTACGCCACTCAGCTGGACGTGACCCAATGTTCAGACCGAATCGAGTAGCCGTCAGGCTCAAGTCCGACGGACCCGAGCCTGACGGCAGCTTGCGGCGACCACATGAGACGAAACCTGTACTGGAACGCCGACAGCTCGCTCCAGTCCCAGCTTCGAGGGCTCATAGATCGCCGCCGTGGTGTGACACCCGATGACCAAAACCCGTCACGCGACATTCAGGCTCGCACTACGCCAGCGTCACAGTCCTCGTCGCCCGGGAAGCGAACGCTTGCAAGATCAACGTCGTCGGTGGCGCTCGAGAGATACGCGTCCTCGATATCGGCGAGTCTGTCGCGGATCTCGTCAGCAGTTCCCTCAAAGACCACCTCACCTCGTCGCATCACGTATGCGCGGTCAGCGACGTCCAACGCGGCCCTTGCGTGCTGTTCGACCAAGAGAACTCCGGCTCCGGCGTCTGCAGCACCTCGTACAGCCTGAAGCAGGCGGTCCACCACCAGGGGTGCCAACCCGAGCGACAGCTCGTCGGCCATCAGAACCTCGGGTTTGCTGGCGATGGCACGGCCCACAGCGAGCATCTGCTGCTGGCCCCCGGACAGGAGGCCTGCCTTCTTGTGGAGAACATCAACTAGCTCGGGGAAGAGCTCCAACGCATAGTGGTCAGCACCATCCGCAATCCTGAGATTCTCGGCCGTCGTCAGGTCCATGAACACCGAGCGCTCCTCCGGGACCAGCGTTAGACCGTGGCGAGCTCGCCACTCCACAGACCTCGTGGTGACGCCAGATTTCCAGCTGACTTCGCCGTTCATCATCGGCAATGCGCCGGCCAGAGCCAAGAGCGTTGTTGTCTTACCAGCTCCGTTGGGGCCAAGCAGTGCCACCACCTCCCCCGGTCGGACCTCGAGCGCGACGTCCCGGACCGCGGCCACGCCGCCGTATCCCGCTGAGAGTGACTTGGCGACCAATATCGGCCTAGCCGACCGAGCGGGACGCGGCGCTCGCGTTGCCCGCTCATCTGTCGATCGAGCCGGCAACAGGTTGCCCGCGCCATCCTCATGGGTTTCACCGAGGTATGCAGCAATCACGTCAGGTGAGGCCCGAATCTCTTCGGGCGTGCCTTCGGCAATGGTCTCTCCGAAGTTGATGACCGTGATGCGATCACAGACCGACATCACCAGGGGTAGGTCGTGCTCAACGAGGAGGACGCCGATGCCCCACTTTCGAGCGAGACCCTGAATGAGCGCGCCGAGCTCCTTGCTCTCATGCTCGTCAAGACCGGCAGCCGGCTCGTCCAGGAGCAGAATCGATGGCTTCATGGCAGCTGCGCGCGCAATGGCCAGCAGACGCCGGTGACCGTGGGACAGGTCCTCGGGCCTGCGATCGAGCTCGTCGGCCAGTCCCAGCTCCGTCAGTGCTGCGATCGCCGCGGGTGACAACGGTCGACGGCGCGGCCACAACAGATCCCGGATGCGGTCGCGCCAGCCCAGTCGATCCGAAGCGATACTGACGTGATCACGAACCGTCAGCGTCTCGAATAGTTCCAGGGACTGGAAGGACCGCCCCAGGCCTGCTCGCGCTCGCTGCCTTGGGGACCATCCGTCTACGGAGACGCCCCCGAGTGTGATCGAACCCGATTCACAGGGCGAGAAGCCCGTCGTCGCGTCCATGACGGTCGTCTTTCCTGCCCCGTTCGGGCCAATGAGGCCCGTGATGAATCCAGGTTCCACGACCAGCGACACGTCCTTGACTGCGACGACCTCTCCGAAGGTCACTCTCAGGTTGTCGATCCTGAGCGGCTTCGCAACCACGCGATCCGGGATGGACGGGTGCGCGGGCATCTCGTCATCTCGAGAGTTTCGCCGCCGGAGGAAGGGTAGCGTCAGCAGCGCAGCCGCATGATCAAGCGGTTTGCGCAGCCACAGGGCCGCAGAAAGGAAGACACCGTCCGGGTTCCGGATGATGACCACCAACGCACCAAGGGCCGCGAGCACCCCCAAGGTGATGGGAAACCCCAAGCCCCACCCAATGGTGAAGAGTTCCGTGCCGAACCACTTGGTGAGCAAGAGTGAACCCGCGCCGGCCGGATCGCTGAGTCCAGTGATCAGCGATGACGCCACGAAGGCAATACCGCCGATCACGCCGTTGACGACCAGACTGATGGAAGCCATGGAGCCGTACTGGGTGAACTGGATCGTCGCCGTCTGGAAAGCCAGCATCACGCCGCCAATGGCCGCGATCAATGAGGCGACCGCGAAGGCAAAGACCTTGACTCCGCCCACACTGATTCCGAGAGACGCGGCGGCACGTTCATTGCCGCGTACAGCGAGCAACTGACGTCCGGTGGCACTTCGACGGAGATTGGTCACGACAAGTGCCACCAGGACGAACGTCACGAGAGCGAGAACCCAATAGCGGCGCGGATAGATCAGTGGATCCAGATCGATACCCAGCAGGGACGGCGCACCGACCTGCGTTCCCGTCGTTCCGCCTGTGTAGTGCGAGTTGCTGAAGACGAGGTTGTCGATCACCACCGCCATACCGAGGGTCACGATTGCCAGGTTGACGCCACGCGTGCGCAAGGCAGGAAGGGCGATCAGAATCCCGACGATGACCGTCACGATCGCAGCAGCGAGAACCGCGAGCAGAAAGGGCACGGGCCCGCCGAGATCGATGCCGAGGATGCTCGTACCGGACGCCAGCCTCGCAGCGACGAACGCACCCACACCGGCTAGCGAATACTGCGCGAGCGACAACTGCCCGGCGTACCCAGTAACCACAACAAGCGACAAGGCGATCGTCGCAACGGCCAGGCTCTGCGTGCCGGCAAGCACCCAACCGAGGGGAGCCCCGGGGTATCCAATTGAGGCAAGCCCTGTTCCGAAGATGACCGCGAGCAGCACGCCCGGCGCGACGACGAGCCAGCGGACGCGGCCGGTGCCGGCGTGCGGCTGACGCTGGATGACAAAGCTGCGTGACGGAAGCGTCTCGCCCCTCGCAACCAGGACACCGATGATGACCAGAAAGGGTACTGAGGCCGCCCAACCGGGCTGGGTCAGAAACTCGGGCAACCAGGAAGCGTTGCTGTTGAGCAGAGTCTCGACTACGCCCATGGTGACACCGGTGATCCAGGTCAGCGGGAACGACTGGAACCGCCCGAGCAGCGCCGCCGCGAGCGCTGGGACCATGAGGAGGTTGAACTGCCCAACAGCAAGACCGGTAATCCCCACAAGGAGAAGACCTGAGAGCCCAGCCAGAGCACCGCCGATTGCCCAGTTCACTGTTCCGACGATGTGCGGCGAGCGTCCGAGCGTCGCCGCGGCCATCGGCTTCTCCGCAACGGCCCTCGTCACCAGGCCGAACCGGGTGAACTTGTACACGGCCCAGCAGACAGCGCTGACTGCGGCGCCGAGCAGGAACAGCCACATGCGGTCGGCAGTCACCTCAACGTCACTGCCGGCAGCGTTGGCAATCCACGCCACAGGCTCTTGCGGGAGCAGGGGGCGAACAAGGTAAGGGAAGTCCCCGTACTTGCCCGCCGCCAGCGCCAGGAGCAGCGCCGAAACTGCGAGGATGGCTACCACCCGGACGAGTGGCGTTGCGTCCGCCAGGCGACGCATCACTAGAAGGTAGGTGAGGGCGCCGATCACACTCGGCAGGATCACCCCGGCGCCCGCAGCTGCGATTGGGGACCAACCCGCACCCTGGGCCTCGTAGAAGGTGAAGGCACCAACCATCGCCATCGGCCCGACAGCGAAGTTCACTACTCCCGAGCCGCGGTAGACCAGGACCACACCCTGGCCCGCGAGGGCGTAGATTCCTCCGATGCCGAGTCCGATGAGGACGTACTGCAGAAACATCGACACGCTTCAGCCTTCGGGCGTCGCGACCGGTTCGCCGGTGTACGCGTTGAAGAAGTCAGCGTCACCGAAGGGGCCGAACTTGCCGTCCGTGACGACGCCATAGGTGACATCAGGGTTGAAGAGCCGCGTGATGCCGGGCTGTCCGGGCACGGGATCCGCGCTCGTCGTGGTTAGCGGGGGAATGATGCCGCCCATGTCGAACTGATCCAGTCCGTTCATGGCCTTCAAGACCGACGACGGATCGATGTCTCCCTTGATGTCTCCGGCGACACGTTCGAATGTCCACATCGCCATCCACGCCGCGAGGGAGTTCTCGTTGATCGCAAGCGACTTGTCGTAGCTGGCCATGTCTTCGCGGTACTTGGGCAATGCCGGTGCGGAGGTCGACAGCGAAGCCATCGTGTTCACAACGTGGAGGTTCTCGGCGTCAGGTCCGAGAGCTTGGATGGTCGAGTCGCTCACAAGTGTTCCGAGCGTGCTGATGTTTCCCTTGAAGCCCTGCGCCCGCACGCCCTTGATGAGGGATACCAGCTGCGGTCCCGGCGCCGCGACGAAGATTCCGTCGACGCCGCCGGCAACAGCCTGTGCGACGAACGGCGTGATGTCCACAGCCGTGGGTGCAACGTAGACGACGTCACCGACCTCGGCTCCGGCGCCTTCGATCCCGGCCTTGAGGATTCCGGTAGTGGTAGGGGCCTCGAGCGCGGCGGAGACCAGTGCGGAGATCTTGGTCGCCCCCGCGGTGCCAAGGAGGTTCATGGCCGCGCCCTGTGTGGCGACGGAGTTGGTGAGCCCGAACGCAACTGGACTGCCGCCGGCGACGTCGGTGTTGATGGTCGCGGCGATCACGGGAATTCCTGCCTTCGCGAGAACCGGGTAGATGCCCGGCTCCTCGGGGCCGGTCATCGTGCGCACTACGGCGACGACTCCGTCGGACACTGCCTTGCGAGCACACTGAGTTGCAGTGCTCACGTTGCCGGCGGTGTTGCAGACCTCCACCTCGACCTTGTGACCGTTGATGCCGCCATGCGCGTTGATGTACTTCGCCCGCGCCTCGACGCCACCCGGCGCCTCAGGGATCTTGAAGCCGATGGCGGGCGCCTCGAAAGTGCCCATCGTCATCACCTTGATCGTCGATGCCTTTCCACCCCCTCCGTCGGCGTCCGAGCTGCCACATGCAGTGACGAGCGCCAGCATCAGGCATGTCACCCCGGCAGATGCAGCGGTGCGGTTCATGTTCGGTTCCTTTCCAAAGGAATCAGTGAGGTGTGCCCGGAGCCGAGCTCTCTCGAGGCGCGAACGCCCAGCAGTCCCATGAGAGGCCGACACCCTGCGATCGGATGATCGGTCGTCCCACCGACTGATGCGCCACAATTTTCTGGAGACCAGACGGGTCGTTCCGTAGCGTGACAGACGTCACGCTTCCAGGTCAATGCTCCCTCACAGAATCTTTCTGACGATCAGAATTCGAGTCTCGTTTGACAGAATCCTTCGAGGACGCGACCATGAATGAGCCGCACCCTGCCGCCGCCAGTTCGTGCTCGCGCGCGCGGTCGCGGGACCTAGCCGAAGACCGGCGGGCGCCTGGCCAGCAAGCACCGACGCCTCTGAGCGAGTGAAGGAGACAGACATGTCGGATCAACCGATCGTTCTCACCAAGGATGTGAAGTGGGCGCGAGACGCGATGTCGGCCTACATGGACCGCTTCCTCGACGGCTCCGGCTTCACATTCACCGAGTGGTACGCCGTGAACATCCTCGCCAGGTCCGGGCCGACGGCGCGGTCAACGATGGCAGCTGACATGTCGACGAGCTTGCGGATTGCGAAGTCCGAAGCTCTGACGCTCCTCGACGATCTCGTGCTCAGGGGTGCACTGAAGGCAGTGACCGGCGCACCGGAAACGCTCGAGCTCACCACCCAATCGGAGGCGATCTACGCGCCTCTGCGCGAATGGGCGATCGGCATGCATCCGCGGGTGTACGAGGACATCTCAGAGGAGGAGATCGCCATCACCCACCGCGTGCTGACACTTCTAACGGCAAGGTTCGAGCACGAGTACGTAAACGTGCAGCAGCTGGCACAGTCCAGCGGTAGCGCTGGTTGAAGGTTGCCTGGTAGCCGCGATCTACCCCGCCTGTCGAGCGAAGGATCTGCTGCCACCGGGCACCGAGGGTTGCTAGCGCGCCGGGACGGTTCGCCCTGGCGCGTCGCATCGTGAGCACCACGTTGCAGCGTCGCCAGCCAGCGCGCGCACGGCTGTGGCTTGAACGCCACCCCGCCCAGGCCGATGTGCTACTTGCGGCCATCGTCTTCTGCATGACGCTGGATCCCCTTGTGGGTGGCTCGTCCGACCTTCGCTTCGATCTCGGTTGGCCGGCGTTCCTCCTCGTCGTTCCGGCGGCGTGCGCATGTCTGGTTGTGCGGCGGCGGCTTCCGTGGTGCGTTTGGGCAACGGCGACGGCCTTTGGCCTGGTGGGTGTTGCCCTGAGTCAGGGCCTGACGCCCGCGAGTTCACAAGACCTCAGCCACCATCCGCCTGGCCCTTCGCCATCCAGCTAGCGATCTGGGTGCGAGAGCTGAAGCCGAGCTTGGAGAGGATGTGGTCGACATGGGTTTCAGCCGTGCGCCGCGAGATGAAAAGGGTTGCAGCGATCTCGGCGTTGCTCATCCCAAGCGAGACCAGCTCCGCGACCTCGAGCTCTCGCTTGGTGAGGATCGAGCGTGCCCGACTACGTCGGTTCTGGCCGGTGCTACGGCCCGATGCGTAGGCGACCAGCTCGTCGAAGTCGGCGGCAGCACCGTTCGCGGCGGCGGCCTCGTATGCGTCTTGACCCATTCGTTCGACACAGGACTCAACGCACTGTTCGTGGAACTCGTGCAGGAAGCGGAAGCCCATCAACTGGCTGGCGCCGCTCGGGTTGCGCAATCCCGCCGTTCCGCCCAACAGAAAGGCCGCACGTTCGTGGTCTCCAACCGCAGCCGCTGCCCAGGCGAGGACCTCCATGCCCGTCGCGGCGTCGATGGGATCACCCTGGGACCAGAAGGATCGGATCGCCTCTCGAGCCTGAGTTGTCGCTCTCGAGATCTCGCCACTTCTTAGGAGCTCGATCGCCAAGCCCAGGTGGCCGTAGTGCGCGAGCCAGCGAGCGCCGTTGGCCTCGCACAGGGCCAGATACTCGGCGGCGGCCCGGCGCGCGAGCTCACCGTCGCCGGTCGCACTGCCGGTCCCGATGATGCGCGCCAATGCCAGGCTTTCGCCGAACGGGTCGTCCAGTGTCCGAAACGACTCCAAGGCGTCAGTCAACAGGCGCATCGCCTCGTCCAGGGCGCCCTCGGACAACGCTGCTTGGCCGCGGAAGACCTGCGCGTAGGCCTTGGCAGAAGCATCTCCCACCTGCGCGCCCTGCTCCTCAGCTTGTTCCAGCATCGCGCGCGCCGCCGCGTAGTCCCCCTGATAGAAGGCCAGCGAGCCGTTGGACCAGAGCGCCCGGGCGCGAAGTCCGTCACTCACCGCATCAGCGGCGAGCGTCCGATCCAACCACCGCCTCCCCTCGCTGAACTGCCCGAACATTCGCCACACGAACCACAGCGCGTTGGCCAGCCGGAGCCCTGCTTGCGCCTCGCCCGGGCGCGACAAGGAGAATCCCAGCGCTGCCCTCAGGTTCGGCTGCTCCAGGCGGATACGGTGCGACCACGCCAACCCCGCCTCGCTGAACCAGGCGGACTCCGCGCTCTCTGCGATCAGCGTGAAGTAGTCGCGGTGACGGACGCGGAACTCCTCGTCGCTGCCCGTCGTCGCCAGCCGTTCGACGCCGAAGGCCCTGACCGTTTCGAGCAGCCGATACCTGACCGTGGTTCCCTGCTCCTCACGTACCAGGACCGACTTGTCCACCAGCCCCGCAACCGCATCGAGCATCGCCAGCTCCGACAGGCCGTCTCCGGTGCACACGGCCTCGACAGCCTCGAGGTCGAACCCACCGGCGAAGACCGACGCTCTCGCCCACAGGACGGCCTCGGCCGGCGTACACAGCTGATAGCTCCAGTCCATCAACGCATGGAGTGTCTGCTGACGCGGCTGGGCCGCCCGGCTGCCCCAGTTGAGCAGCTGGAACCGTTCGTCCATCCGCGCCAAGATCTGCTCCGGCGACAAGGCGCGCAGCATGACGGCCGTCAGTTCAATCGCAAGCGGTAGTCCGTCGGCGCGAGCACACAATGCCGCCACAGCCGGAGCGTTGAGGTCGGTGAGCTCGAAGCCCGGCACCACGCTCCTGGCACGCGCGACGAACAGGCTCACCGCTTCGTTCAACGACAGCTCTGCCAGGGGCACCAGCTCGCCCCGGTCAGGAACCGGCAACGGAGCGAGCGTCAGAATCTGTTCGCCGGCAACGCGAAGCGAATGCCGACTCGTCGCCAACACGCGAACGTCGCGACACCGCTGCAACAGCGAGTCGACCAGAGCCGCGCACTGCTCCACCACGTGCTCGCAATTGTCCAACACCAAGAGCAGGTGCTTGTCCTCCAGATACTGCACCAGGCCTTCGGCCGGCGCCCCGCTCTGCTCCCGGACGTCCAAGACAGCAGCCACGCTCTGCACCAGCAGGGTCGGATCCGTCAGCGCAGCGAGGTCGACGAACCACGTGCCGTCACGGAACACACGGCGCACGTCGCTCGCCACCTGCAACGCGAGCCGCGTCTTGCCCACTCCACCAGGCCCGGTCAACGTCACCAACCGTGACTCCGAGAAGATCCGGCGAACATCGTCCTGCTCCGCCCGACGCCCGACGAACGCCGTGGCAGGCACGGGCAGGTTGCCCGCCACACGCGTCGTCGCCACCGTCGCCATCTCAACCCTCTTGTCCGTGATCCGCCCATTCTCACGTGATAGCCCGTCGCGGCCAACACACGAAGAGACAAGCTGCCTACTTCTCGCAGGCCCGCGCTCCAGCGGTGACGACGGTGTGGCAGTGGTGTAAGAGCCGGTCGAGCATGCCTGCGGTGGTGCGCTCGGGCAGGAACCGCCCCAGGATTCGAACGGCCAATGCGATGCGATTCCGAGGGATCGTCGTTCGTAGGCAGCCGCGACGAACCCGAAGAGCAGATGCGCGCCGGTGTCGTCCACCGACAGGCCTGCGCCGCGGCGCCGAACCATCGGACGACTCCTACGGCGCCCGGGCATGGACCCGCGTGACAGCCACCTTGAGCTCTAGACTTCGTTGGCGAGCCCGGCAGCGATGATCGCCAGTCTCAAGCTCGTTCCTCGTCTGCGCAGGCCTCGACCTGTGAGTCCTCGACCTGCGAGTCCTCGGATCAGACGGGCAGTTGACTGCGGCGAGCGGTTAGACAACGAGCTCCATCTGGACGGGCGGCACGGGGAGAAGGGCATGGAGAGCCGTCGGGGGGATCGTTAGTCAACCGACGACTGCGTCGCCATGACCTTCGCCCGAGCTTCGGCAACCGTGCTGATGTCCCACGGCTTTCCCACGCGCGTGGCGGGGTGGGTCCGCAGCATTCGGTGGGCAGAGACTGTGGCGATGTATCTGCCGGGCGACTCACTCATGGTCGTGAACGCAACGCCAACTGGGATCCTGACGAAGTCTCCAGGTTCAACGAATACGACACCATGCTGGGTAGTGAGTAAGCGGTGCCCGGACACCTGGTACTGAATCTCGTCCGCGTCACCGTGTCGCTCGTAGACCAAGCCCGGCGTCGGACCATAGTCCACCACTCCCACACGAGTGAGGTTGTCACGCCAGATCCAACGAGCAGTCGGAGGCTGCTCACCGTCGTGTTGGCCCTCCTCATCGAACCGGACCACGGCCAGTCGATCCTCGTGGGTAAGTGCGTCCTCCAGAATCAGTCGTTCATCAGCACGTTGCGCCACAATGACGTGTTCAGGCGCACCCAAGCAGTCCGTGAGCGCTTCGTTGACAACTGCCGCCACCCATCCCTCAAACGGAGGGACGAGGACCTGCCCGAACCTATCTGCCGGCTGCTGCTCTTCCATCCCGTCCGGCGTGTACCAGAGGATGTGAGACTCCTCGCGACCCCAGTTGTCATGGCAGACCCCGACCGGAAGACGGACAAAGTCTCCCGGGCGGAGCTCGACAGTTCCATGTTCACTCATGAGAGTCCGCTCGCCGCTGATTTGGTAGGACATCTCATCAACGTCGAGATTCCGGTGGAAGTGCGGCTGGCGGTTGTCCATCTGCTGCCACTCAATTCGAGCGCGAGGCGCCGCAAAGAGAACCTTGGGTGGGCCGAACTCCCCCGGGGTGTACGCAGGATCAATATGAATAACCTCGACCAGTTCGGTCGCGGTCGCCACCTCTCCAAATGGGCCAGCGACGGCCTTGGCGTACATCTGCGTCTCGTCACGCTGGAGGACTCGCACCGGCGCAGCGCCGTCGAATCGGTCGAGGTATTCGACTACATGGGTCATGCCATGGCTTCCTTCAGTCATCGCTGGACAGAGGGATGCCCAGACGGGGTACGGGGCGGGCCAACAGATATGCGACCGTGTTGTTGCCGTCACTGATGACGACCTCGGCCGCAGGCTCGTCCGGCCATCGTGGTTCACCACGCGATTTCTGTCAATCAGTTAGTGCATTCTGGTCTACAGAACCGTTGAAGATAGCGCGCACTGCCGCCAGCTGTGGGAGCCACCACCATCGTCGCTGGGCGCGAGGCACGGGACCTCACCGACTTTGGGCAAGCACCCGGCGTTGGGGGCGCCGAGTCGCGGGGGTTGGAAGTGACTGGCAAGTGAACTACCAGTGGGACGGCCACCCCGGCAAGACTCAGCCTGCGGACCTCGAAAGCGCAGCGCGCGCAGCTGTGAGGGCCGCCTCCGCCGCCCATTGACGCGGCATGCGGCGTAGGCCACCGTTGAAGACCTCCACGCCGATCCGAGGATCTTCCATTCGCGGGAGAAGCGCGGCAACGATCTCGGGCAGCTCAAGGCGACCCTCGCCCGGCAACAAGCGGTCAACCATCGGTCGGTATCCGCCCTGAGGGTTGCGCTCGGCCGCATCGTTGATCTGAATGGACATGATCTTTGCGTCGAGCGAGCTCAGGTCCTCAGCCCTCCCGCCGGAGCGATTGAAGTGCCAAGTGTCGAAAGTCAGTCCCAGGTTTGCGGCGCCGACCTCTTCGATCATGGAGGCGGTTGTAAACGCGTCAGGGAAACCGGTGCTTGGTATGAACTCGACCGCGATACGCAACCCTCGCTGCTCCGCGTTTTCGCAGATCCTGCCGAGCGTGTCGACCAACTCCGCGCGGTGCCCTGAGCCACCGAGGAAGTGAGCGATGCTGATCGTGGTTGCGCCGAGCGCTTCCGCTGCCGAATAGCACTCGTGCTCAGTGTGTTGCACCAGGGAGCGCCAAATCGGGTCGACGGTTCCCGGCTCAGGAATGCCGGGAAGTCCATGGGTGAATGGTTCGAGAACGGTCACCCTTGTGCCCGCTTCCAGCAACCGCTCGCGGAGCTCAGCGTCACGAAAGCCGTCTCGAAGCGAGAAGAAGTACAACTCTGGCGGGATGGTTAGAGCCGCGAATCCAGCTGCTCCCGCGATGTCGATGAGCTCGGGTAGCGCGACTCCCTGACACGTCCCCCAGCAAAGCTCAAAGGTTGAGTCCATTTCCTGGTCCTACTAGAAGTGTGCCGACGACGACTCGGGAAGAACCCCAGCCAGCGACAGAAAGGCCACTGAGGAGTGCACTGCACGGGTTCAGCCTCAGCGGCCTTTCGTCGCTCGCGTCGGAGCGGGCACAAGAACTAAAGGGTTCCTGCCGCCATCATCGCTTCGCGGATACGCGGCACTCCAGGCTTCAGCTCACCACCCGCTCGGGCCACCTTGAGAGCGCTACCCCACCAAGCAAGGTCGTCAAGAGCAATCCGAAGACAGACCTCCGTGACCGGGTCGTGGGGCGCGAGACCGTCGAATGCGGTCAAGACACTGGGGATCACCACAGCGTTGCGCAACGGCACCATCTCGGCCTCGATGGCGATCTGCCCAAGAGCTTGAACTGCTCGCACACCGGCGGCAACGCCCATGCTGTACCCGACAGTCGCCGCCGGCTTGTTCCGGAACCCATCGCTGCGCCACACGGTGTCGATCGCGTTCTTCAGCACGCCGGGGATGCTGTAGTTGTACTCGGGCGTTACGAACAGGTAGACGTCGCCGTCCTTGATGCGCTCGTTCCAGCCCTTGACGACCGGGGTCGAGTAGGAGGGGTCCGCCGGGTCTCCCAGGCTCTGAACAGTCTCAGCGAAAAGGGGCAGCTTCCACTCAACGAGATCAAGGACCTCCACCTCGAATGCGCCGTGATTCTTCGCGCGGTCGATGACCCAGGGCGCGACCAGGTCTGCGCTTCGCCCTTCTCGGATGCTGCCGATGATGATCTTCAACTTGAGCAACGTGCTCTCCTTCTACTGACAGTGGATGTCAGGTCCGACATCCGGGTTCTAGTCTTGGACGAAGTCGGCACCGACTCCGCCGGCTTGCATGGCATGCATGGTCTGCCCGAGGCGCACGTGGTCGGGATGTGTCCGATAAGCCTCGATCGCCTCCGCGGACGTCCCGCGGACGACAGCGACATGCGTGTAGCCCTGGGAAAATCGCGACTCGTTCTTTCCCGCCCAGATCTCTACGGATCCCGGAACCGCCTGGGCCGACAGATCCTTCAGAACCTGGTCGATCTCGGCTTCAGTCACCGAGTCCTTCCACTTGAAAAGGGCGATGTGTACCTGAGTCATTCTTGGTCTTCCTTTCAGAAGGTTGAGCGCGTTGCTGGAAAGCGTCGGTGAGCAAGTAGCGCCAATGTTTGGTCAACAGGGCTTCGCTGAGAGGCGAACCCTCGAGGGCTATGGCGATGCAGTCCCTTCGGCAGGGGGAATGATGCCGAAGGGACTGCACGCGACTTATGCGCGCCCGTCCCGAAGCAGCTGGTCGGCTTCGCGCAGCAGCTCATCGGCGTCGAGACGGGACCGCAATCCTGGGAACAGGGGCGCCTGTTTGAGTTGTTGAGCGATCCACGGATCGCCTACCCACATGAGACCCTCCAGCCAGGTGAGACCGACTCGCGCCAACTGGGTTCCTGTTCGTCGCAAGATGCCTTTCGGTAGCGGCATCTGAGTCGCCGCTCCAGAGGTGGGCACGAACTTGTGGGGCATGCGAACTCCGGACCGTGGACGACAGGATTACGCCATGTTGGCACGCGACGCTTGTTCTGGCAAGCAATATTGCGCGTCTGTTGTGCAGAATCTTGTAGTAGGCTGGCCTGGAGCGCTGCAGGTCAGCAGTCGCACTCTGCCGCGCCCACCCGTCGCCTCCCGGATGAACTGGGAGGCACGTTCGAGCAACCCGCAGAGGAACGCATGAGTGCACCCGGAGACGGCATCCCGTCCCTATACCCAGTGGAGTCTGTCGACCGCGCTCTGCGTTTGCTCTTGATGTTTCGGGACCATCCGAACCTCAGAATCGTTGACGCGGCGAAGGAACTGGGAGTCGCCAACTCGACCGTTCACCGTGCACTGGCGATGCTCGTGCAGAACGGGTTCGTCAGTAAGGACAGCGAGAGTCGGTCCTACGTGATGGGTGAAGTCCTTGTCGACCTTGGGATTCGCGCGAGGAGCAGCAACCCGGCTGACCTTGCTCGGCCAGCCATGACCGAGTTGGCTGCTCGGCTGAACGAGACGGTGGCCCTCGGTGTTCTCCGCGGGCGGCAAGTGCTGTTCGTGGCCGAGGTGGAGATTGACCGGACTGTGCGTGTGCGAAGCCAGCTCGGCACCCGCATTTCGGCCTTTCCATCCTCGGTGGGCCAGGTGCACCTAGCCGACTGGTCAGCGGATCGATTCCGCGAGGCATATCCAGACAACATCCTGCGCGACGAAGCAACAGGCCTAACGATGAGCCGCCGCGACTACGAGTCGATCCTGGCCGAGGTGCGTTCTAACGGACATGCGACCAACGTGCGCGTCGGTGAGTCGTCCTACGTCTCGATTGCGGTTCCGATCTCTCGCAACGGGCGGGTCGTGGCCGGCTTGGCCGCCGCCCTCCCGCTGCAGCGAGTGACGGACGATTGGTCGAGCACCGCGACAGGCGAGCTTCATCGGGCGGCGCGTCGAATTGAGGCGGAGGCCGGCCTCTGACGGTGAGCAGCTCGGTTTGCGCCCGCCTCCACAGCGCCGGCTGCGACGTCCCACCAGTGACTTGAGCCCCGCGACGGCGAGACGAGCCGAGAGACTGGATGCGTGATCTGCGGCTGTCTCAGAGGGGTTGGCGTGGAGAGAGCTGCCACAGAAGACCCGGATCCCAAGTCTCAGGTGGCCATGACTGCGCCCGTCTCCAAGAGCGACTTGAGGTCGCACAGAACCCATGCGTGTCCCCCGCCGGCGTTGGGGGCGTCCTTGACTCCCCCGACGACGGCCGCGATTTCCGGTGCACCATCGAGTTCGTGGGTGAGGCGCAGGAGGCAGACACCGGTGCCGAGGTCGATGATCTCGTGGGTGACCCGTGTTTCAGCTTCCTCGCCGACGTAGGTCAGAGGCATTCGGAAGGTCGTCACCAACCTGTGAGGCGCATCAGCCTCCAGCACCTCGCCGTCGGCGATAACACCCTCCATGGCGTGCCCGTCCTCGAGCATGCGAGCTCGAAACGCCGGGTTTGGCTCGACGTAGTACCGGCCGCCAGGACGCAACTCGTAGTTGGCCATGCTGCCGTAGCCATATCGGCTGGTCCATTCTGGCAGTGTCACGGCGTCCCAGATTGCTTGGGCTGATGATCGAATGAAGACTCGGTAGACCTGCGTTGCCTTGTCGCTCACTTCAGTTTCCCTCCTCGTTGGGGTATCTAGACGCTGTCGATGACGCGGGATGCTGGTCCCGGCAATTTGCGGAGACCGCAAGCATCACCTGTGCGGGCTTCTCGGTCATTGCAGGTGCGACCGCAGGAATGCTGCGGTCATCTCGAGGCTCGCTCGCTCGTCGAACCGCGCGTCCTCGTGCCCGGCGCCGCCCAACGTGATCAGTGTTGACATGGCACCGGCGCGAGTGAGGGCGTCGTGCAGTACCGCGGACTCGTGATAGATCGCCAACCGGTCGCGGTCCCCGTGCGCGATGAGGAAGGGGGGAGCGTCTCCGCGAACGTGGGTGAGTGGGCTTGCTTGCCGGGCCAGATCGATGTCGTCGGCTACATTCTCCAGCCCGAGGAAGCCCGCTTCGATTGTCGCGGGGCTGAGCCTCGTCTCAAGCTCGCTTCTGCTCGCCGAGGAGACCAGGTCTGCGGCGCCGGACCAAAAGACAACGCATTGAACGTCGGTGGACATCTCGCAGTGATCTCCCAGATCGCCTTCCAGGTCTGCGTCCCCTGACGTGAGCCCCGTCAGCGCTGCGAGGATCGCCCCCGCAGAAGAGCCCCACAGACCGATTCGGGACGCGTCGACACCCAGGCTCGCCGCATTTCCTCGAAGCCATCGGATGGCCGCCTTGATGTCATGGACCTGATCGGGAAAATGTCCGACGTCACGCAGTCGGTAGTTCACCGACGCCACGGCAAGGCCCAAGGATGCCACAGTCTGCGGCCTGTGCCCCGCATCGTCGCCCTTGTCCCCGACACGGAACCCGCCACCGTGGATGTAGATCGCGAGTGAGGGAACTGCCGGCGTCTCCGGCACGTAGAGGTCGAGCTGAAGCGAGTGCTCACCAGCATTGGCGTACTCAAGATCGCGAGTGATCGTGATGGCGGCCCTGTCCGTCGAAGCGTCTGCTGCACGGGTTCCTAAGGTCATCCTGCGTCTCCTCTAGAACTGTCGACGTCCTGAGGCCGACATGACTGATAGGGCGATCGTGTGAATTGGTGGCTCGCTCTTGATGCGTCCCGCCGTTGGAGGCGCAGCGACACCGGGCCGATCAGACGTCTTGCGACGGAGGGAGGGTTGGCTTGCCGTGGTGGCACCGCGTACGGGAGCGAGCAGAGTGCCACCACGGCAGTATCGGGGGCGGGCAGGAGGCCTGGTGGGCATCCGCGCTCGGTTGTCGACAGGGCTCATAGGTCAACCGTCGTCAGCGAACCCGTTGTGTCTCTCACGGGTCGACCACACCCCGACCTTGTTTACCCAGCCGCCAAGATTTGTGGAGGAGCTGACGTCCGGGCTGACGGTCACGACGCGCCTCGCAGCGTCCGGTGCTGCTCGCGTCAAGTCGAGGAGCACTCGGCCCAGTGCGGCTTGAGTCGTGGCATTCCCCGACGGCGTCCGGCCCATGTCAGTCGGAATGGCAGGGACAGGTTCGAACTCAGGTTCGTGTCGGCGCAGAAGCTGGGAGATGGCGTCGCACCAGACGGAGGCGTCGCTTCCTTCTGCGAACTTGCGCCACGGATCGTCCAGGTCGGTGCCGAGCCGGGCGGACAGGTCCCGCATCTGGTCGTCGGTGAGTAGCGACGAGTGGTTCTGGGGGTGGCCGCTTGACGCCAAACCGTAGCCCTTGACGGTGTAGGCGAACATGACGGTCGGCCTGGAGTCATCGATCGATTGGAACGCGTCGTCTAGTACACCGATGTCGTGCCCGCCCAGGTTCGAGATCGCTCGAAGGAGCGTCGAGTCGTCCAGAGAGGCGATGAGCTGTGCGATGGCCGGCGCGTGCGGGCCGTTCCCCGGGAGGCGACTTCGGAGCTGTTCAGCTGTGCACCGCAGCATCCGCTGATACTCCGGATTAGGCATGGTGTCGATCCGACCTCGAAGCTCGGCGCCGCCCGGTCGATCGAACAGTTCCTCGAGAAGGCGGCCGTACTTGAGGGTGGGGACCTGCCAGCCCGCTGCGGAGAACATTCCCTGCAACCTCTCGGCGGCAATGTTCGGGACCACCCGATCGAGGGACTGCCGGTTGAGATCGACGATCCAGACGACTTCACCCAGCTCCGCGACCATAGGGTCGAGGACGGCCTCCCAGACGGCTCCCTCGTCCAACTCCGCGTCGCCCACCAACGAGTACTGCCGCCCGGAGCCCGCATTGTCGACGACGCCGTTCACGTATCGGCGTGAGATCGCGCCCCAGATCGGGGCCGTAGCGCCGATCCCCACGGATCCGGTGGAGTAGTCCACAGGGTCGGGATCCTTTGACCGACTCGGGTAGCTCTGCAGCCCGCCGAACTCACGAAGCCTTGTCAGGTATGAGGCCTCGAGAGTTCCGAGAAGGTGGTTGATCGAGTGCAGGACTGGCGACGCATGCGGCTTGACCGAAACGCGGTCGCCTGGCCGCAGGTGCTTGAACCACAAGGTCGTCATGATCGACACCATTGATGCGCAGGATGCCTGATGACCGCCTACCTTGAGCCCAGAGGGGTTCGGACGGACGCGGTTCGCGTGGTGGACGATTCCACTCGACAACCAGAGCACACGGTCTTCGATCTCCCGTAGGACGTCGTACTCGACGTCGGGCGCCTGCCTGCTGATAGCCGAGTTCGTCACAAATCTTGCCTCTCTTTACGCAGTGATGCCGCCGGGGTGTCAGCAGCTCAAGTTCTTCAGACCCGTTTGTTCGGGTCGCGCACTGCCCCTTTGTCCGCCGAGGTAGCCATTCGGGCGTAGGCGCGTAGCGCGCGGGAGACGGGTCGGTCGCGTTCTCGCGGCTGCCAAGCGTTCTCGCGTGCGTTCATCTTGGCGCGGCGATCACGTAGTTCCTTGGCATCCACCAGGAGCTCCAGCTTGCGCTCGCGGACATCGATGACGACTTCGTCGCCGTCCTCCACGAGCGCGATGACACCGCCGCTCGCTGCCTCTGGCGACACGTGACCAACAGACAGTCCCGAGGTCGCCCCAGAGAAGCGGCCGTCAGTGATCAGCGCGCACACTCGCGCCATTCCAGTTCCCTTGAGGAACGCAGTGGGGTGCAGCATTTCTTGCATCCCTGGACCACCCGCCGGGCCTTCGTATCGCACCACCAAGACTTCGCCAGGTTGGATCGTCTTGCTCAGAATGACTGACACAGCCTCGTCTTGGCTCTCGACGACACGGGCCGGTCCGCGGAAGGTCCAGAGCTCCTCATCGACGCCAGCAGACTTGATGACTGCCCCGTGCTCGGCAAGATTTCCGCGGAGGACGGCCAGGCCTCCGTCCTTGGTGTAGGCGTTCGCGACGTCGCGAATGCACCCATGTTCGGCATCCGTGTCAAGGCTCGACCAGCGGTTCTGAGTCGAGAACGCCTGGGTTGTCCGGATCCCTCCGGGAGCGGCGTGGAACAGCTCGATCGCCTCGCGAGTCGGACTCTGGCTTCGGACGTCCCAGTCGGACAACCACTCTTCGAGTGAGCTCGAGTGGACACTGTGGACGTTGGTATCGAGAAGGTCGGCGCGGTAGAGCTCTCCGAGGAGAGCCGGGATGCCGCCGGCGCGGTGTACATCCTCCATGTGGTAATCCGAGTTCGGCGAGACCTTCGACAGGCAGGGCACCCGCCGACTGATCGCATCGATGTCGTCGAGCGTGAAGTCGATCTCGCCTTCCTGTGCGGCGGCCAGGATATGGAGCACTGTGTTCGTCGATCCCCCCATCGCCATATCGAGTGCGGTGGCGTTCGAGAACGCTGCTCGGGTTGCGATGTTCCGCGGGAGCACAGACGCGTCGTCGCTCTGGTACCAGCGCCTCGCGAGGTCAACGACGGTTCGACCCGCAGCTTCGAACAACTCTCGGCGAGCAGCATGGGTGGCCAGCGTCGATCCGTTCCCCGGCAGAGCGAGTCCGAGGGCCTCCGTCAGACAGTTCATCGAGTTCGCCGTGAACATGCCTGAACAGGAACCGCAGGTGGGGCACGCGGATCGTTCGATGTCCGACAGCCCTGCTGCGTCAACAGACTCGTTGGCCGATGCTGCGATAGCGGTGATCAGGTCCGTCGGCGCCTGAGCGACTCCATCGACGACTACAGCCTTGCCGGCCTCCATCGGACCACCTGAAACGAATACGACGGGGATGTTCAACCGGAGCGCCGCGTTGAGCATGCCGGGCGTGATCTTGTCGCAGTTCGAGATGCAGACGAGAGCGTCGGCGCAGTGTGCATTGACCATGTACTCGACTGCGTCGGAGATGATCTCTCGCGACGGCAGCGAATACAGCATCCCCGCGTGCCCCATCGCAATGCCGTCGTCGACAGCGATCGTGTGAAACTCGCGCGGAACGCCCCCTGCCGCACGTACGCCCTCGGCAACGATGTCGCCGAGGTCGCGGAGGTGGACGTGACCGGGCACGAACTGCGTATACGAGTTCGCGATGGCGACGATCGGCTTGCCGAAGTCGTCGTCCGTCATTCCTGTTGCGCGCCACAGTGCCCTAGCACCGGTGGCATTACGTCCCTGAGTGGTGGTGTCAGACCGCAGGCCCGGCATATCTGTCTCCCGACTCGTCGACCCGGCTATTTCTTGTTTCCAGACTAATCATTCTGGTGACAAGAATGCAAGGAAGTGGCGGGCCTGTCGAGCTGGGCCGGTACATTTGAGCGCCAGGACATCCCGGGGCCAGCAGGCACACTGCCGACAGCAAGCGCGCGCTCCACGCGTTCAACTCGAGGTGCCCTGCCCTACTTCTCGCCCGACGGCAACGGCTCGCCACTTCCGGCACACGTCAGGCGCGCGAACGCCGGAGGGCGGCGCGCAGTCCGCACCTGTCACCGACGGCAATCAGGTCACAGAGGCACGTCCGGGAGCTTGCGCCTTTCGTCCTCAGCACGAACTCCAGGCGGCTGGGCTAGTGCGGCGACCGCGCAACTGCGAACGAGACACAACTCGGGATTGCAAGCAGGAAGAGTCGGGCCGAGCCCCTGGGACCAATGGTCGGTCGACTGCGTTCTCACGCCCCGAAGCGAGACGGCTATTGGTCGATCGAGTCTAGTGGTTCGCGAAGCACTGCGTCCGCCGGGGACTCAGCTCATCGCACGGGCAGAGCGTCAGCTCGCGTCGTCCTCCTCGAACGAGAGCTCGATCCTCTTGGCCGTTTCAGTCAACTCGGTTGTCGCGCGTTCTTCCCAGTCGGCCTCGAGGCGCTGGGTCGGCAAGGCGACACCGAGGCCCGCGACGACCCGGCCGCCGCGCCGAACAGGCACCGCGATCGAGAGAAAACCAGCGTCGTCGAACGGCCGGTTCGTCGCGTAGCCCTTCTCACGAACCTCAGCGAGCGTCTTCTCCAATGCGCTCTTGGTCATCGACCTGCCGGAGTCTGCGTCGCGGATCGGACTGTTGGGATACAGCGACCCCAACTGGGGCGCGGTGTACTCCGCGAGGTGTACCCGACCGATCGACGAACTAAATGCCGGGACGCGCCTGCCGAGCGAACTGCGGACGTGGACCATTTGTTCACCTTCGACCTCGGCGATGAAGAGAACCTCACGACCGCGCAGGACTCCGAGCTCGATGGTCTCGTGCAGGCGAACCACAGCCTCCGTCATGAACGGACGGACACGATCCGAAATGTCCCAACCACTGAGCGCACGGATGCCGAGATCCACCAACACCTCGCCCATGACGTAGGCGCGGCTGCCATCGTCCTTCTTGACGAATCCGTACTCAAGAAGCATCGCCAGCGTTCGATGGACCGTCGAAGGTGCTACACCCAGCACCTTCGCAACGTCGACGATCCGGATACTGGGCTGATCCTGAAACATGAGGAGGAGCCGGAGCGCCCGGTCGACCGACTCGATCGGGTACTGGGGCCCCGTCTCGTTGCTGGGCCTCGATGCCATTGGTCCTCCGTCGGTCTCTCGCGTCGGCGCTCCCAGCCGACGGCTCCGAGCGTATCTCGAAGTCGGCTCGCGCCTGGTAGCGACCACACCTCAAAGCATGACGGTTGAGCACAGTGGGACGTTCCGGGACGGTCTCGTTTGAAAATCGGCAGTCGACCCTGAGACGCCGGCAGCTGCGGGCGCTCCTACCGCATCTCGAGGACCTTCGATCGAGCGCTGGCGACCTCCTGGATGTCCCATGGCTCGCCCACGCGTGTTGCCGGACAGTTCAGCCGCATCCGATTGAGGGAAAGTGTCGTGAGGTATCGCCCGGGGAGATCACTGATCGTGGTGAACGCGACGCCGACCGGGACGCGAACAAAGTCGCCAGGCTTGATGTTGACCACACCGTGCTGGGTGGCCAGCACACGGTTACCGGAGACCTGATACTGGATCTCATCCGCGTCGCTGTGTCGTACGTAGACGAGGCCAGGGGTGCGCCCGTAGTCGACCACTCCGACGCGAGTGAAGTCGTCACTCCAGATCCAACGGGCCTCGGTAGGGCGCGCGTCGTCACGAGGCCCATCCTGGTCCAACCGGACGACGGCCAGCCTGTCGTTGTGCGAGTGCGCGTCTTCTAGGATCAGACGCTCATCTGCACGCTGCGCGACGACAACGTGCTCGGGGGCCCCCAAGCAGTCGGTGAGGCCCTCGTTGACGATCGAGGCAGTCCAGCCCTCGAACGGCGGAATGAGGACCTGCCCAGTTCGGTCTGCGGGCTGCTCTTCCGTGGCGCCGGCGGGCGTGTACCAGAGCAGATGCGACTCCGCACGACCCCAATTGTCGTGGCAGACACCGACCGGAAGCCGAACGAAGTCTCCGGGACGGAGTTCGACCGTTCCGTGTTCACTCATGAGCGTCCGCTCGCCGCTGATCTGATACGACATCTCGTCGACGTCGAGATTGCGGTGGTAGAGCGGCTGGCGATTGTCCATCTGCTGCCATTCGATCCGGGCACGCGGCGCCTCGAAGAGCACCTTCGGCGGGACGAACTCGCCGGGCGTATAGGTGGGTGCGACGTGGATGACCTCCACGAGCTCGGTTGCAGTCGCGAGGTCACCGAACGGGCCTGCGACGGCCTTCTTGTACAGCTGAGTCTCATCACGCTGCAGCGCCCGCACTGGGGCGGCGCGGTCGAAGCGGTCAAGGAGCTCCACTACCTGGTTCATGTCGTGCCTTCCTACGGTCACGGGTGGACCGTTGCCATCCAGATGGGTTCCCTGCGGGCCAGCAGGGATGCAACCGCGTCGTTGACGTCGCTCAGGGGATACGTGTGCGTGATGAGATCGTCTGCGCGCACAACTCCCGAGCCAAGCAGGGCGAGCACCGCTTGCGCGTCGGTTCGGCTGCAATTGCGCGTTCCCACAATCCGATGACACGCAAAGAGGAGCGGCGCGAAAGCACCCATGGGCGCCTGGTTACCGCCCATGTGGACCAGAGTTCCTCCGTTCCGGAGTGCCGCAAGAACCTGGGCAGAGCCAGGTCCTTCCGGCAGAAAGTCGATGGCAGCGTCAGCTCCTTGCGGGAGTGCCTGACGAACCGCGGCCGTGAGACCACCGGACTCACCCCAGGTCGAGTCCAGCTGGTCCAGGCCGACCACGTCGATCAGACCTGGTGCCGTCTGACGTACGGCCTCCAGACGATCGCTCGATCGCCCCACGGCGAGCACACGTCGAACCCCAAAGAGCGGCGCCAGCCGCAACGTCGCCAGGCCCATGGCACCAGTCGCGGCGGTCACGACCAAGGTCGCACCGGGCCGGAGGTCCGCAAGCTTGAGTGCCCGTAGCGCGTTAGCGAGGTCGTGGACCTTCGACCCCACGTCGTAGTCGACGTTGGGTGGGAGAGGATCGACTAGCCAGGCCGGCACTCTGACGAATTCGGCGAGCCCGCCGGCGTGGTAGCGCTGGTACAACGGCATCGCGTCCGGGCCGAAGACGGCATGGCCGATCATCGCACTGGCGCTGCACATCTGCTCTCGATCAGTCAGACAGTACTCGCACGACCGGCAGGTCAGGTTCGGGTGCACGCGAACACGTTGACCAACTTCGAGCTCGTTGACCCCGGCGCCGAGCTCGACGACATCCCCTGCGATCTCGTGCCCGACAGCAGCAGGCAGAAGAGGCACCAGGCCGTGCTTCAGGACATGAAACAGGCCTGGGGCAAGTCCCGCCGCTCGCACACGGACGATGACCTCCCCGGGTCCGGCGTCGGGACGATCGATCTCCTCCAGCACCAAAGTGGCCTGGCCGGCGTGGGCACGCGCTGCGAGCATGGCGAAGTTCTCCTCTTTGAGTACATCTTCCGACTTAAGTTACGGCGCTCGAAGGCACCTAGAGATCGAGCCGCCCGAGAGGCTCGGCGACAACGTCGTTGCTGAGTACACCGAGGCCTTCGATCTCGACCTCGAGCACATCTCCAGCTGAGAGGAAGACCTGCGGGTCGCGTCGATAGCCGACTCCCGAGGGGGTACCGGTCAGGATGACGTCGCCAGGATTCAGCTCTGTGAATTCGGAGACGGTCGCGACCAGGGTTGGGATGTCGAAGATCATCCGCTCGGTGTTCGACGACTGCATGACCGCGCCGTTCAGGCGCATCTCGACGTTGAGGTTGGCAGGGTCAATCTCGTCCGGCGTCACGAGAATCGGGCCAAGTGGGGTCGAGTTGTCCCAGGCTTTTCCCTGCATCCACTGATGCGTCTTGTACTGGTAGTCACGCATGGTGATGTCGTTCGCGATCGTGTAGCCGAGGACGTGCTTCATCGCGCTATCGCGTCCGACACGCCTCGCCGTGTCTCCGATAACGACGGCCAGTTCTGCTTCGTAGTCGACCTGAGCGGACTCCGGCGGGAGCTGGACCGACTGCTGGTGCCCCACCAGGTTCGAGGCGAACTTGGGAAAGAGAACTGGATAGCTGGGCATATCGCGGCCGGCCTCCTCCACATGGGCGCGATAGTTCAACCCAACACACAGGATCTTCTCGGGCCGACATACGGGAGCGAACCGCGCGTCATTGAACGACACTCCGGGCACGTCGTCGAGCTCTGCGAGGCCCAGGGCCTCCGCCGAGGCGTTCGAGTCGAGAGCCGTGAACCCACGTAGCGGCTGGAGGGTGTCGTTCTCCAGTCGACACAGCCGCGTCGTTCCGTCAGGAAGCTCAATCGTCGCGTACCGCATCGTTACTCCACCGGCTGGTAAGCGTCGCCACTCTCGGCCAGAAGGCGTTCCGCCTCGGCCCAGATCTCGTCGACAGGCTGGTCGAGGTTGATCGACTTCCGGAACGGCTGTCGCACGTCGCGGTCGATCTTCAGGTATACCTCGTTGCGATTTCCCTCGGGGTCGAAGAAGTAGATGCCGAAGGCATTGCCGTGAGTGACTTCCTGCTGGACGGCCACGTTCTCTGACCGGAACTTGCCGTGGAAGTCGATGATGTCGTCGAGCGATTCGACGCGCCATGAGATCTGGTGCTGTTGCTTGGTGCCGAGTCCCGCCGTACGGCCCACCTGGAGAACGAACTCGTGGTGCTCTTCCTCCGGTCGGGCGCTGAAGAACACGATGCCCTTCTCGGGGTCCTCGTCAGTGACCGTCAGGCCGATGACTCGCTCATAGAAGTCACGCATCAGGTCGAGGTCATACACCCACAGTCCCGTGTGACCCAGCTCCACGATTGGCATGGCTTTCCCTTCTAGTTGCCCGTGCCGTCGGCACGGGGAATGGCGTGAAATGCGCGGCGGAAGTAGGTCACCGGGCCGATGTCGCCGACTCGCGTGTTTCGAACTCTGCCGATCAGGATGGTGTGATCGCCGGCCACATGCCGCGCCTCGAGGTCACAGTCGAGGGTGACGCTTGCATCCGGCAGGTCCGGCAGACCGCTCTCCGAGGCGACGAACTCGGAGCCGCCGAACTTGTCGGCACCCCGCGTGGCGAAGCGGATAGCGAGGTCAGTGTGCTCGGGAGGGATCACGTGGACCATCCACCGCGTTGTCGCGTCGAACACCGGGTGGCACTCAGCCGTGTGGGCGAGGCACACAAGGACGAGGGGTGGCTCCATCGACACAGAGCAGAACGAGGTCGCGGTGAAGCCCCACCACCGCCCATCCGCGTCAGTGGTCGTCACGATGGTGACACCGCTCGGGAACGCTGCCATGGCATCCCGGAAGCGTTCCTTCTCTGTCGGCATCGTCTGAACTGAGCTGCTCATGAGGTCTCCACGTTGTCGGTGGTCTGCCCGACCCTCGCGAACTGCAACGCGACGTCGGCGGTGTTCTCTGGGGTCGCCGACACGACCGGCGACAGGCGGGCAGACACGGAGTGGTCCTCGCGGACCAGCTCCGTCAGGACACCTATTGGCGCGGGCGCGGCGAATCGACCCAGGCCGTCGGCGGCCGCGGTGTGTCCCGCACGCCGACGGGCCACGCCGCCCCGACAGCACCGGGCGGACAGGTGCCATGGACATCTACACCGGTCGCCTTTGGCAACCATCGAGGGCAATGTCGGGTTGTAAGCGCACTGCTCCGCCGTCGCCGAGCGAACAAGGCCGGTGCGATGGTGGACGACGAACGCGATTGCTTCTGCTGTCGCGTGTCCGGCGGCCATGGTCAGATCGCCTTCGTTCTCGCGATGCTTACCGTCCACCACCTGCACCATTGGGCCGCGCAGAAGCTGATCCGTAGCGGCATCATCGGCCCGCGACGAGTGCTCGCGATCGGATTGCTTCATGTGGGTCTCCACTGTCAACAGGAAGGGCCCCGGGGCCCGGAAGTAGTGCGGTGCTTCAGGCGTTCGCGGTCGTAGCGGAGATCGCGACTCGGTTCGGATCTGCCTTGGGGATGACCTCGTTGGCGAACAGCTCGAGCGATCGTCGACCTGCTGAGTAGTCGAGGCCGCTGAACTGCGGAACGACCGTGAGCATCTCGATGCCCGACTCGACGATCTGGCTGGTCTGCTCGATGGCGTCGTCGACCGACCCGAAGATGAGGCACCCTCGATCAACGAGCTGCGTGAACGACGAGTCGACGTAGTCGCGCCAGCCTCGCTCGTGGTGGGCGTAGGCCTTGTCGTCGGTCTTGGGCCGGTCGGAGATCTGCTTGAGGAAGTGGGCCGACCTGGCCTCCAAGAGCTCTCGTGCGTTCTGCTCGGCCTCCTTGCGGGTCTCGGCGATGGCGATGGTCACCCCGTGGGAGAACTTGCCGACCGGCTCGTCGGGACGGACCGCGTTCCACGCCTCGTGATACTCGGACCGGTACACGACTGCGAGGTCGAGCGGAAGCAGCGTGGTCGCCGCGTGAGAACCAGTACGGGCAGCGCGAGTGATCGAGTTCGGGCTGACTGCCGCGGCCCACAGGGGCGGGTACGGGCGCTGAACGGCCGCCGGCGTCATCTTCTCGATCGAGCCGCTCCACCACTGCGACGAGAAGGTCGCGCTGTCAGTCGTCAGGAGCTCGATGAGCACGTCGAGTGAAGCATCGAACTGCTCTGAAGTCGTCTGCCGCTCCACGCCGTAGGCCTGCTGCTCGTGCCGAATGGCGCCACGACCCAGTCCAACCTCAAGCCGGCCGTTCGTGAGCTGGTCGAGCATGCGGATTTCCTCGGCAGCTCGCAGCGGATGGTGGTACGGGAGCACGGAGACCATGACGCCGAGTCGCAGGCTCGACGTCGTCTGACTCGCGGCAGCGATCAAGAGGTTCGGGGAGGGCGTGGTCGAGAGGTACCCATCCCCATGGTGCTCGGCAAAGAACCAGCCATCCATGCCGCCCTCTTCAGCGACGGACGCCAGATCCAGCATGTGCTTGTAGGTCTCCGAGTGGGCAACTCCCGGCTCTTCCTCACCGACAACAAATCCGTAGTACTCCACAGAAACCACCTATCTATCTACTGCGCGACGTGTGTGTCGACGCGAGTTCCATGTCCCTCGCCGTCTCTGAACCGAGAATTCCACTCCGATTATATTCTGTCAAGCACACCTTCGATTCTGCTCATCAGAATAGGCGTTACTGGCCGTCGGATCGTTCCGCTGAGCGCAAGCGGTAGATCGCCTCGTGGGCGACTGCTGCAACCGGCTCGCCGTTCGCAACCAGGAAGGCGTCCAGCTCTACGTAGTGGTGTCCCTTCCGGACCTCGTTGCGCTTCACAGTCGCTAGTGCGGTGAAGCGCGAGTCGACGCGAGCCGGTGCGAGACTTCTGAGACGGCTCCACGTGTGGATCCAGGGCCCCAGGACCACGTTCTCGTCGACCAGGCGATGGCACAGACGGAGCAGTAGCCCTGGCGGGACGATTCCGTGCTCCGCATACAACGAGTCGCCCTCATCGACCGCCGCCAGATAGGCAGCGGAATCGGCCCGAGAGATCTGGCGTGGCCCGATCGAGAGTCGGACGCCCGGAGCCAGCGATTCCTCATCCGCCGGCGGGAGGAGTCCTGGGGGTGGCGGCGGCACCGGCTGAAGGCCCGCCGGCGGCGAGGAGTCTTGCGCGGGGAGCGATGCCACTCCCTCGACGCACTGCACCCCATCCACCTCGGCAGACAGCTCGAGCCGGTCTCCACGCTCGAGCGCTGTGACGACCACGGGCGCGCCTTCATACACGGGCCTACGGAATCGAGCAGACAGTTCTCCGCGTTCGAACCAGTCGGGTCCGAAGTGCGCCAGTGGTACGCGAGCAAGGTGCTCGAACAGCTCGACGCCAGGAACGAGCGCTCCCGAGTAGCCGAGCTGTCGGGCCACCGCGCCGTCGTGAACCTTGTTCGCAGATCCGGTCGCAAAGTTGCGTGCGACGACAGTGACCGGAGAGATCAAAGTGGGCACTCCGGGGGAAACGCTGGAGGCCTGCGCTCAAGATGGGACGCGAGGCCCTCTCGAACCTCGGGGCCACCGAACCCCATCATCTCGAGGCCCAGCGATGCATCGAACGTGGGCCCGGCCTGACGCAGCCAGTTGTTCAGCGCGTACTTCGTCCAACGGATGGCCGACTGCGCTCCGCTCGCGAGCCGGACTGCGACATCGGCTGCCTTGGCATCGAGGTCAGCGTCGTCGACTGCGATAGACACCAGGCCGATTCGCTCGGCTTCGGCCCCGGTGAGCCTGTCGCACGTCAGCAGGTAGTACTTCGCCTTCGCCATACCGCACAGGAGTGGCCACACCATCGCAGCGTGGTCTCCGGCCGCCACACCCAGCCGAGTGTGGCCGTCAACAATCACGGCATCGCTGGCAACGATCGACACGTCCGCGAGGAGCCCGCAGACCAGACCTGCGCCTGCCGCCGGGCCTCGGATTGCACTCACAACCGGCTTGGAACAGTTGATGATGTTGTAGACGAGATCCCTCGTCTCCTTCCAGACCTGAGCTCGTGTCTGGAAGTCGTCGATGACTGCCTGCACCATCGTGAAGTCGCCGCCGGCCGAGAATGCCTTGCCTTCGCCGGTCAAGATGACGGCCGACACCTCGGGGTCACTGTCGATATCTCGCCAGATGTCGACGAGCTCGCCGTGCGCCGGCATGGTGATCGAGTTGAGCTTCCCGGGATTGTTCATGCGGATCCGAAGCACCCGGGCGAACGGCATGTCGACGAGGAGATGCTGGTATCGGGCGTACCGATCGGGGGTCGTCAGAGACTCCGTCATCGGCGGTCACGTCCTGCCCCAGAGAGGTCGCGCATGTCGATCAGCCGCTTCGGCTTGCCTTCGCGGCGCAGGTTGGCGAGATCATCGATCTCGCCGTTCTGCACAAGCTCGACGTCGACCTTCACTCCGAGGTCTTCCTTGAGCCTCTTGGCCAGGTGGTCCTTCAGCCCGGTCAGGTCCCGGACCCCGGGGAGCAGTTCGACCTTCACTGTCATCTCGTCGCGCGGGGCGCCGCCGGCCTCGCCCCGCTCGAGGATGCACACCCACTCACCCGACGTGCGCTCGTCGCTACGAACCGCAGTCAGGCATGCCATCGGGTAGAGGTTCACACCGCGGAGCTTCACCATGTCGTCGCTACGCCCGAGGAACTTGTCCATCCGACGGTAGGAGCTGCCGAGAACGGACGGCTGATCGGAGACGATCCGACCGAGGTCGCAGGTGTTGAAGCGGATCATCGGTGGGAGCCGGCGGTGGAGCATCGTCACCACGAGGTTCCCGACCTCTCCGTTCGGAACGGGTTCGCCGGTGTCCACGTCGCATACCTCGACGTAGATGGTGTCCTCCATCAGATAGAGCCCATCCTGCTCGGGCCCCTCGAACGCCCCCAGCCCCATCTCGTGGGTGCCGTAGATGTCGAGCACCGGGCATCCCCAGGCCTCCTCGAGACTCTGCCGGAGGAGGTTGTCAGTGTCAGGGCCGAGGAAGGACAGGATCGCCTTCGTCTTCAAGTCGTGGGGATCGCGCCCAAGCTCTTCCCGGGCGGTCTTTGCAAGGTGGAGCAGGTACTCGGGGAACGACACCCAGAGGTTCGTTCCGTAGTCGAAGGCCGTCTCCATCTGCTTGCGCGAGTTCGTGACGACGCCGCTGCCGGTCGTGAGAGGGCTGATACCGAGGTAGTGGTGGGCGGCCTGATAGAAGCCCCACCCGAGATTCGCCAGGCTGAGTGTTGCCGGGATCTGGAGGATGTCACCGGGTCCCCCACCTGCGAGATAGAGGCCGCGTGCGCACGTCAGGCCATTGAGTTCCCACTCAGCCGGGCCGTACAGCGTCGGACGTGGCTTCCCGGTGGTTCCGCCGCTCGTTTGGATCTTGACCGGCGAGCGAACGAGGTCCGCCTGGGAGATGTTGTGGATGTCGCCGAAGGGCGGGTACTGCTGCTGGCTGTTCTTGATGTCTTCGGACGAGAACGTCGGGAGCTTGCCGATGTCGTCGAGGCTTCGAATGTCGGCTGCTGACACTCCGACTGAACGCCAGAGCCGCTCGTAGAAGGGGTTGCCCGCGACGTCGTTCATCAGTTCGAGGAAGCGCTGGTTCTGGAGCTCTCGCACCCGCTCGGCCGGCCACTTGAAGACGGTTGACGCCCAGACGTCAGGAAGAGGGAACCTGCGGTAGAGCGCGTCGTAGTCGATCAAGTCGCGGTACAGCGGCAACCCGGTCGCAGGAAGGTCCGGGATCTCTCCGGTACTGGTTGTCATCAGTGGCTCTCCATCCCATGAATGTGCGGCGGCGCGCCTCTCCGCGACGACCGGCGATCGACCCTTCTCTCGGCCTCGCCCGTACATCGTGTGCAGGTGGGACAATTCTGTCAAGCGCATCATTGATTCTTACTACTAGAATTTCTCACCGAGCCTCGCCGCTTGGCGGGATGTCGTCGCGTTCCTAGACGAACGCCGGCTAGGTCGACCCATCACCGCGCACCTGAAGACCGCAACGCACACGGCGCCTTCAATCGCGGTGCGAGGAACAGGTGTCGTGTCGGCACCCCTCGACGATGAGACCGATCCGACGGACGGGCTTCTGGAGCGGACACGGCGGAACCTCTGTGCCGGCCGGATTGCCCACGAGGTGTCCCTCGATGCGGACCGCTGGCAGCTCGGACACACCGACCCGAGCGTGACCTTCCAGCACTACGTTGCCCACCGCACCATCGCTCCCGACGTGCGGCATGTCCTTGACCAGTTCTTCGGCGCGCTTTCGATCGTCGAGCCGTGCTAGCCGCGTCAACGGCCGCCAGAAACAGGCCCCGAGGCCGTCGCTCATGACACTGAGCGGCGGCCTCACCGTGCGGTCAGGCGACGCCTCTGCGCCGACGCGAACCGCGGGAAAAGTGGCTCTTGTGACGTACCTGTGGGTGGTTGGGCGAGCCTGAACGAGCCGCACGCCGCTTCCTGTCTAGGTTTCTGAGCTGTCTAGGAACAGGAACCAGGTGCACAGGAGAGCGGCGTGCGTGATGTCAGCCCATGGCGAGGTCTGCTCGGGGTCGAGCAGACGGTCATTTGAGCGGGTCGAGTTCGACGAGGACGCGGAGGTCGTGGTCGTTCACGTGCGGCCCAACAGCCGGCAGCGTGGCCGGTGCGGGCTGTGTCGCGACCGGTGTCCTGGCTACGACGCCGGCCCTGGCCGTCGCCGGTGGCGTTCGCTGGATCTGGGCACCACGATGACGGTGCTCGAGGCTGACACGCCGCGGGTGGAGTGCGGCCGGCTCCTGTTGTTCCTGGGGGGTTCGCGGAGGGCGCTCGAACCAGCGTTGCTCGGCTTCGTCGATCGTTGCTACCGCCTCCGCGACCAACGCGCGAAGCGACTCCCTCCATGCCGGAAGGTCTCGGGCAAGGGTGAACCACGTCAGCGAGCGGTTGATCTGGTCGTACTGGTGGGTCAGGAAGTTGCGGTTGGCAACGGCCAGCGCCCAAAGCACCCCATCCGGCTCGAGGACCTCCATCTTCGCGAGTCGGTTCGCAGCCTCCCCGATCTTCATCATCAGCGAGTCGCCGGCCTCTTGAATCAACGCATCCGCAAGATAGGCCCTCTCCCCACGGTCGACGACTTCGTCGACCCGATCGAGCCAACCCTGGATGTGCAGCAACTCCTTCGCGACCTTGCGATCCATCACAGGAGCACCGCCTCGCGACGGATGTCGTCATCAAGCTTCGGCGTCAGGCTGCCGTACGAGATCAGGTCGACCTCGCGGCCGAGCACGTCCTCGATCAAATGCTTGAAGGCGACGAACTCGAACGACGACGTGCCGGCGGCCGGCTCGACCAGCAGGTCGATGTCAGAGTCCGCCCGCGCTTGCCGACGCCCCACGGATCCGAAGACCGCGATTCGCGTGTAGCCGCGCTCGCCAGCAAGGGCCTTGAGGATCGGAGCCGCTGCATCGAGCAGCAGCTCGGGATGCACGCTCGCCAGCTCACTCGCGAACTTGAGCTGCTGGCTGACGGCCGGCTGCGTGATGCCGACCGAGGCAGCGATCTGACGCTGCGACATGCCCGTCGCCACCATCGCGCGCAACGCGAGCACACGACGCAGCCGCGCGACCTCCTCATCGCGCCGCGCATCGCGATACTCGGCCAGCAGCGTCATAAGGACACCTTATCGCGCATACCCCGGGCCAAACCGGACAGACGGTCAGTACAGCAATCAACTACTGCCCCTCAGCTGGCCCCTGTGATGGATTAGCGGACGCGCTGGTCCGTGCCCGCCACTGAGACCAGGCGCCCGACGGTGCAGCTGCCTGCGCCCGCACTCCTCGGTAGCCCGGGTCGGTCGACACAGGTTTCTCGCTGCGCGGGTGCTCGCGTATGGCGTGACCGTGGGGGCTCACGACAAGTGACCAACGGCAAGTGCTGTCCTCTGGGGAGCGGGCAGCAGCGTGTCTGGCCACCCTTGCCACAGCGACCGCTCACAACCTCAACCGAATAGGAGCGCGAGAACCTGGTCCACCGTCATCGCGACGAGATCGGTGGTGCCTTCGTGCCACGACACCTGCATCGCCCCGCACCGACGTGCACGGACGGGAAAAGTGGGACAGTGTTGGGACTTTCGGCCGTTCCGGTGCAATCAGGTGCATTCCGACGTGCGAATCAAAGCGCCCTCTTCCTGCGTTTCCGCAGGTCAAGCGCGGTTTTCCGGAGCCGCCTGTCAGAATCGAACTGACGACCTACTCATTACGAGTGAGTTGCTCTACCGACTGAGCTAAGGCGGCGTGCTTACCGGCCGGTGACCGGGCAACGCGGGAAGCATACCGACGACCCCGCCGGGCGACGAAACCGGCGGGGCCGTCGGGAGGCACGAGCGCGTCGAACGAGCGGCGCACCCGGCAGGCGACGTGACGTCGACGCCCACCGTTCGAGCCGACCAGCAGCGGGAACGGGAGGGTCAGGCGGCGACGGCGTCGGCCGTACGGCGGCCGGCGAGGCGGCCCGTGATCGTGGTCTGCTCGGCACCGCACCAGCAGGCGAAGCGAAGCTCGATGCCACTCGACGTGTTGGTCATGGAGATCAGCTGGCTCTCGAAGATGAGGTAGGTCGCCTCGCAGGCGGAGCAGTGGTGCGCGAACATGCTTCAATTCTCAACGAGCTCAACTCATAGAGGTAGCCTCTCTTTCCGAGGCCAGGCATAGGGTTGACCTATGCTTTCGCTGCATCAGTTCCGCTGCTTCCTGGCGACGTACGAGCTCGGCTCGCTCACCGCGGCGGCCGATGAGCTCGGCTACGCCCAGCCGTCGGTCTCCGAGCAGATCCGCAGCCTGGAGAAGACCCTGGGCGTCCAGCTGTTCCGACGGGTAGGGAGGGGCGTCGTTGCCACCACCGTCGCCGACGAGCTGCGCCCACACGCCGAGCGGACGCTCGCGGCGGCCAACGACGCGCGACGCGCCGTCCAGAGCGTGAAGCAGTTCGAGGCCGGCACGATCAGGTTCGGGATGTTCGGCTCCGCGCGGCTCTACTTCGGCGCTCAGCTGGTCGCCGACGTCCTCGCGCGCTATCCCGGCGTGCGGGTCGAGCTCATCGGGCAGAACTCCATCGCGGTGCACGAGGACCTGCGTCGAGGCCGGCTCGAGGTGGCGATGATCGCCGTCGCGAATCTCGAGAGCGAGGGCATGACGGTGACGCCGGTGGCCCGCGACGAGCTGGTCTACATCAGCGCCGACCCTGCCCACCTGGCGGCGCCCGTGACCGCGCACCGACTCTCGCTTGCCTCGCTGGTCATGCCCGAGACCACCTGGCGTCAAGTCGACTCGATCCGCACCCTCCTCCGGCGGATGCTCCATGAGGGCGGTCGCAACCCGACCACCCGGGTCGAGGTGGAGGACGTCGAGACGGCTGTTGAGCTGGTCGGCATGGGACTGGCCGACTCCGTCGTGCCCCGAGGTGCCGCCGAGCAGCTCCTGCCGCGGCTGGCACCACACGCCGGCTGGGTCTCACTTCGACCGAAGCTCTATGACACCTTCGCGATCGTGCACCGCGCCGACGCGACCCTCTCCCCGGCCGCGCAGCTGATGATCGAGCTCGCGACCGCACGCATGCAGGAGGTCGCCGAGGCTCTGTAGTCTTGCGCCTCCGCTTCGCTTTGGCGTGGGCCGCGACGCCCGCCAGGTCTCGCCTTCCTCCGCTCCGCTCGGTCGTTCCTCCCTCGCTCACTTCGTCCAGGCAAGACCGGCGCCGCGGCGATTCAGCACTTCACATCAGCACGCCAGCCCGTTGCGCGGCACCTTGCCGTCGATCAGATAGTCCTCGAGAGCGGAGTCGACGCAGGCGTTGCCGGAGTTGTACGCAGTGTGGCCGTCGCCGTCGCGGGTGATGAGCACGCCGGAGTCCAGCTCGGAGGCGAGGTTCTTCGCCCACTGCAGTGGAGTGGCGGGGTCGCGGGTGGTGCCGGTGACGACGATGGGAGCCGCGCCCTTCGCGTGCACCGCATGGGGCTTCGATGTCGTCGGCTCCTCCAGCCCCGAGCACGACGCGCCCATCCACGCGAAGGCCCGGCCGAAGGTCGGCGAGGCCGTCTCGAAGGCGGGGATGTCGGCCTTCACCTCGGCCGGCGTACGCCGCGCCCACGGGTCGTCCAGGCAGTTGATGGCGTAGATCGCCTCGGCGGAGTTGTTGTCGTAGGTGTCACCGGTGCGCTCGGCGTAGGCGTCCGCCAGCAGCATCACCGCAGTGCCGTCACCGGCGAAGGCCGACTTGAGGGCGGTGCTGAGCAGGAGCCAGTAGTCCCGGGAGTAGAGCGGCAGCGCCAGGCCCAGGAACGCGTCCCCCTCGGTCAGCTCACGCCCGTCCTTGGTGGGGAGCGGCCTGCTGTCGAGCTGGGAGAAGAACGACCGGATCCGGCCGGTGCCCTCATCGACCGTGGAGCCGAGGAAGCAGCCCGGCGACTTCGTGCAGTTCGCGACATAGGCACGCAGCGCGGTCTCGAAGCCGTGGGCCTGCTCGAGGTTCAGCTCGCGGGCCGGGAGCGCGGGATCGAGAGCGCCGTCCAGCACGAAGCGCCCGACGCGGGTGGGGAAGAGGTCGGCGTACGTCGCCCCCAGCTTGGTGCCGTACGACGCGCCGAAGTACGTCATCTTGGCCTCCCCGAGCGCCGCCCGGAGCACGTCCATGTCGCGGGCCGCCTCGGCGGTGGACACATGCGCGGCGATCTCGCCGGACCGCTTCGCGCAGCCGGCGCCCATCTGGTGGGCCGCGGTGAAGAAGCCCGACTCCTCCTGCGGGGTGTCGGGATCGGGGTCGGCCGCGAGGAACGCGGTCAGGTCTTTGTCGCTCAGGCAGTCGACCGGGTCGCTGGCTCCCGTGCCGCGCGGGTCGAAGCCGACGATGTCGTAGTGCGCGCGAAGCGGAGCACGGAAGGCGCGGGAGCTCGCCTCGGCGTAGTCCGTCCCCGGCGCGCCGGGGCCACCCGGGTTGACGACCATCGCGCCGATCCGCTTGCCGGTCGCCGGTGCGGAGAGGAGCGCGAGCCGGATCTTCTCACCGGAGGGATGCGCGTAGTCGAGCGGCACCTCGAGCGTCGCGCACCAGAACGACTTGCGGCACTTCGTCCAGTCGAGGTGCTGGTCGTAGAAGGGCTGCAGAGCGGCGTCGGGCGCCTCTCGAGCGCCGGTCTGCGCGGTCTGGGTCGGCGGTGCCGATCCGACCGGCGGTGAGGAGGTGGCCGAGCCGTGGTCGGACCGCAGCAGCGTGAGCGCGACCAGCCCTCCACCGCCGAGCACCAAGGCAAGCGCGAGCAGCAGTGCGACGAGGCGATTCACAGCGCCTCGTCGGAGGACCGAAGCGCGATCATCATCGACTCGAGCGCGAGCGCGGGCTGGACGTTGAACTCGAGCATCTGCTCCCGCGCCTCGAACACCGCGGCGATGCGCTGCACGTTCAGCTCCGGCGTCGAGCTGCGGACGATCCCCTGGATGTCCCGGCGCATGTCCTCGTTGACCAGCGCACCAGGAGCGCCGCTGGCCAGCGCGATGGCGTCGCGGTAGACGCTGACGAGGTCCATGAGGCCGCGGTCGACCACGTCGAGCACGCGCCGCTTGGCACGGGTCCTCTGGGAGTCCTCGAGCCGCTTGAGCGCCGGACCATACTCCCGGGGGCGACGGCCGCGCTCGACCACGCCGTACGCCGCGTCGAGGTCCGTCTTCTCCCGGGCGTCGAGCTCACTGGTGATGGCCTCCGCCTCGGCCTTCGCGACCTCGACCAGGCCCTCCGCAGCACGCATGCAGGCACCGAGACTGGTCAGCTTCGTCGGGATGCTCACGACGTCTCGGCGGCGGTTGCGGGTGGCCTCGTCTCGCGCCAGCGCTCGAGCACGGCCGATGTGACCCTGGCTGGCGCGGGCGGCGGACATCGCCAGTGCCTCGCCCACGCCGTCGCGAGCCCGGAGGAAG
This sequence comes from Nocardioides sp. AN3, assembly GCF_054653495.1. NCBI lineage: Bacteria > Bacillati > Actinomycetota > Actinomycetes > Propionibacteriales > Nocardioidaceae > Nocardioides > Nocardioides sp. AN3. The sequence goes on from NZ_BAAIGC010000003.1 coordinate 92,440, forward strand.
CCCGCGACCTCCTCGGTCGTCGGCGTCGACAGGGTGACCAGCCGGCAACGGGACCTGATGGTCGGCAGCAGGTCCTCGACCGTCGGCGCACACAGGATCCACACGGTGTGCGGAGTCGGCTCCTCGATCGCCTTGAGCAGCGCGTTGTTGGCCTGCTCGGTGAGGCGGTCGGCGTCCTCGACGATCATCACCTGCCAGCGGCGGCCGACCGGCGCGAGCGCCGAGCGACGGACCAGGTCGCGCACCTCGTCGACGCCGATGGAGAGCTTCTCGGTGCGCACGACGCTCACGTCGGCGTGACTTCCGGCCAGCACGGTGTGGCACTCGTGGCACACGCCGCAGCCGCCCTCCGGGCATTGCAGCGCCGCCGCGAAGGCGACCGCCGCGTTGGACCGGCCTGACCCCGGCGGACCGGTGAACAGCCACGCATGGGTCATGCCCCGACCGGCTGCCGCCGCGCGGAGCACCTCGATCGACCGACGTTGGCCGACGAGGGTGTTCCACACGGCACCTGCGGTGCCGGAGGGCGCGACGTGGGGCAGGGTGCTCATCGCGAGGCCTGCTCGAGCAGGGGCGAGAGGCGCTCGCGGATCGCCTTGGCGATCTCCTCCACCGGTGCTCGTGCGTCGAGCACGAGGTAGTGGTCGGGGTCGGCCTTCGCCATCGCGACGAACGCCTCCCGGACGCGCTCGTGGAACTCCAGCGACTCCCCCTCGATCCGGTCCCGGCCCTCGAAGCGACCCAGCCCCGCGGACGGCTCGAGGTCGAGGACCACGGTCAGATGGGGACGCAGGTCTCCGGTCGCCCAGCGGGCGACCTGCTCGACCTCTGCGACCGCCAGGGATCGACCGGCTCCCTGGTAGGCGAGCGTGGAGTCGACGTAGCGATCCGTGACGACGACCTGGCCGCGCGCGAGTGCCGGCAGCACCACGGTCTCGACATGCTCGGCCTTGTCGGCGGCGTAGATCAGCGCCTCGGTCTTGTCGTCCAGCTGCCCGGTCTCGGGGCTCAGCACGATGCGCCGCAGCTCCCGCCCGACCACGGTGTCCCCGGGCTCGAAGGTGAGGAGCACCGAGTAGCCCTCGGCCGTCAGCGCGTCGCGCAACAGCCGCGACTGGGTCGACTTGCCGGACCCCTCGCCGCCCTCGAAGCACACGAAGACGCCGCGCTCGGCGAAGACCCCGGGGAAGCTCACGCGGCCAACCTACGTGGTGGCATGGACAACGCCCTCTGCGCCACACCCCTGGGGATGACGACCACCCCGGTCGGAGCCACGCGGATCCTCACGCCTTCTTGGCCGCCTTCTTCGCGGTCTTCTTGGCGGGCGCCTTCTTGACCGTCGTCTTCTTCGCGCCCCGCTTGGTCGCCTTCTTCGCCGGACCCTTGGCGCGCTTCTCGGCAAGGAGCTCCGCGGCGCGCTCCAGCGTCATGGCGTCGACGGAGTCATCGCGTCGCAGGGTGGCGTTGAACTCGCCGTCGGTGACGTACTCCCCAAAGCGGCCGCTCTTGATGACCACCGGGTTGCCCGACACCGGGTCGTTGCCGAGCTCCTTGAGCGGCGCGGCGGCGGCCGCACGACCGCGCTGCTTGGGCTGGGCGTAGATGCGCAACGCCTCGTCGAGCGTGATCGTCAGCAGCTGGTCCTCGCTCGCCAACGAGCGCGAGTCGGTGCCCTTCTTCAGATACGGCCCGTAGCGACCGTTCTGCGCCGTGATCTCCTCGCCGTCCTCGCCCACGCCGACCACGCGCGGCAGCGTGAGCAGCTTGACCGCGTCGGCCAAGGTGATCGTGTCGAGGCTCATCGACTTGAACAGCGACCCGGTGCGCGCCTTCGCGCTCTTGGGGGCGTCCTCAGGGAGCAGCTCGGTCACGTAGGGCCCGAACCGGCCGTTCTTCGCCACGACCTCCAGCCCGGTCTCGGGGTGCCGGCCGAGGCGGACCTCCTCGCCGGCCGGGTTGGCGAGCAGCTCCTTCGCCTTCTCCACCGTCAGCTCGTCCGGCGGGAGGTCGTCGGGCACGTTGGCGCGCACCGCCAGCGGCGTCCCGTCATCCCCAGGGCCCTCGAGGTAGGGGCCGTACTTGCCGACCCGCAGCTGGATGCCGGTCTCCTCACCCCCGATCGGGTACGTCGCCAGCTCACGGGCATCGATCTCGCCCAGCCCCTCGACGAGTGCCTTGAGGCCCTCATGCCGGTCGGAGCCGAAGTAGAACTCGCCCAGCTCGTCCTGCCGGGTGCTGCGGCCACCGGCGATCTCGTCGAGCGCCCGCTCCATCGAGGCGGTGAAGTCGTAGTCGATCTGCCGCGGGAAGTGCTCCTTCAGCAGCCGCACCACCGAGAAGGCGATCCACGCCGGCACCAGCGCGGTGCCCTTCTTGTAGACATAGCCGCGGTTGAGGATCGTCCCGATGATCGAGGCGTACGTCGACGGGCGGCCGATCTCGCGGTCCTCGAGCTCCTTGATGAGCGTCGCCTCGGTGTAGCGCGCGGGCGGCTTCGTCTCGTGCCCCTGGGCCCGCAGTGTCGCGGCGGTGACGCGGTCGCCCTCGGAGAGGTTCGGCAGCCGGGTCTCGGCGTCGTCGCTGCTCTGGTCGGCGGAGTCGGTGCCCTCGACGTAGGCCTTGAGGAAGCCGTGGAACGTGATGACGCGGCCGCTCGCGGAGAAGACGACGTCCTCGCCGGTCGCCGCCGCTCCGCCGATCCGGATCGTCACCGACTGGCCAACGGCGTCCTTCATCTGCGAGGCGACGGTGCGCATCCAGATGAGCTCGTAGAGCCGGAACTGGTCACCGGTCAGCCCCGTCTGCGCGGGCGTCCGGAAGCTGTCACCAGCCGGGCGGATGGCCTCGTGCGCCTCCTGGGCGTTCTTGACCTTGCTCGCATACGTGCGGGGCGCGTCCGGCAGATACTCGCCGCCGTACAGCTCCTGGACCTGGCGCCGCGCCGCGGTGATGGCGGTGTCCGACAGGCTGATGCTGTCGGTACGCATGTAGGTGATGAAGCCGTTCTCGTAGAGCCGCTGCGCGACGCTCATCGTCACGCTCGCACTCATGCCGAGCTTGCGCGAGGCCTCCTGCTGCAGCGTCGTGGTCCGGAACGGCGCATACGGGCTGCGGCGGTAGGGCCGCGACTCGACCGTGCGGACGTCGTACGTCGTGTCTGCCAGCGCCGCGACGAGCGCCTCGGCCCGGGTGCGGTCGAGATGGACGACGCCGTCTCGGCCGGTGGTCGAGCCTGTCGAGACCTTCAGCTGGCCGTCCGGCCCGAAGCTGCTGCCGGAGGCGACGCGGGAGCCGTCGACGGTCCACAGCCGGGCCGGGAACATCCGCTGGTCGGCCGCACTGCCGGCGTCGAAGGTGCCGTCGATGTCCCAGTAGGAGGCGACCTTGAAGTCCATCCGCTCCTGCTCGCGGTCGACCACGAGCCGGGTCGCTACCGACTGCACGCGGCCTGCCGAGAGGCCGGAGGAGATCTTCTTCCACAGGACCGGCGAGACCTCGTAGCCGTAGAGACGGTCGAGGATGCGGCGGGTCTCCTGAGCCTCGACGAGGTCCATGTCGAGCTCACGTGGGTTCTCGGCGGCCGCCTGGATGGCCGACTTGGTGATCTCGTGGAAGACCATCCGCTTCACCGGGATGTTCTTCGGCTTCAGCTCGTCGAGGAGGTGCCAGGCGATCGCCTCTCCCTCGCGGTCCTCATCGGTGGCGAGGAAGAGCTCGTCGGCGTCCTTGAGCAGGCTCTTGAGCTTGGAGATGTGGCTCTTCTTGTCGCGCGGCACGACGTAGAACGGCTCGAAGCCGTTGTCGACGTCCACGGCGAGGCGGCCCCACGGCTTGTCCTTGATCTTGGCCGGGGTGTCGGCGGCACTCTGCGGGAGGTCGCGGATGTGGCCGATGGAGGACTCGACGACATACCCCTGGCCGAGGTACCCGCCGATGGTGCGGGCCTTCGCCGGGGACTCGACGATCACCAACTTGTGCGCCACTGCTGCTCTTCCTACTCGCTCTCGCCGGCCCCGTGCGGGGCCTCACGGCGGACCACGGTAGCGCCTGCTGTCCAGTCGCCCTCCGACGCCATCCACCACCTGAGCCTCACACGAGTGTCGGTGGAGGGGTGTTCGATGGTGTGCGGACGACGACTTCCACACCATCGGAGGTCACACAATGTACGACGAGATCGACTACCGGCTCGAGGACGAGCGCCACGGCTACTGCTTCGACTGCGCGTCGCTGGTGGAGCGCGCGCTCAAGATCATCGACCGCCTCGAGAGGGAGCTGCGGGAGCCTCGCACACCGGAGAAGAAGGAGCATGAGATCGCCCTGGAGTGGCTGGGCTCGGTCGTCGGGGGCGCCGGCGCCGTCGCCGACCTGGACGCCCGTCCACTGACCGTGGACGGCCTGGACCTCCCGCTCGTGGAGTCGCCTTCCGACCGAGAGCGCCTCGAGGCGGTCGCCGCGTTGCTGGACGCCGCGGCGGAGCGCTTCTTCGACGCCGAGATCGGGGTGGCGTTCAGGCGGGCGCTGCTGCGGCTGTGGGAGCTGGAGCCGCTGGTCGTGCTGGGCGCTCGTCCCTCGACGCAGGTGGCGGCGGGGATCTGTCACGCGCTTGCCTCGGCCAACGGCCTGGTCGGCACGAAGGGCGCGGTCCGCCAGTCATCGCTGCGGGAGTTCTTCACCGTCTCGCAGACGCCCTCGAACTACGCCGGACCCGTGACGCAGACGCTGCGCGGGTTCTGGCCCTGGCACGACATCTCGCGCCCCTGGATGTCGCAGCGGCAGCTTCCCGAGCTCTTGGCACTGGGGCACGCCGATCTGCTCACCGCCCGGGTTCGCGCTCAGCTCATCCGCGTGCGCGACCAGGCGGTCGCCGCGGCGCAGGTCGCTTCGTAGCCATGGCGTCAGCTCGCGACGACCAGGAACCCCTCGGCGACGAGCTCCTCGACGATGGGCTCGTACGTCGCCCGCGTGCTCGCCGGGTCCAGCTCGAGCAGCTGGCTGATGGCGTCGAGCAGGCGACCGAGAGGGAGATCACCGTCGCAGGCGCCCACCAAGGCGGCCGTCACGGTGTCGACCTGGCGCGCACGGCGCAGTCCGTGGTGCTGGCGCAGCACGACGGCGGTCGGGTCCTCGGCGCCGGGCGCTCCGACGGTCTCCTGCTGGACGTCGACGGGGAGCACCAGGCGCGACTCGGCGTCGACCTCTGCCCGGACGGCACGGCCCCACGCCTCGATCGCCGGCGCGATCGGCTGCTCGACGTCGTAGGGCCACTCGATCAGCTCACGCCGGGGCGTCTCCGCGCCGCTCTTGTGGAGGTTGATCCAGCCGAAGCCGACGCCCTCGATGCCCTGCTCCTCCATCCAGGAGAGCCAGGTGTCGTAGCGCAGCCGGTAGTCGTCGAGGTGACCGGTCCCGGTCGAGGGGTGGTGGCCGGAGTCCTTCAGCCAGAGCTCCACGTAGGCCGCCGGGTCGAGGACCTCGCGCTGCACCACGAACGCGTCGACCTCCTCGCTCATCCAGGACTCGAGACGCTCGTCCCACGGTGTGTCGCGGGCGATGATCCAGTTGGCGAGGATCTGGCACCAACCGTCGTCGTTGAGCCGCTCGGGGGCCGCGCGCACGATGTCCTCGACGACCCGGTCGCCCGGCAGGCCGGAGTCCCGGTAGACCAGGCGCTCGCCGGTGGCGGGAGAGATGACGAACGGCGGGTTTGTCGCGATGAGGTCGAAACGCTCGCCGCGCACCGGCTCGAAGAAGGAGCCCTCGCGCACCTCGATGTTGTGGCCCAGCTCGTTGAGGGCGGCGTTGAACCGTGTCATCCACAGCGCCCGGGTGTTGACGTCGGTGGCGACGACCTGTCCCGAGTGCGCCGCCAGGTGCAGCGCCTGCACGCCGCATCCGGTGCCCAGGTCGAGGCTGCGGCTGACCCGGTCGCGGATCGTGAGCTGGGCCAGGGAGGTGGAGGCCGGGCTGATGCCCAGCACGTAGTCGCTGCCCACCCGCTGCGGCGCGCCGTCCAGTCCGGGCGTCAAGTCGGAGACGACCCACAGGTTGCCGCCGGCGCCGCCCCCGTCGGTGCCGTAGGGCCGCACGTCCATGCGAGCCGCGACCTCCCCGACGGACTGCTCGAGCAGCCCCTCGACCGCCAGGCGGTCGACGAGCCGCGGAAGCGCCGCCTCCGCGTCCGCGAGCGGCACCGGCGTCTGCAGCAGGAAGAGCCGCACCAAGGTCTCGAGCGGGCTCCCCCCACGGGTCCGGCGCAGGCCCGGCGTCGTCTCGTTGCGACCCAGAGCCGCGTGAGCCAGCGGGCCGAGCAGCTCCGCGACCTCGTCATAGGTGAACCGGGCGGCAACCAGCGCCTCGCGGAGTCGGTGGGGAAGGTCGGTCAGGTCGCGCACCCGCGGCACAGTACCAATGGCTGTGCTTGATGGCGCTCGCTCCGCTCGCGCGTGCCGCGGCGCTCGTAACCCTCGCCTTCCCTCCCTGCACTCGGTCGTTCCTCCCTCGCTCCAGTCAGTCCAGGCGAGGGCGCGCCGCGGCCGGGGGACCGGCGCTGCGGCGTCGTGGTGACGGCTGCAGCGCCGGTCCGCAAGCGGGGACTTGCCCGGTCTAGCCCAATCCGCTGCCGACACCCGCCGAGACGGATTCGGGCTGGCCGTTGCTCTCGATCGCGACGGGGCGCCGCTTGGAGACGTAGACGGCCACGGCGATGCCGAGCGCTGCCGCGACGGCGATGAGGATCCGCAGCCAGTCCTGCGCGTCCTTGCCGTAGGACAGGTTCACGATCGCCGCGACGATGAGCAGGCTGACGAGGTTCATCACCTTGAGCAGCGGGTTGATCGCCGGGCCGGCGGTGTCCTTGAAGGGGTCGCCGACGGTGTCGCCGATGACCGTGGCGGCATGGGCGTCGGAGCCCTTGCCGCCGTGGTGACCGTCCTCGACCAGCTTCTTGGCGTTGTCCCACGCACCGCCGGAGTTGGCGAGGAAGACGGCCATCAGCGTGCCCGCGGCGATCGCACCGACGAGGAAGCCGGCCAGCGGCCCGATGCCGAGGCCGAAGCCGACCGCGACCGGGGCGAGGATCGCCAGGATGCCGGGGGTGGCCAGCTCACGGAGCGAGTCGCGGGTGACGATGTCGACGACGCGACCGTACTCCGGGCGGCCGGTGCCCTCCATGATGCCGGGGATCTCCCGGAACTGGCGGCGTACCTCGTAGACGACCGCGCCGGCCGCTCGCCCGACCGCGTTGATGGCGAGACCGGAGAAGAGGAAGACCACGCTGGCGCCCAGCAGAGCACCGACGAGCAGCTTCGGGTTGAACACGAGGAAGTCGGTGATGATGTGGCTCTGAGGCCGCCCACTGGCCTTCACATAGGCGTCGAAGGCGCTCTGGGTGTACGAGGCGAAGAGCGCGCTCGCGGCGAGCACAGCGGTCGCGATCGCGATGCCCTTGGTGATGGCCTTGGTCGTGTTGCCGACGGCGTCCAGCTCGGTGAGGATCTGCGCCCCCGCCTCCCCGACCTCGCCGGACATCTCGGCGATGCCCTGGGCGTTGTCCGAGACCGGGCCGAAGGTGTCCATCGCCACGATGACGCCGACGGTGGTCAGCAGACCGCAGCCGGCGAGCGAGACCGCGAAGAGGGCGAGCGAGGCGGTGCCACCGGCCAGCAGGGCGGCGCCGAAGACCGCGGCGCCGATGACGATCGCGGTGTAGACCGCCGACTCGAAGCCGACGGACAGACCGCTGAGGATCACGGTCGCGGCGCCCGTGAGGCTCGTGCGGCCCACGTCCTTGACCGGCCGGTGCTCGGTGCCGGTGAAGTAGCCGGTCAACGCGAGGATCGCGGCCGCGAGGACGACGCCGATCACGACGGCTCCGGCGGCGAGCACGCGCGGGCTGACGTCGGCCGAGGCCCCGGAGGCGCCGGTCAGGCCCGCCCAGTCACCCGGCAGATAGAGGAAGGCGGCGATGGCCGACCCGACGGCGCCGATGGCGGCGGAGATGTAGAAGGCCCGGTTGATGGTCCGCAGCCCGTTCTCGCCGACGCGCGGGCGGCAGAGGTACACGCCGACGACGGCCGTCAACGCCCCGATGGCGGGCACGATCAGCGGGAAGACGAGGCCCTTGTCCCCGAGCGCTTGGGAGCCCAGGATCAGGGCGGCGACGAGGGTGACGGCGTATGACTCGAAGAGGTCCGCCGCCATGCCGGCGCAGTCGCCCACGTTGTCGCCCACGTTGTCGGCGATGGTCGCGGCGTTGCGCGGGTCGTCCTCGGGGATGTTCTGCTCGACCTTGCCGACGAGGTCGGCTCCGACGTCGGCGGCCTTGGTGAAGATGCCGCCCCCGACACGCATGAACATGGCGAGCAGAGCCGCTCCGAAGCCGAAGCCCTCGAGGACGTGCGGCGCCTTGTCCTGGAAGACGATGACGACGACGCTGGCGCCGAGGAGCCCGAGGCCGACGGTCAGCATGCCGACGGTGGCGCCGGTGCGGAAGCCGATGGTCATGGCGGGCTCTCGGCCGGCGGTCTCCGCCGCGGCCGCGACACGCACGTTCGCCCGCACCGCGAGCGACATGCCGAGATAGCCCACTGTCGCGCTGAAGCCCGCGCCCAGGAGGAAGAAGATCGAGCGTCCGATGCGGACGCCGACGTCGTCGGCCGGCAGGGCGAAGAGCACCACGAAGGCGATGACGGCGAACACGGCGAGGGTCCGGAACTGGCGGCCGAGGTACGCCGCGGCGCCCTCCTCGACCGCTTGGGCGATCGTGGCCATCTTCTCGGTGCCGGTCGGCGCTGCGAGCACCTCGCGCCGGAACATGAATCCCAGCGCGAGGGCGGCGAGTGCGACCACCCCGACGATGACGACCAGGGCGAGATCGCCTCCGGATACTTCGACTTCGGACATGCGGTCCTCCTGCGAGCGGGTCGGTTCCCACCGCAGGTTATGTGACCCGGAGCACATGGGGAAGGATCACAGGCGAACAGCCGCGCGGAAAGTACGCCGTCCCGCGCGACAGGCGGCGTGGCGAACTGTCGGCCGGCGCCGTGAGGAGAGCCCCGACGGGCCCGGTGTCAGTGAGCCGCGATCGCCGCGTCGGAGGAGTCGTGGATGGCGAAGACCTTGGCGAGCCCGGTGATGCGGAAGATCTTGAGCAGCCGGTCCTGCGTGCACACCAGCTGGAGGCTGCCGTCGTGGGCGCGGACCTTCTTCAGGCCTCCGACGAGCACGCCGAGGCCGGTCGAGTCGAGGAACTCCACCGCCTCGAGGTCGATGACGAGGTCGTGGGCGCCTGCGGCCACGAGCTCGGTGATCTTGTCCCGGAGCTTGGGGGCCGTGTAGACGTCGATCTCACCACCGACCTCCACGATGGTCGTCCCATCGACCTCACGGGTCGCAAGGGTCAGGTCCACGTAACACTCCACAGTTGACGTCAGCTGAGACGATCGGATCCGGTCGCGCTCCAAGACCCACGATGTCCCGGCCGCTAGTCCGACCCAATGTAACCACGTCGGGGGAAGGCGCGCGCAAAACCGAGCAACAGGCATCTGGATCACGCCGCGCCGACCGCTCGTTGTCGGTGCCCTTTGCGAGAATGCAGGGGTGACGGCACCACCCCTGCACCACCCCCTGCACCACGACGTGCCGACCCTGCTGCACCGGCTCTCGGCCGTGCCGGGTCGCGAGGGTCGCCTCACCCATCTGGAGACGCTTCCACCGCGTGCGGCCGACGAGGTGGCGTGGCCGGGCTGGGCCGATCCGACCCTGGTCGAGGCGTTCCGCGCACGGGGCGTCGAGCGCCCCTGGCGCCACCAGGTCGTCGCGGCAGACGCCGCGTATACGGGCGCCCACGTCGTCCTCGCCACGGGCACCGCCTCCGGCAAGTCACTCGCCTACCAGCTGCCGGCGCTCACCGCCGTGCGCGAGCGGAGGGGACCGAAGGGCCAGCGCGGCGCCACCGTGCTCTACCTGGCCCCGACCAAGGCGCTCGCCCAGGACCAGCTGGCCCGCCTGCAGTCCTTGGGCACCGACGTCCGCGTCATGACGCATGACGGCGACAGCCCGCGCGAGCAGCGCGAGTGGACGCGGGCGTACGCCGAGTATGTCCTGACCAACCCCGACATGCTCCACCGCTCGCTGCTGCCGGGGCACAGCCGGTGGGCGTCGTTCCTGTCCTCGCTCGCCTACGTCGTCGTGGACGAGTGCCATCACTACCGCGGCGTCTTCGGGGCGCACGTCGCCCAGGTGCTGCGGCGGCTGCGACGGGTGGCAGCGTCGTACGGCGCGACGCCCACCTTCGTGCTGGCCTCGGCGACCGTCGCCGAGCCCGACACCGCGGGTCGCCGGCTGACCGGGCTCGACATGGTGCCGGTGACGACGGACGGCTCCCCGCGGGGCCGGATCTCGCTGGCCCTCTGGCAGCCACCGTTGACCGGTCACGCCGGCGAGAACGGCGCACCGGTGCGCCGGGCCGCCTCCTCCGAGACCGCCGACCTGCTCGCCGACCTCGTCTCCTCCGATGTGCGCACGCTCGCGTTCGTGCGGTCGCGCACCGGCGTCGAACAGGTCGCGCTGACCGCGGCGACGCTGCTGGCGGAGGTGGACCCCGAGCTGCCCCACCGCGTCGCGGCCTACCGCGGCGGCTACCTCCCCGAGGAGAGGCGCGAGCTCGAGCAGGCGCTGCGGTCGGGTCGTCTCCTCGGCATCGCGGCGACGAACGCCCTCGAGCTCGGGATCGACGTCAGCGGCCTCGACGCGGTGCTGATGGCCGGGTTCCCCGGCACGCGGGCGGCGCTGTGGCAGCAGGTCGGCCGAGCCGGTCGCGGTGCGCAGGACGCTCTCGGAGTGCTCATCGCGCGTGACGACCCTCTCGACACCTACCTCGTCACCCATCCCGACGCGCTCCTCGGCCGCCCTGTCGAGGCGACGGTCTTCGATCCCAGCAACCCCTACATCCTCGGGCCGCACCTGTGCGCCGCGGCCCAGGAGATCCCGCTCACCTCGGCGGACCTCGAGATGTTCGGGCCCACGGCCGAAGCCATCGTCGACTCGCTGGCGCAGGCCGGAGTGCTCCGCAAGCGCTCACGGGGCTGGTTCTGGACCGATCGTCGTCTGGCTGCCGACCTGGTCGACATCCGCTCGGCCGGGGGCAGCGCCGTGCAGCTCGTCGAGGCCTCCACCGGACGCGTGGTCGGCACGGTCGACGGGGCCCGGGCGCACAGCACCGCGCACACCGGAGCCGTCTACCTCCACCAGGGCGAGACGTGGCTGGTCGGATCGCTCGACCTCGACGGCGGCGTCGCGGCGATGGAGCGTGCCGATCCCGGCTACACGACGACCGCTCGGGAGACGACCGACATCAGCATCGTCGCCGAGCGCGAGCATGAGCGCTGGGGCGACTGCCGTCTCTCGTTCGGCGACGTGGACGTCACCCATCAGGTCGTGTCGTTCCTGCGCCGACGTCAGCCCGGCGGCGAGGTGATCGGCGAGGAGCCGCTGGACCTGCCGGAGCGGAGCCTGCGCACCAACGCGGTGTGGTGGACGGTGCCCGACCATGTGGTCGAGGGCGCCGGACTGGAGCCGGTCGACGTGCCCGGCTCCGCCCACGCCGCCGAGCACTGCTCGATCGGGCTCCTCCCGCTGGTGGCGACGTGTGACCGCTGGGACATCGGAGGAGTGTCGACGGCGGTCCATCCCGACACGGGGGTCCTCACGGTCTTCGTCTACGACGGCCATCCCGGCGGGGCCGGGTTCGCCGAGCGCGGCTTCCGCGCGGCCCGGGACTGGCTCGGTGCGACGCTCGAGACCATCGAGGCCTGCGAGTGCGACGACGGCTGTCCGTCGTGCGTGCAGTCCCCGAAGTGCGGCAACCAGAACAACCCGCTCGACAAGGCGGGAGCCGCTCGACTGCTGCGCGCCCTGCTGTCGGCATAGGGTCACCTCATGCTGGTCCTCGGCCTCGTCCTCATCGTCTTCGGCGTGCTCGCCGTCCTGGCCGGTCTGTTCACGGCCGGGGACCGTGGCGAGGCCAGCCTGCTCGGCATCCACGTCGGCGCGACGTCGGTCTTCCTCGTCGGACTCTTCGCCGGCCTGGCGATCCTGTCCGGCATCTGGCTGACCAAGCGCGGGACGAAGCGCGAGCTGCGGCATCGGCGGGATCAGAGGCGGCTCCAGGAGCTCTCGGCGAAGCTCGACGAGGTCGAGGCCGACCGCACACAGCGCCACCACGAGGGCAGCGAGAACGAGGCCTGAGCGGGTGTCGATGGCGCACGTCGTCGAGATCCACGTCGCACCGGGCCGCCGTCTGCCGACGAAGTCCGTGTCCGTGGTGACCGCCGAAGCGGGTCGCGGGCTGGTCGGTGACCGCTACCACGGGTCCAGGCATCGCCACGTGACGGTGCAGGCACGCGACGAGCTGGACCTGGCGGCGGCCGACCTCGGTGCGATCGTGCCGTCGGGCCTGACACGCCGCAACGTCACGGTCGACCGCGGCCCGCTCCCTGCTCGCCCCGGGGAGCGGATGCGCATCGGGGACGTCCTCCTCGAGGTCGTCCGCGTGGCGGCACCCTGCCGCCTGCTGGACGACAACATCGGACCCGGCGCAGCGGCGGCGCTGCGCCGTCGGGCGGGGACGGTCTTCCGGATCCTGGAGTCCGGGACGATCAGCGTCGGCGACGAGGTGGTCGACGTGCCGGTGGAGCCGAGCGGCTGACCCTCGGGCTCACCTCGGTCCTGCCCGCGCCTCGGCCACCAGGTCGCCGTGGCTGCCCAGCCAGCGGGGGCCGGTCACCGTCACGAGGACCCGGAGGTCGCCGCCCTCTGTGCTGCACCGGGAGAGCGAGGCGCCGTTGTCGGCCGCGACGCGGCCGGCCGCGGCGCACCCGTCCACGCCTTGACCGAGAGCGGCGGCGCCTGCCAGCGCGGACAGGTCTGCCGCCGCTTGAGCAGAGCGATGGTCGACGACCAGGGCGCTCGCGACGCTGAGTGCAGCCCCCACCAGGACGACCGTGCCCAGACAGGCCACAGCGAACGGCACCGCCGACCCCCGCTCCCGGCCCCTCACGACGACTCGCCCTCGCCCGCCGCGACGGCCCGGGCGTGGACCCTGACCGCCGGAAGGGAGCCGAAGATGCCGCCGGGGCCGCGCACCTGAGCCTGGGCGGTCACGACGATCCGTGCACCGGCTCCGCTGGTGGTCACCTGCGTGCCTGGCACGCCGACCCGGACGCCGCGCCCGATCGCCGCCTGTCGGTCATCACCCCGCGCCAGCGCACGCGCGGTCTCACGGACGGCGTCGACCGTCCGCACCTGGGCGGCACCGACGGACAGCAGCCAGACGAGGCCGAGGGTGACCGCGACGAGCATCGGGAGCACCATGACGAGCTCCGCGGTGGCTGCTCCCCGGTCGCGTCGGCTCCGAGGCGGCGCGGCAGCCGAATGCCGCAGCCTCGGACGAGCGCACGCGTCGGTGGCACACGAGTCCGCCCTCACAGTCCGAGGAGCTGCAGCACGTGGTCATAGAGCTTCTGCAGCAGCTCGTTGCCGAAGCCTCCGGTGAGCATCTTGTAGAGCAGGCCGGCGAGTCCGGCGCCGGCCGCGGTGCCGACGGCGTACTCCGCCGTGGTGATCCCGCGCTCCGAGCGTCGCGGGCATCGGGGACGACGTGACGACTGCATGGTGTCTCCTTCGGGTTCGGGGCCGCGACGCGGCGAGAGCTCGACGATGCCCGTCGAGACCGGCTCACGGCAGCCGCGGCGACCTCCGCTGTGGAGCATCAGGTCGGTCGGTCGCCGTGTGGACCGGATCGGGCGTGTCAGAGCCGCAGGGTGCTCAGGAGCCCTCCGACGAGCGGGACGATGCCGATGAGCAGGAACGACGGGAGCAGGCAGACGCCGAGCGGCACCGCCGCCTTCACTCCGACGCGGCGCGCGCGGTCCTCGGCCTCGGCGCGAGCCGCGCGCGCCAGCTCGTCGCCCAGACGCTCGATCGTCGTCACCACGCTCACACCGGATGACTGACCGCGGGCCAGCGCCCGCCCGAGCGGTGCCAGTGCCTGCTCCTCGCCCAGCGCCCGCCAGACGAGGACGGGGTCCGTGCCCAGCCGCAGTCGCGCCGCGGCACGCCGCAGATGGGCACCGGCCGGACCTGGCAGAGCGTCCGCGACCGCATGGGCCGCCTCCGCAGGTCCGGCACCGGCGGTGAGGGCCGCCGCGAGCAGTCGAGCCAGGTGCGGCAGCTCACGACGGAGCTCCTCGCGCTCGCGCCGTACGGCGGCGGGCTCTGCCGTGCTGATCGCGCGCCAGCATCCGGCTGCCGCCAGAGGTGCCGCGACCAGACCGGGCGTCCCGCCGAGAAGGACGAAGGCACCCACGCCGGCGAGCAGGCTGAGCGGAATCCGGTAGCGCGCCATCCAGTCGCTCTTGCCCTGCCGCTCGGTGACCCCACGAACGCGCACGGACGAGCGCGGTCGCGGCACGAGCACGACCGCGAGCGCGGCGAGCACCGCGGGGACCAGAACCTCGCTCATGAGCGCTCCACGGCACGCGCGATGGCCTCGATCCACCACAGCCCGAGCCAGCCGATCGCCAGCCCGGCCGCCAGGCACCCGAGCCCGACGGGCGTGTCGAGGAGGAAGGACCAGGGATCCCCGCCGACACCTGCGCCCATCGACAGGGCGGCCACCGGCAGCAGCGCGACGAGCCTGGCCGTGGCCCGGGCCGAGGCGAGCTCGCCGTCCACCACCCGACGTGTCGCCTGCTGAGCACGCAGGTCCAGCGCCACGCGGTCGACCGCAGACGCGAGGCCGTGGCCTGTGCGATGCGCGACCTGCCAGGCGGCCGCGACCCAGCGCAACCCCTCCGCGCCCGGCGTCGCCGCCGCCCGGCGCAGTGCCTGCGGGATGTCCGCGCCGATCCGTGCTGCCTCAGCCACCGCGGCGAGCACCGGCCAGTCGTGCGCTGCTCGGTGCAGCGCCTGACCGGAGGGCTGCCCTGCGGCGAGCTCGGCCGCGAGCTGCTCACAGACGCTGACGAGCGTCTCGGCGGAGCGAGCAGCCTCCAGACGAGCGGCCCGACGGCGCCACAGGACGACGGCGCCGGCACAGATGCCGACCGCGAGCGCTGCGAGCGCCAGGACCCGCGGCGGCGCCGCGAACGCCAGCGCCGCAAGGGCCAACAGCGGCAGGACAAGGCCTCGTCGTCCCCGCCCACCCGGGCGCGACCACGGAGCCGCCAGCAGGCTGGCCGCCCCTCCGGCGGCTGCGGAGGCGACCAGCCAGGGCGGCATCAGGAGCGCTCCAGGAGCGAGGACAGCCGTTCGCCTCCAGGACCCTCGTCGACTCTTCCGTCGGCGAAGCTCGCCGCCAGGTCCATCTCCACCAGGCCGTCGGGACGGCGGCGGGGCACGGCGACCTCGCTCAGCCGACGCCTGCCCTGCCGGTCCCTTCGGAGATGGACGACGACGTCGATTCCGGAGGCGAGCTGGCTGTGCGCCGCGTCGCGGGCGAGGCCTGCGGCGAGTGCCAGCGCCTCGACCCGTGCGGGCACGTCGCTCGCGGAGTTGGCGTGCAGGGTGCCGCAGCCGCCCTCGTGCCCGGTGTTGAGAGCCGCGAGCAGGTCGACGACCTCCCCACCTCTGACCTCCCCGACGACAAGTCGGTCGGGTCGCATTCGGAGGGCCTGTCGCACCAGGGTGCGCAGGTCGACCGCGCCCGCGCCCTCGATGTTCGGAGGCCTCGCCTCGAGGCCGACGACGTGGGGGTGGTCGGGCCGGAGCTCGGATGAGTCCTCCACCAGCACGAGGCGCTCCTCGGGCCGCACGAGACCGAGCAGGATCGCCAGCAGCGTCGTCTTCCCTGAGCCCGTGCCGCCCGTCACCAGGAAGGCCAGACGGGCGTCGACGAGGGCACGCAGGAGGGCGGCGCCGGCGCTCGGCATGGTGCCGGCCGCGACGAGCTCCTCCAGCGAGAAGGACCGGCGCGAGGGCACCCGCAGCGAGATGACCGTCCCCGGTCGGGCCAGCGGTGCGAGCACCGCGTGGAGGCGTGAGCCGTCGGGGAGCCTCAAGTCGACGTACGGCGCCGCGTCGTCCAGCCGACGACCACCCGCGGCGGCGAGCCGCTGCGCGAGGCGACGCACCGCTGGCTCGTCTGGGAAGCGGAGCTCGGAGGCCTCCAGGCCAGAGCCACGGTCGAGGAAGACCTGGTCGGCACCGTTGACGAGCACGTCGGTGACGCCGGGCAGTCGCAGCAGCGGCTCGAGGGGACCGGCACCGACGACGTCACGGCGGAGCAGCTCATAGACGCTCAGGACGGTGGCATCGCCGACCGGTCGTCCGGCCGCTCGCAGCGCCTCCGCCACGCGATGGGGCGTCAGATCCCCCGGGGTGCGGGCCAGCCACTCCCGGACCTCGTCGACGACCTGCGGCGCGAGCTCGACGGCGGCGCTCATGCAGCTGCCGGCATGTTGCTGAGGACCGCCCGTGCTGCGCGTCCGAGCGGACCACGCCGGGACCGCAGCGGACCCAGCCCGAGGTCGATCGACTCCGCCAGGCCGCGCTGATCGGCCATCGCCGCGATCAGCGGCAGCCCGACGGCATGGGCCACCGCCTCGGGCTCGGCCCCGACTCCGCGCACGACGACACGCAACCGGGACCGGTCGCCGAACCGCGTGACGAGCCGGCTCGCGGAGGCGATCCCCGTGAGCGAGGCCGCCACGACGAGCAGCACGCGGTCGCATCGGCTCACCAGCTCGTCGGTGACCCCATCGGCGGCGCGCGGCAGGTCCACGACGACGGTGTCGTGACCGCGGCGCGCGGCTGAGAGCACCTCGCGCACGGACGAGATCTGGAGGGGGCGGGGGTGGTCGCCGCTGCCCCAGGTCAGCACGGCGAGGTCGCCGTCTCTCGGCAGTCCCTCCCGCAGCGAGCGGGCGCTCAGGCGCCCAGCGGTCCGGCTGAGCTCGTCCCACCCGACCCCCGGCCTGTCCTCGAAGCCGAGGACGCGGTCGACGCCCGGACCGAGCGGGTCGGCGTCGAGGACCACCGTCGGACCTGCCCGGGACGAGAGCTGCGCGAGCGCACACGCGAAGGTCGTGGCGCCGGCACCGCCTGAGCCTGCCATCACCCCGACGGTCAGACCTCGAGCCCGACCGACATCGCCGACGTCGCCGAGCAGGGCCGCCAGCCACTCGGCGGAGGTCGGGAGCAGCACGACGCCTTCGGCGCCGACGGCCAGTGCCGTGCGGAACAGCTCATCGGGCGCGGTGCGCCACGCCACCACGTGGACACTGTCGCGGCGCGGTGGCGACGCCCGGGCCAGGTCGGGCGCGAGGTCGGCTCCGACCAGGACGACGGCCGCCGAGGACCAGCCGCGCAGCGCCGCCCCGACCTCGGTGGTCACATCCGGCGCGGTCCCGGCGGCGGCACAGAGGCGGACGAGCTCGTCGAGCAGCGTCTCGTCGGCGGTGACGAGGAGTGCGTGGGTCATGGAGCCGAGACTTCCGGCAACCGCCCAGCACGGCAGGTCGGCGAGCCGGCCGCTGTGGACCGGCCTGCGCTGACATACGCCTGTGGGCGACCTCTGGCCCCTTTAGAGTGGGCACCATGGCAAGCAGCCGGCAAGCGGCGTTCTTCGATCTCGACAAGACGATCATCGCCAAGTCGAGCACGCTGGCCTTCAGCAAGCCGTTCCAGGCCGGCGGCCTGATCTCCCGCAAGGCGCTGCTCCACAGCGTCTACTCGCAGTTCGTCTACGCGGTGGGCGGTGCCGACCACGACCAGATGGAGAAGATGCGCCGGTTCATGTCCGAGCTGGTCACCGGCTGGGACGCCGACACCGTCCGCGACATCGTCGCGGAGACCCTGCACAACATCGTGGACCCGCTGGTCTATGACGAGGCCGTCCACCTCATCGAGGAGCACAAGGCGGCGGGGCGCGACGTCGTCATCGTCTCGACCAGTGGCCAGGAGGTGGTCGAGCCGATCGGCGAGATGCTCGGCGCCGACCACGTCGTGGCCACGCGGATGAGCGTGGAGGACGGCCGCTACACCGGCGAGATCGTCTACTACGCCTACGCCGAGGAGAAGGCCCGGGCGATCCGTGCGCTCGCGGAGCAGCGCGGCTACGACCTCGACCAGTGCTACGCCTACAGCGACTCCTCGACCGACGTGCCGATGCTGGAGGCGGTCGGGCACCCGTTCGCCGTCAACCCGGACCGTGAGCTGCGCCGCGTCGCGACGGCACGGGACTGGCCGATCCTGGTCTTCACGAAGCCGGTCGCGCTCCGTGGCGGGATCCCGCTGCCCCCCGCGAAGCCCACCTTGGCCGCACTCGCGGTCGGCGGCGTGGTGGTCGCCGGCGGGGTGATCTGGGCGAGTGCGAAGAGGCGCCGGATCGGCGCCTGAGGCTCTCGTCGGCAGGGCTGCTGAGCCGGCCGCGCGCAGGGCCGCATGATGCCTCACGCGCGCCAGAAGTCAAGGCGCAGCGGGGCTTGAAGGGGCTCGCAAAGCGGCGTAGGAATATGAGTGAGAGAACTCAAGAGCGCCACACGATCGGGTACCCACGCGGCGATCCACCCTTCCTACAGGGCGCTGGCGAGGCGGGGAGATATCCCGCCCACAGCAATAAGACGGTGCACGCCTGGTAGCCCGACGATCGTGTGACACGCGGTGGCATCCGGCTTTGTTCCTCGAGAACCCGGGTGCCACCTGCACGTCCGAATCCAGGCACACAGGACGATCCTCAGGTCGCGGACCGCCGCAGCGGCGAGGCCTCCGCCCCGGCCGCGAAGGCCTCCGCGGCGTAGAGGAGCCAGGCGTGCACGCCCGCCGCGGACCCGCTCGCATAGCCGCGGAGGTTGGACTCATACTCCGCCCGCAGCGCGAGGTGCCCCGCCTCCGGGACGACGAGCGACTTCTCGTCGACACCGCGCGCGACGACCACGAGCCGTTCCGCGGCACGGGCGACGATGCCATTGTGCGAGGCGAACGGGGCAGCGGTCGCCAGGTCCGCATGCACGATCGCTGCGATCACCAGCGCCGGCGTGGCGGTCTTCGCCAGCAGCAGGTCCGCGAGGCCCCGCAGCCGGGCTGCGGACTCCTCCGACCGCGGACGCCCGAGCTCCTCGGCCGACACCGACCCCGCGGCTGCGATCGCATGGAGCCGCGCCAGCGCCTGCAGCGGCGCTCGCTGCAGGACGGGGACCAGCGCGAGCAGCTCGGTGGAGAGGCGTACGGCGTCCTGCGCGATCGCGTCGCCACCCGAGGCTCGCACGTCCGCGAGCGTCGACTCGGATCCCTCGAGCACCGCGGACGCGTGCGCCCCGCGCAGCAGCGACTCGGCCGTCGTCTCCGGGGACGTGCGCCGCAGGCCGCGGTCGCGCAGCATGACGTCGATGCCGTCACGGGTGGCGGCGTACGCCGATGGCACGCCCTCGAGGGACATCAGCCAGGCCGTGGGGTCGCCGCTCATGGAGCGCAACGCTAGCCAGCGCGCCGTACGCCCGGGCGAGGAGGTCCGGGCAGCGCAGCGGCGCGGCTGCCCGGCGATCGACCTGCCCGCGAGTAGCCTGCGGGGGATGACAGAGCAGGGCAGGGTGTTCGGCAGGGTCGCGGAGTCCTACGACCGCGGCCGGCCCACCTATCCCCGCGAGGCGGTCGAGTGGCTCGTCGGCTCCGCGCCGCGCAGTGTCCTGGAGCTCGGCGCCGGCACCGGCAAGCTCACCCGCAGGCTCGTCGAGCTCGGCCACGACGTCCACGCCACCGACCCCGACGAGGCGATGCTGGAGGTGCTGCGGCGCAACCTGCCCGACGTGCGCACCAGCGTCGGCAGCGCGGAGTCCATCCCGGCCCCCGACATGAGCTACGACGTCGTCATCGCCGGCCAGGCGTTCCACTGGTTCGACCCCGAGAAGGCGCTTCCGGAGATCTCACGCGTCCTCACCCCGGGCGGGATGGTCGCGCTCGCCTGGAACCAGCGCGACGAGTCGATCCCGTGGGTGCGCAAGCTGGGCCGCCTCATCGAGCGTCCGATCGAGTCGATGGACCCCGGCGAGCCGCTCCTCGACTCCGGCTGCTTCGAGGGCGTGGAGCACGCGCGCTACGGCTTCTGGCAGACCATCGACCGCGCGAGCGTCGTCGACCTCGTGCTCTCGCGCTCCAACATCGCGATGCTCTCCGACGCCGAGCGCGAGGCCAAGCGCGCGGAGGTGCTCGCGTTCTATGACGACTACGGCCGCGGCATGGACGGCATGCAGCTGCCCTACACGTGCCTGTGCTACCGCGCGGTGGTGATCCCTCAGGTCCCGGCACGTCCGCAGCCGGCGGCGGTGCCGACCATGCCGACGACGTTCGTGTCCTCGGACCACGGCTCGCTGACGGACACGGCAGCGGCGCTGCCGCGCATCCTCGGCGCGGCGGCCGGCGACGACCCGGACGCGGGCGGCACGACGAGCATGCTGCTCATCGACTTCCGCTGAGGCTTGCGTGGGTGGCGGCGGCCGCTCGTTCGACGACGAGGTCGACCACGAGGTCGTGCGCGCGGATGACATCGGCGACGACGCCGGCACGCGCCGCACTCGCCGAAGCCGCGAGGCGGTCGGCGAAGTGACCGGGCGCGAGGAGGTACGGCGACACCGCGTCGTCCGGCTCGATCACCGCGTCCGGACGTGCGCCCTCCCCGGACAGCACCGCCGACCGGACGGGACCACCCCACGCCTCCGCGAGCAGACGAGCCGCACGAGCCAGGTCCGCGGCGGCAGACGCGTCGCGCGACCCGGCCGCGACCATGACGACAGGCATGCCGGGCACGGCGCCGGCCTCGACCAGACGCGCCACCTGGGCTCGCGCGAGCAGCGGATGCGGCCCGAGAGCCGGAGCGAGGATCGTCTCTCCTCGAGCCGCGAGCACGGCGGCCGGCAGGTCGACGGCGACATGGAAGCCGCGCGAGAGCAGCAGGGGCACCGCCACAGTCATCTCCTCCGAGGAACGAAGGAGGTCGGCGAAGAGGGGCTCGCACAGCTCGACGTACGCCGCAGAGGCCTCGATCCCGAGCCGCTCCCCGGCCCGCCGGGCGATCTCGACGGCGACCTCGTTGCCGGTCGGATGCCGCGTGCCGTGGGCGACCGTCACGAGCCTCACGTCGCGACCGCCAGGCGGTAGCCGCGCTTGACGACAGTTTGCACGGCTCGGGTGCCGAGCGCGGACCGCAGCCGTGCCACCGCCATCTCCACCGCGTGCTCGGAGCCGGCGGTGCCGGACGGCAGCATCGACAGCAGCGCCTGGCGGGGCACCACGTTGCCGGGGTTCGCCACCAGCGCCTGCAGGACCGCCGCCGGAGCAGGCGAGAGCTTCACCTCGGCGCCGTCGAGGAGGACCTCCGCGCCGTGCAGGAGCAGCTGGTGACCGCCGGCGAGCTCGATCGTGAGGCCGGCGCGCCGCGAGGGCAGCTCGACCTCGAGCTGCTTGACCATGGCCGCCAGGCGGGACCGCTCGGGATAGATGGTGGGCACGCCCCACATCTCGAAGGCGGCCGCCGTGACCGGCCCGACGCAGGCGGCGACGACGTCGGCCTGGAAGGCGGAGACGACCTCGTCGCGCCGGCCGGTCGAACCCGCGGCCTCCATGAGGGCCGCGACGGCGGGCGCAGCGGTGAAGGTCACCGCGTCCACGCCGCGGTCGGCGACGAGGTCGATCAGGTGGAACATCGGCTCCGGGTCGACGGCCGACTCCACGCGGTAGACCGTCACCGTCACCACCGACGCCCCCTGCCGACGCAGCGCATGCGCCACCATCGAGAGCGACTGCCCGTGCTCCTGCACGACGATCCGGCGGCCGGTCAGGTCGCGACCTCGCAGATGCAGCAGGACGTCGTCGAAGGACTCGGACTCGGGCGCCCACAGCTCGCGCAGGCCACGCCGCCGAAGGGCGCCGACGCTCTTCGGGCCGCGTGCGAGGATCTCCGCCCGGTCGAGGTGCTCGATGAGCCTGTCGAGCAGACCCCACTCCTCAGCACGGTCGAACCAGGCCCTCATCCCGATGCCCGTCGTGGCGAGCAGCATGTCGACCTTCTGGGCGAGGACCTCCTCGGTCGCCGCGCGCAACGACGCGTCGTCGACGTGGTTCGGCTCGATGGAGAGCGCCGGCGCCCAGACGACGTCCGCACCGCGCCGCTCGAGCAGGGCAGCCTGCTCGTCGGCCTTGCGGGCGGCGGTGATGCCGATCCTGAAGCCGTCGAGCGGCAACGGCTCGGCCGGCGGTCGGGGGCTCTCGGTCACAGGGATGATTGTGGAACGCCGCCGTAACAGGTGTCGCCCAGCCCCCGCGTCACCACGGTCACGAACTCCTCACGGCCTCACAGGTCAAGCGGCTCGGGCCGCCGCGCGCCGACCAGGACGACCCCGTCGCTGACCACCACGTCGTACGCCGGCACGCCGACCGCCGGGTCGTCCAGGCACTGGCCGGTGCGCAGGTCGAACGCCTGCTTGTGCAGGGGTGAGGCCACGAACGGCACGTCCCCGCGCGTCCCCACGATGCCGCGCGAGAGCACCCCGGCCCGGCCGAACGGGTCGTGGTTGCCGAGCGCGTAGACCTGGTCGTCGTACGTCCTGAAGACGGCCACCGCCTCGCCGTCGACGAGTGCCGCGACGCCCGACTCGCGGTCGATCCGGTCGAGATGGCAGACGGGCGTCACCGGGCCGCACCGACCGGGATGGCGGAGCCGAGGTCGATCGGAGCGATCTGGTCGCGGACGGTCTCGAAGCCGATGCTCGGGTCGGGCACGTCGGGGGCGTTGACGAAGGAGACGAACCGGGCGAGCTTGTCGGGGTCCTCGAGGGTCTCGCGCCACTCGTCGAAGTAGCCGTCCACGTGTCGCGCCATCGCCGCCTCGAGCTCGGTCCCCAGCCCGAGCACGTCGTCGACGACCACCTCCCGCACCCGGTCCAGGCCGCCCTCGAGCGAGTCGATCCAGGTCGAGGTCCGCTGGAGGCGGTCGGCGGTGCGGATGTAGTACATGAGGAAGCGGTCCAGGTAGCGCACCAGCTCCTCGGTCGAGAGGTCGCCGGCGAGCAGCTGGGCATGGGCGGGGATGGCGCCGCCGTTGCCGCCGACGTACAGGTTCCAGCCCTTCTCCGTCGCGATCACGCCGAAGTCCTTGCCGCGCGCCTCGGCGCACTCGCGAGCGCACCCGGAGACGCCGCCCTTGAGCTTGTGCGGGCTGCGCAGGCCCCGGTAGCGCAGCTCCAGCATGATCGCCAGGCCGACGGAGTCCTGGACGCCGTAGCGGCACCATGTCGAGCCGACGCAGGACTTCACGGTGCGCAGCGCCTTCCCGTAGGCGTGACCGGACTCGAAGCCGGCGTCGACGAGCCGCCTCCAGATGGCGGGCAGCTGCTCGGTGCGGGCGCCGAACATGTCGATGCGCTGTCCGCCGGTGATCTTCGTGTAGAGCCCGAAGTCGCGGGCCACCTCGCCGATGACGATGAGCTTCTCGGGCGTGATCTCGCCACCCGGGATCCGCGGGACGACGGAGTAGGTGCCGTTGCGCTGGATGTTGGCCAGGTAGGCGTCGTTGGTGTCCTGGAGGGTGCGGTTCTCGCGGGCCAGCACGTGCCCGTTCAGCTGGCTGGCGAGGATCGAGGCCACGGCCGGCTTGCAGATGTCGCAGCCGCGGCCGCGTCCATGCGCCGCGACGATCTCGTCGAAGGTCCGGTAGCCGTGGATCAGCACCACGTCGAACAGCTCGGCCCGGGTCAGCGCGAAGTGCTCGCACAGGCTCTTGTCGACCGTGCGACCCTGCGCGGCGAAGTAGTCCTCGACGATCTTCTTGACCTGCGTCTTGCAGGAGCCGCAGGTGCTGCCGGCCTTGGTCTCCCGGGTCACGTCGGCAGCCGTCTCGCAGCCGGCGTCCACGGCCGCCTCGATCTGGCCCTTGGTCACGTTGTTGCAAGAGCAGACCTGCGCCTCGGCGGGCAGGGTCAGCGCCACACCGCCCCCGCCTGCCGGCAGGATGAGCTCCTCGGGGTTCTCGGGGAGCGGCAGGCCGCTGGCCGCCATGGGACGGAGGATGCCGTACGCCGACGCATCGCCGACCAGCACGCCGCCGAGCAGGCGCTTGCCGTCCTCGGAGATGACGAGCTTCTTGTAGACACCGGTGACGTCGTCGGCGTAGGTCAGCTCCAGCGCGCCCTCAGTCGCGGCGTGCGCGTCGCCGAAGGAGGCGACATCGACGCCGAGCAGCTTCAGCTTGGTCGACATGTCGGCGCCCTCGAAGGTGCCGTCACCGCCGAGCAGCGCGTCGACGACGACCTCGGCCATGGCGTAGCCGGGTGCGACGAGGCCGTACATCACTCCCCCGGGCGCCGCGCACTCGCCGATCGCGAAGATGTGCTCGTCGCTCGTGCGGCAGTGCTCGTCGACCAGGACACCGCCGCGCTCGGCGATCGCCAGGTCGGCGGCCCGCCCCAGCGCGTCGCGGGGCCGGATCCCGGCCGAGAAGACGACCATGTCGACGTCGAGCGGGTTGCGGTCCTTGAGCGCCATGCCGGTCACCCGGTCGGTGCCGAGGATGGCCTCGGTCATCGCGCCCGTGTGCACGGTCAGCCCGAGCTGCTCGACGTGCCGCGACAGCGTGCGGCCGCCGGCGGCGTCGACCTGCACCGCCATGAGCCGCGGCGCGAGCTCCACGACGTGCGTCTCCAGCCCGAGCTGGGTCAGGGCGTTGGCGGCCTCCAACCCGAGCAGGCCGCCCCCGATGACGGCCCCGCTCTTCGCGCGTCGGGCCGCCTTGCGGATGGCCTCCAGGTCCTCGATCGTGCGATAGACGAAGACGCCCGCGAGGTCCTTGCCGGGCACCGGCGGCACGAACGGGTAGGACCCGGTCGCGAGCACCAGCTCGTCGTAGTGCAGGTCCTCGCCCGTGTTGAGCGTGACGATGCGCTGCCGAGGCGAGACGGCGACGACCTCGACGCCGGTGCGCAACGTGACCCGCGGGTCGACGTACCGGCCCGTGGGCAGGAGGCTGAGCGCCTTGGCGCCCACCTCGAAGAAGCTGGTCAGCGCGACCCGGTCGTACGCCGGCCGCGACTCCGCGCCCAGCACCGTGATGTCGTGGGTCTCGGTGAGACCGCGCTCGATCGCCGCCTCCACGAACCGATGGCCGACCATCCCGTGGCCGACCACGACCAGCTGGCGGCGGCGGTGGCTCTGCTCCGTCATGTGGACCTCCTTGCGTCACTGACGACGCTAGAAATCGGATGTGTGGGACCGGTTTCGTCATGTTTCGGATCCGGTGACGACTCCCTCACGGGCTCACGGGCCGACTCACGGGGCTGCCGTGCCCACCAAGGGCGAGCCCAGCAGCGCGGCCACCGCCGACGCGCACCCGCCGCAGCCGGTGGTCGCCCGGGTGGTCTCCCGGACCTCGGCCATGCTCGAGCAGGCGCGGATCTTGCCGGCCGCGACACCGGCGCAGGCGCACACCTCGGCGTCGTCGGGGAGCGCGACCGGGGTGGCTGACGCGCGGCGCGGCGGCATGAGGAGGGCGCCGGGCTCGCGGGGGCCGAGCACGGTGCCCCGGTCGAAGAGCTGGGTGATGACCCCGACCTGCGACAGGTCCCCGACCAGGGTCGCGCCGACGATGGCGCCGCCACGGACGACCAGCCGCTTGTGCGTGCCGGTGATCGGGTTCGACACCTGCACGATCTCAGAGGCGTCGGGCTGCGCGGACCCGTGCTCGGCCCCGTGCCCGGACTCATGCTCAGCGTCACCGAGCACGGCCACATCGAGGTCGGTCGCGCGCAGCCGCGCGACGGTGCGGTGACCGTCGTAGGTCCGCTCGCCTCCGGCGAGACGCTCGGCCAGGACGGCGGCCTGCTCCCAGGCGTGGCTCACGAAGCCGGGCGTCCGACCGCCGTGCTCGGCGCAGTCGCCGAGGGCGAAGACGGCCGGGTCGCTGGTGGCGAGCGTGTCGTCGACGACGATGCCGCGACGCGTGGTGAGGCCCGCGCGGCGGGCGAGGTTGGCGCTGGGCCGCCCGCCGGCCGTGAGGACCACGAGGTCGGTGTCCAACGTGACGCCGTTGTCGAGCCGGACCCCCTCCTCCGTCATCCGCACGACACGGGCGCCGGTGTAGACCCGCGTGCCCAGCCGCTCGAGCGACCTCCTCAGCACCTCGCCCGCGGCCTCGTCGACCTGGCTGCGCAGCAGGTGGCCGCCGCCCTCGACGATCTCGGTGTCGATGCCGCGAACAGACAGCGCTCGCGCCACCTGCAGGCCGAGAAGGCCGCCGCCGACGACCACGGCGCGCCGGGCGCCGTCCTCGACCGCGGCGAGCAGTCCCGTGCAGTCGTCGAGATGGCGGAAGGCGTGCACCTTCTCGTGCAGCCGCCCGTCCATCCGCACCAGGCCCCGGACCGGCGGCAGGGTCGGGTTGCTGCCGGTGGCGAGCACCAGCCGGTCGTAGGGCACCTCGCTGCGGTCGGCGAGCTCGACGACTCGACGGTGAGGGTGGACGTCGACGACGCGTACGCCGAGCCGGAGGTCGACGCCGTGGTCGGCGTACCACGGGAGGGGTCGCAGCGTGATCGCGTCCACGCGATGGCTGCCCTCGAGGACCGCGGAGAGCAGGATGCGGTTGTACGGCGCGTGCGCCTCGTCCCCGAGCACGGTGATGCCGTCGACGCCCCGCGCCACGAGCTCCTCGGTGAGGCGGACCGCCGCCATGCCGTTCCCGACCACGACCGTTGCCGAGTCTCGGGTTCTTGCCCCCCGAACCCCGGGTTCCTGCCGACTCATCGCACCGCACCTGCCTCGACCGCGCGCACGAACCCGGGGTTCGGGGGGCAAGAACCCGAGACTCGGCACGCACACACCTTGAACTCCGGCATCCGGCTCGCGGGATCCAGCGCATCGGAGGTGAGCCGGTTGGCGCCGACCCAGTGGAACGGCACGAAGACCGTGTCCGGCCGGATCGTCTCGACGACCCGCGCCGGTGCGGTCATCGACCCGCGGCGCGTGGTGACCGTGACCGGCTCGCCGTCGTGCGCACCGAGGCGTACGGCGAGCAGCGGGTGCATCTCGACGAACGGCCCCGTGTCCGGCAGGTCGCGGATCCGCCGGGTCTGGGCGCCGGACTGATACTGCGCGAGGACTCGTCCCGTCGTCAGGTGCACATCGAAGTCGCCGTCGAGCGGCTCGGCGGGCCCGTCATAGGAGACCGGGACGAACCGAGCCCGTCCGTCCGGCGTCGCGAACGAGTCGGTGAACATCCGCGGCGTGCCCGGGTGCTCGACTCCGTCCGAGACAGAGGGGCACGGCCAGAAGACGCCATGCTCGTCGCGGATCCGGGCATAGGTGATGCCGCTGTAGTCGGCGCGGCCGCCTGCGGAGGCGGCACCCAGCTCGGCGAAGACCTCCTCGGCGTCCGTCGACCAGGTCGAGGGCGCACCGAGCCGCTCGGCCAGCCCCGCGATGACCTCGAGGTCCGAGCGGACACCGGGCGGCGGCGTGACCGCCCGCTGGCGCAGGATGACCCGCCCCTCGAGGTTGGTCAGCGTGCCGGTGTCCTCGGCCCATTGGGTCACCGGCAGCACGACGTCGGCCAGGGCCGCGGTCTCGCTCATGACGAGGTCGCACACGACGAGCAGATCGAGCGCCTCGAGCCGTTCGGCGACCGCGACGGCGTTGGGCGCGGAGACGACGGGGTTGGAGCCCAGGACGAGCAGGCTCCGCGGGCCGCCGGGGGTGCCGAGGGAGGAGAGCAGCTCGTAGGCCGACAGCCCCTTCCCCGGCAGGGCGGCGGCGTCGATGCCCCACACGCCGGCGACATGGGCCCGGGCGGCAGGGTCGTCGATCATCCGATAGCCGGGCAGCTGGTCGGCCTTCTGACCGTGTTCGCGGCCCCCCTGACCGTTGCCTTGACCGGTGAGGCAGCCGTAGCCGGCGTACGGGCGACCGGGCAGGCCCAGGGCGAGCGCCAGGTTGATCCAGGCGAGCACCGTCGCGGTGCCGTCCGCGTGCTGCTCGGCACCGCGAGCGGTCAGCACCATCACGCGGCGGCTCGACATCAGCAGCGACGCGAGCCCCCGCACCTCGCCGGCCGGGACGCCGGTGACGCGTTCCACCCTCTCCGGCCACCACGCAGCCGCGCCGACGCGGACCGCCTCGAAGCCACTGGTCCGCGCGGCCACGTAGTCCTCGTCGACCCCACCGGCGGCGTCGACCAGGTGCAGGAGCCCCAGCGCGAGCGCGAGGTCGGTGCCCGGGACGGGCTGGACGACGACGTCGGCGCGGTCGGCGGTCGGCGTACGGCGTGGGTCGACGACCACCACCTGACCGCCCCGCTCCCGCAGCCGGTCGAGGTGACGGGCAGCCGGCGGCATCGTCTCGGCGAGGTTGGAGCCGACCAGCACCAGCACGTCGGTCTGCTCGATGTCCGCGAGCGGGAACGGCAGCCCGCGGTCGAGACCGAGCGCCTGGTTGCCTGCGGTCGCCGCGGACGACATGCACCAGCGTCCGTTGTAGTCGATCATCGCCGTTCCCAGCGCGACCCGGGCGAGCTTGCCGAGCTGGTAGGCCGCCTCGTTGGTCAGCCCCCCGCCGCCGAAGACCGCGTTGGCGTCGGCGCCGTGCGACGACCGGATCTCGGCGAGGCGCGAGGCCACCAGATCCAGCGCCTCGCCCCAGGTCGCGGTCGCCCACTCGCCGGTCAGCCGGTCGCGGACGAGGGGGCTGGTCAGGCGTTCGCGGGAGCCGCGCAGCCCCCCGGCGGTCCAGCCCTTGCGACACAGCGCGCCCTCGTCGACCGGGCTGTGCGCGTTGTGCTGGGACCGCGGCTGCACCTCCAGCCCGGGGCCCTTCCGCAGAAGGGTCATCCCGCACTGGAGGCTGCAGTAGGGGCAGTGCGTGTCAGTCATGGGTGTCCTTGCATGAGACCTGCGTCAGATCCCGGCGTACCGGGACCCCGAGCGGCGAGCGAAGACGAACCAGGTGACCGCCAGGCAGATCACATAGAAGGCCGTGAAGATGACCATCGCGCTCTTGGTCGAGGCGAGCGGGTCGGTGACCCACGGGCTGTTGAACGTGATCGGGATGAGGAACCCGCCGATGGCCCCGATGGCGCCGACGATGCCGACGGCCGCCGAGGACCTCTTGCCGCCCTCGACGACGGCCAGCTCGCGCTCCGGGCTGCCCTCGGCCGTGTCGGCGAACGCGTCACGGCGGAAGATCGCCGGGATCATCTTGTAGGTCGACCCGTTGCCGATGCCGCTGAAGAGGAAGATCACCATGAACATCGCGAGGAAGAGCCCGAACTTGTCCGAGTTGGCGTTGACGGCGTCGACGATGGCCGGCGGGAAGTGGAACGCCGCAGGGTCGGCCTTGATCGCCGCGAGCTTGTCGGGGGTGGGCGGCGGCGGGAGCTGGGTGAGCTGGCCGAGTGTGACGAGGACGCCGAGCGTGCCCAGGATCATGCCGGCGAAGGAGACCATCGTGATGCGGGTGCCGCCGAACCGGTCGGCCAGCCACCCGCCGAGCGGGCGTGCGGCGGACCCGACGAGCGCACCGAGGAAGGCGTAGAAGGCGAAGTTGATGCCGATGCCGTGGACCTGGGGGATCGGCTGGCGCCAGAAGTTGAGCTTGATCAGCAGCGGCATGGCGGCCGAGAAGCCGATGAACGAGCCGAAGGTGCCGATGTAGAGCAGCGACATCACCTGCACGTGACGGTGCGTGATGACCGAGAGCTGCTCCCTCGGGTGGGACTCGATGCCGGCGAGGTTGTCCATGAAGAAGTACGCCGCGAGCGTCGCGACCACGGCGAGGCCGGCGTAGACCCACGCCGCCCGCTCGAGGTGGATGCCGCCGGAGCTCGCCTTCACGAGCCCGAAGATGCCGGCGCCGCCGACGATGACGGGCAGGAGGAACTGGATCAGCGCGACGCCGAGGTTGCCGCCGGCCGCGTTCAGCCCGAGTGCGGCACCCTTCTTCGCGGTGGGGAAGAAGAAGTTGATGTTCGCCATCGAGGAGGCGAAGTTGCCGCCGCCGAAGCCCGCCGTCGCGGCGATGACGCAGAACATCCAGTACGGCGTGTCGGGACGGGTGACGGCGTAGGCGAAGCCGAGCGTCGGGATCAGCAGGAGTGCGGCCGAGGCGATCGTCCAGTTGCGGCCGCCGAACTTCGGCACCGCGAACGTGTAGGGGATCCGGAGCAGGGAGCCCACCAGGTTGGGAATCGCGACGAGGAAGAACAGCTGCTGGGGGGTGAACTCGAATCCCTGCGCCAGGAGGAACGCCGAGCTGACGCTCCAGATCAGCCAGACCGAGAAGCCGAGGTGCTCGGCGAAGATCGACCAGGCGAGGTTGCGGCGCGCCACGGCCTGACCCGTGGACTCCCAGAAGTCCGGGTCCTCGGGACGCCACTCGGCGATCCAGCGGCGCGTGCGGCGGGAGCCGGACTCCGGGCCAGCAGTGGCCCGGGTGCCCGCCTCAGTGGGGGTGCTCAGCGTCATGACAGCTCCTCGAAGGGATCGGTTGTCGGCGATCCTGGGCGCACGGCGTAACGCCTCCAGCAGAAGCGGGTCTCCGTTCCGTCAACTTCCCCTCACGGCCTCACGGGCGAGCGGTCGTGGAGCGGATCCATGCCGACGAGCATTGAATGTGGTGTGACCTGGGTAACGCATGGGGAGAGCCATGCCGTCCCGGATCCTCCGGAGCGGGTCTTTGTCTGGAAGGAGCAGACATGACCACCAACTACGGCACCGAGGTCCCCCGCGAAGCGCCGATCTCGCGTCCCCTCCCCGGAGCGTTCATCGCCGACCCGGCCCCTCTGGGCCTCGCGGCGTTCGCGCTCACCACCTTCCTCCTCAGCGTCGTCAACGCGGGGTGGATGAGCAGCACCAACGAGGGCTACGTGCTCGGACTCGCCCTCGCGTACGGCGGCCTCGGCCAGTTCGCGGCCGGCATGTGGGAGTTCGCCAAGGGCAACACCTTCGGCGGCGTCGCCTTCTCGTCGTACGGCGCGTTCTGGATCTCCTTCTGGTGGCTCGTCGAGCACGACGCCGCCCACCTGGGGAACCCCGACAAGGCGATCGGCTGGTACCTCTTCGCGTGGGGCATCTTCACGCTCTACATGGCGGTCGCCGCGACTCGCGTCAGCCTCGCGGTCCTCGCCGTCTTCGTCCTGCTGACCCTGACCTTCTTCGTCCTCGCGTGGGGCAACTGGGCGACGTCGACGGGCATCACCCACCTCGGCGGCTACCTCGGCCTGCTGACGGCGATCGCGGCCTGGTACACCTCGTTCGCGGCGGTCACCGCCTTCACCTTCAAACGGCAGCTGCTGCCCGTCTGGCCGCGGACCTGACCCCTTTACGGGACCCGCAACCTGCTGCCAACCTGCCTACGTCACGCTGGGCCGCACCGGCCCCGCGTGACGTGGGCCCTGCTCGTCGACTCCGTACGGGAAGTGATCGATCGTGACTGAAGAGACCTTGTCGAACCTGCTGCACGAGAACCGGCGGTTCGAGCCGCCGGCCGAGCTGGCCGGGTCGGCCAACGTGACGGCGTCGGCGTACGACGAGGCGGCCGCCGACCGGGAGGGCTTCTGGGCTGCTGCCGCGGAGCGGCTCTCGTGGGCGAAGAAGTGGGACCGGGTCCTCGACTGGGACAACCCGCCGTTCGCGAAGTGGTTCGTCGGCGGCGAGCTCAACGTCGCCTACAACTGCGTGGACCGCCACGTCGAGGCCGGCCACGGGGACCGGGTCGCGATCCACTGGGTCGGTGAGCCGGTCGGGGACAAGCGCGACATCACCTACGCCGAGCTCCAGGCCGAGGTCTCCAAGACCGCCAACGCCCTGACCTCGCTCGGGATCGGGAAGGGCGACCCGGTCGCGATCTACATGCCGATGATCCCCGAGGCCGTCTTCACGATGCTGGCCTGCACCCGCATCGGCGCGCCCCACACCGTGGTGTTCGGGGGGTTCTCCGCCGAGGCGCTCGGCTCGCGGATCGAGGACTTCAAGGCCAAGGTCGTCGTCACCTCCGACGGCGGCTACCGCAGAGGCGCTGCGTCGCCGCTGAAGCCGGCGGTCGATGAGGCGCGCGGGATCGCATCACGTGCGGGTCACGAGGTGGAGAAGGTGCTGGTCGTGCGTCGTACCGGCCAGGACGTCTCCTGGGACGGCTCCGTGGATGTGTGGTGGCACGACGTCGTGGACTCCGCCTCCTCCGAGCACACCCCGGAAGCGTTCGACTCCGAGCACCCGTTGTTCGTGATGTACACCTCCGGCACCACCGGCAAGCCCAAGGGCATCCTGCACACCACCGGCGGCTACCTGACGCAAGCGGCGTTCACCCACTGGGAGGTCTTCGACCTCAAGCCCGACTCGGATGTCTACTGGTGCACCGCCGACATCGGCTGGATCACCGGGCACTCCTACATCGTCTACGGGCCGCTCGCGAACGGCGCCACGCAGGTGCTCTACGAGGGGACGCCCGACTTCCCCGAGCGCGGCCGCTGGTGGCAGATCATCGCGGACAACAAGGTGACGATCTTCTACACCGCCCCCACCGCGATCCGCTCCTTCATGAAGCAGGGCAGCGAGGTGCCCGACAAGCACGACATGTCCTCGCTGCGCATCCTCGGGTCGGTCGGTGAGCCGATCAACCCCGAGGCCTACGTCTGGTATCGCCACGTCATCGGCGGGGACCGCACCCCGGTCGTGGACACCTGGTGGCAGACCGAGACCGGCGCGATCATGATCTCCCCGCTGCCCGGGGTGACCGCCGGCAAGCCCGGCTCGGCGATGACCGCCCTGCCCGGCGTGACCGCGGAGGTCGTCAACGACGAGGGGCACCCCGTGCCCAACGGCTCGGGGGGCTACCTCGTGCTCACCTCGCCCTGGCCCTCGATGCTGCGCACCATCTGGGGCGACGACCAGCGCTACGTCGACACCTACTGGGCCCGGTTCCGCGAGCAGGGCTTCTACTTCGCCGGTGACGGCGCGAAGAAGGACGAGGACGGCGACCTGTGGGTGCTGGGCCGGGTCGACGACGTCATGAACGTCTCGGGCCACCGGCTCTCCACCACCGAGATCGAGTCCGCTCTGGTCTCCCACCCCAAGGTCGCCGAGGCCGCCGTCGTGGGCGCCACCGACCCCGACACCGGCCAGGCCGTGGTCGCGTTCGTCATCCTGCGCGAGACCGCCACCGCCGGCGACGCCGACCTGACCGGCATCGAGAAGGAGCTCTCCGACCACGTCCGCACCCAGATCGGCCCCATCGCCAAGCCCCGCCAGATCATGATCGTCCCCGAGCTCCCCAAGACCCGCTCGGGCAAGATCATGCGCCGGCTCCTGCGCGACGTCGCCGAGAAGCGCGAGGTCGGCGACACCACCACGCTGGCCGACTCCTCCATCATGGAGCTCATCTCCGCCGGCCAAGCCACCTCCACGGAGGACTGACCCCGCCCCCGCCGACTCGGCCTGCTGGTCGGCCACGTACTCGGGTACACCGAAGTCCCTCGCGGCCGCGGCCGACACGCGTGCGCGGTCTGGGCCGAGGCGACTTCGGTGTACCCGGGTACGAGACCCACGCGTGTGCGTAGCCGCCGCTGGTCGAGGAGCGAGCGCCAGCGAACCGCGGCCGGCTCAGTCAGGGCTGGTCGTACGCCGGACCCGCACGGTGCCCCTGGCCAGATCCACCCTCACCGGCCGGTCGTCATCGCCCGGCGACGGGATGACCTCACCCTGGTGCTCACGCGAGTCCAGGTCTCGGTCAGCCCTCGCCCGAGCCGGATCGAACACGTCGATGAAGTTGCCGAGTGCGCCGGCAGTCGCCGACGAGCGGCCGTCGTGATGGCGCAGCATCGAGGTGCCCGCCAGGACGACGAGGCCGAGCATCAGCACGCCGGCGAGCGCGAAGACGACGAGGGTCACCCGCCCAGTGTGCACCCCCGCCGAGGATCGAGAATGGTGCGCGAGCACCGTTCGGCTGGCGCCTGGTGCTTGACCCGCGAAACCCGATGGCATCCACGCGTGCCGCATGCTCCGATGGACCGCATGACGGCACTCGTGCTTCCGACGACGGATCTCTATGAGAGCTGGGCAGCATGTGTCGCCGAGTACGAGCCGGACCTCCTGCACGGCTCGGGCATGTGGAACCTGCCTGAGGGGCTGCGAGCCGACACCGACCGCGACACCTGCGAGGCGCTGGTGGCCCTGCTGCGCCGCCTGGGCCGCGAGACGGGCGGGGGACGAGTGCCGAGCGACTACTGGTGGATCACCCACGACCACGAGGTCGTCGGCTTCCTGGCGATCCGGCACCGCCTCAACGAGTGGCTGCTCGAGGAAGGCGGCCACATCGGCTACTCCGTGCGTCCGTCGCGGCGACGCCAGGGCCACGCCTCCCGTGCCCTCGGACTCGCCCTCCTTCGCGCCCGCGATCTCGGGCTCGACCGGGTGTTGGTCACCTGCGACGAGGACAACGTCGGCTCTGCCCGCACGATCGAGAGCCAGGGCGGCATCTTCGAGGATGCCCGGAAGGGGAAGCGGCGCTACTGGATCGCCCTCTGACCCGCCGACCCGACGCCGTACCGGCGTCAACACACGCCGACTCAGCGGGATGACGGCTGCTGCTGGGTGATGCAGTGGATCCCGCCGCCGCGGTCGAAGAGCGGCCGCGCGTCGACGCTGACGACGTCACGCCCGGGGTAGGCCTCGCGCAGGATCGCCATCGCCTCGGCGTCGTGAGGGTCGTCGAAGGCGCACGCGATGACGCCGCCGTTGACGACGAGGTGGTTGACGTAGGACCAGTCCACCCAGCCCTCCCCGTCTCGCAGCGTCGCCGGCGCCGGCAGGTCCACCACGTCGAAGCGCGCGGCGAGAAGCTCGTGGAGCGACCGCGACACCTCGTGGTCAGGGTGCGCGTCGTCCCGCTGCGAGTGCAGCAGCACCCGGCCAGGGGAGGTGAAGGTCGCGACGATGTCGACGTGGCCGCGGGTCCCGTAGCGCTCGTAGTCCCGGGTCAGCCCCCGCGGCAGCCAGAACACCTCGGTGGCGCCGATGGTGCGGGCCAGCTCCTCCTCGACCTGCGCGCGGGTCCAGTCCTCGTTGCGCCCCTGGCCGAGCTGCACCGTCTCGGTCACCAGCACGACACCGGTGCCGTCGACGTGGATGGCACCGCCCTCGTTGACCATCGACGACGCGATGCGCGGCACACCGGCCCGTTCGCACACCAGAGCGCCGATCCGGGAGTCGCGGTCCCACGTCGCCCAGTCGCACTGCCCCCAGCCGTTGAAGACCCAGTCGACGCCGGCCACAGACCCGTCGGGCTGGTGCACGAACGTCGGCCCGATGTCGCGCATCCAGGCGTCGTCGAGCGGAGCCTCGATGACCTCGACCTCCGAGGCCAGCAGGGCACGCGCCGCCGCCACCTCGGCCGGGTCGACCACGATCGTCACCGGCTCGAAGGCGGCACACGCGTTGGCCACGGCGGCCCAGGTCGCGCGTGCCTCCTCTGCCTCCTGCGCCGTCTCGCCCAGGGAGTAGCCCGGCGCCGGGAACGCCATCCAGATGCGGTCCTGCGGGGACCACTCTGCCGGCATCAGCGGGCCAGGGACGGGGGTCATGTCAGGACTCTACGGAACGCTCTACGGAAGAATGGGCAAGGTGTTCGATGTCGTCGAGGCCACCATCCCGCAGCTGCGCCGCGCCCTCGAGAGCGGCGAGGTCACCAGCGTCGCGCTGGTCGAGGCCTACCGGGCCCGCATCGCGGCGTACGACGCCTCGGGGCCGCACCTCAACGCACTCGTCGTCCCCCACCCGGCAGCGCTCGACGAGGCGCGGGCCTCCGACGACCGCCGGGCCCGCGGCGAGACGCTCGGTCCGCTCGACGGCATCCCCTACACGGCCAAGGACTCCTATCTCGTGAAGGGCCTGACCGCGGCGGCCGGAAGTCCCGCCTTCGATCACCTGGTCGCGCAGCGCGACGCCTTCACCATCGAGCGGCTTCGCGCCGCCGGGGCGATCTGCCTCGGCCTCACCAACATGCCGCCGATGGCGAACGGAGGCATGCAGCGGGGTGTCTACGGCCGCGCGGAGAGCCCGTACAACGCCGACTTCCTGACCGCACCCTTCGGCTCGGGGTCGTCCAACGGGTCGGGGACAGCGACGGCCGCCAGCTTCGCCGCGTTCGGCCTCGGGGAGGAGACCTGGTCCAGCGGCCGGGGACCGGCGTCCAACAACGCGCTGTGCGCCTACACCCCCTCGTGGGGTGTCATCTCGGTGCGCGGCAACTGGCCGCTCGTGCCCACGATGGACGTCGTCGTGCCCCACACCCGGACGATGGTCGACCTGCTCGAGGTCCTGGACGTCGTGGTCGCCGACGACACCGAGACCCGAGGCGACTTCTGGCGGGCGCAGCCCTGGCTGGAGATCCCCCGGTCGAGCGAGATCCGCCCGCCGTCGTACGTCGCCCTCGCCGACCAGGCCGACCTCGCCGGCGTCCGACTGGGGATCCCGCGGATGTATGTCAACGCCGACCCCGACGCCGGCACAGCCGAGGATCCGGGGATC
Organism: Nocardioides sp. AN3; assembly: GCF_054653495.1. Taxonomy (NCBI): domain Bacteria; kingdom Bacillati; phylum Actinomycetota; class Actinomycetes; order Propionibacteriales; family Nocardioidaceae; genus Nocardioides; species Nocardioides sp. AN3. The sequence continues at coordinate 128,994 of NZ_BAAIGC010000003.1, forward strand.
GGCGGCCCGACGGGTCAGCGGATCGAGACGAGGGCCTCCGTCATCGCGCTCTGGGAGGCCCTGCGCGCCGACCTGGAGGCCGCGGGGGCGACGGTGGTCGAGGTGGACTTCCCGGTCGTGACCAACTACGAGGGCGACCGCCCCGGCGCCCCCACGATCAAGACCCGGGGACTCGTGACCGAGGAGTTCCTGCACCGCGAGATCGCCGACCTCTCCGCGTGGGCGTGGGACGACTTCCTCGCCGCGAACGGTGACCCGGCACTCGACTCCCTGACCCAGGTCGACGGAGCGACGATCTTCCCGCACCCGGAGGGGGCCCTCCCGGACCGCTACACGGGCTTCGACGACGACATCGCGACCTATCCCGACCAGGTCCGCGCCCACTCCTACGCCTCCGTGACCGAGATCCCCGAGCTCGAGGAGGGCGTCCACGGCCTGGCCGAGACGCGCCGGCGCGACCTGGAGGAGTGGCTCGACGAGCTCGGACTCGACGCCGTCGTCTTCCCCGCCGTGGCCGACGTCGGCCCCGCCGACATGGACGTGAACCCGGCCTCCGCGGACCTCGGGTGGCGCAACGGCGTCTGGGTCGCCAACGGCAACCTGGTGATCCGTCACCTCGGCATCCCGACCGTCACCGTGCCGATGGGCACGATGTCCGACATCGGCATGCCGGTCGGCCTGACGATCGCCGGCCGGGCGTACGACGACACCGCGCTGCTCCGTCTCGGCACCGCGATCGAGGCGACCGGGACCCGTCGTACCGAGCCGCCCCGCACGCCGCGTCTGTAGCCTTGGCCCAGGAGTGCCGGGAAGTCTGGTCGGCGGCCACCCAGCCGACCCCGAAGGACGCCCATGACGGACCGCACCCGACGCACACGCCTCTTCGAGCGCGGCTCGTTCCTGGAGAGCTCCCGGGTCGCCGACATCCTGCGCGCCGAGACCACCGGCGGCCTGCTGCTCATCGCCGGCGCCGCGATCGCCATGGTCTGGGCCAACTCCACGTGGTCCGACGCCTACGTCCGGCTGCGGGACCACGCCATCGGCCCCGAGGCGCTGGACCTCCACCTCACCCTCGGCGCCTGGGCCGCCGACGGGCTCCTCGCGATCTTCTTCTTCGTCGCCGGGCTCGAGCTCAAGCGCGAGTTCGTCGCCGGGGACCTGCGTGACGCACGGCGGGCAGCGCTCCCGGTCGCGGCCGCGGTGGGCGGCATGGTCGTGCCCGCGGTCCTCTACGTCGCGGTGAACCTCGGCACCGACGGCATCGTTGGCTGGGCGATCCCCACCGCCACTGACATCGCGTTCGCGGTCGCGGTGCTCGCCGTCATCAGCACGCACCTGCCGAGCGGGCTGAGGACGTTCCTGCTGACGCTGGCCGTCGTCGACGACCTGCTCGCCATCACCGTCATCGCGCTCTTCTACACCGACCAGCTGCACCTGCCGTGGCTCCTCGCCGCGCTCGTCCCGATCGCCGCGTTCGGCACCCTCGTGCAGCGCCGGGTCGCCACGCCCTGGCTGCTGCTGCCCCTGGCGCTGATCGCGTGGGCGCTCGTGCACGCGAGCGGCATCCACCCGACCGTCGCCGGGGTGGCGTTGGCCTTCACCGTGCCGGTGCGGCGCCGCGACGGTGGGCCCGGGCGCGGGCTCGCCGAGCACCTCGAACATCTCATCCGACCGATCAGCGCCGGAATCGCCGTGCCCGTCTTCGCCTTCTTCGCCGCCGGCGTCCCCATCGGCGGCTGGGACGGCCTCTCACGCGCGCTCACGGACCCGGTGGCGCTCGGCGTCATCGCGGGACTGGTCGTCGGCAAGTGCATCGGCATCGCCGGCTCGACCTGGCTGCTGGCCACCTTCACCCGCGCCGAGCTGGACGCCGAGCTGGCGTGGGTGGACGTGATCGGCATGGCGCTCTTGGGCGGGATCGGGTTCACGGTGTCCCTCCTCATCGGTGAGCTGGCCTTCGGTGCGACGTCGACGACCACCGAGCACGTCAAGGTCGCGGTCCTCGTCGGGTCGCTCGTGGCCGCCGCCCTCGCGACGGGGGTGCTGCGGGCGCGCAACCGCGTCTACCGCCGGCTGGTCGCCGCCGAGGAAGTCGACAGCGACTCGGACGGGGTACCAGACGTCTTCGGCCGCCGGGATCGGTAGGGTCAGAGGCGGTCACGAGCGATCAGACCAGCCGATCAGACGAAGGGGAGAGCATGGCCCAGCACCAGGCCCAGCAGCAGCCGGCGGGCGAGGAGCCCACGATCGGCCGACTGGTCGCCGACGCGAGCCGTGACATCTCCACGCTCATCTCGAAGGAGATCGAGCTGGCCAAGTCCGAGCTGAAGGTCTCCTTCCAGGCCGGCGGGATCGGCATCGGCCTGTTCGCGGGCGCCGCGTTCATCGCCGTGCTCGCGATCATCATGCTGTCCTTCGCGTTCGTCTACCTGATCCACTGGAACGGCTCGGGGCCGGCGCTGCAGTGGTGCTACCTGATCGTCTTCGCGGCCTACCTGCTCATCACCGCGCTCCTGGTGTTCATCGGCATCAGGAAGGTCAAGCAGGTCAAGGCGCCCGAGCGGGCGATCAACCAGGGTCGCGAGATCCCCAAGGCCCTCAAGGGCCAGGCCTGACCCGTTGACGACGAACGACCCCCGAGCGAGCTCGGGGGTCGTTCGTCGTTGAGGAGAGCTGCGGAGGATCGGGGCGTTCCGAGTGCGTGCTCCGCAAGGCGGAGGCGCGAAGCCGACCTTGGAGCGAAGCGGGTCGGCGAACGCCGACAACGCAGCGGAGTGCGTGCTCGGGACGTTCCGATCAGCGGGCGCGGCGGGCCATGCGTTCAACGTCCATGATGACCACCGACCGCGGCTCGAGCCGCAGCCAGCCGCGGGAGGCGAAGTCGGCGAGCGCCTTGTTGACCGTCTCGCGGGAGGCGCCGACGAGCTGGGCGAGCTCCTCCTGCGTGAGGTCGTGGTGCACGTGGACGCCGTCGTCGGCGGTCCGGCCGAACCGGTCGGCCAGGTCGAGCAGCGCCTTGGCGACCCGGCCGGGGACGTCGGAGAAGACGAGGTCGGCGACGACGTCGTTGGCCTTGCGGAGCCGACCGGCGAGCTGGGCGAGCAGTCCGCGCGCGACCACCGGACGACCTTCGAGCCAGCGGAGCAGGTCCTCGTGCGACAGCGAGGCGAACGTCGCGTCGGTCACGGCGGTGACCGTCGCGGAGCGCGGGCCGGGGTCGAAGAGGGAGAGCTCGCCGAACATCTGGCCGGGGCCCATGATCGCCAGCAGGTTCTCGCGTCCGTCGGAGGAGGTCCGGCCGAGCTTGACCTTGCCCTCGAGCACGACGTACAGCTTGTCGCCCGTGTCGCCCTCGTGGAACAGCACGTCCCCGCGGCGCAGCTTGGTCTCTGCCATCGACGCGTGGAGGGCCGCCATCGCCTCGTCGTCGAGCGCGCTGAACAGCGGCGCCTGACGGAGTACGTCGTTGTCCACCACAACCTCCTGAAGCTCCTCCGACCCCACCCACGGCAAGGCTCGTCACGCGAATCCTATCCAGTGGCCCGCTCGACAGCGCGGACGCCTGCCCCTCGGGACTGCACGCGCGGCGCCGGGCGAGGCTGAGGTTGTCGGTGCGGGCCCGTACCCTTGCCCCGTGCCGGGCACCGCGACGACCTCCCCCAGCGCCGATGAGACACCGACGGCGCTCGTGCGCCGCGCCCGCAAGATCGACCGGATCCTGGCCCTCACCTACCCGGACGCCAAGGCCGAGCTCGACTTCGACAACCCCTTCGAGTGCCTCGTCGTCACGGTCCTGTCGGCCCAGACCACCGACAAGCGGGTCAACGCCGTGCGACCGACGCTGTTCGCCGCCTACCCCGACGCCAAGGCGATGGCCGGCGCGGACCGGGCGACGCTGGAGGCGATCGTCGGACCCCTCGGCTTCTTCCGCGCGAAGACCGACTCTCTGCTCAAGCTGAGCGCAGCCCTCGTCGAGGAGTACGACGGCCAGGTGCCAGCCTCCCTCGAGGCGCTCGTCAAGCTGCCCGGTGTCGGTCGCAAGACCGCCAACGTGGTCCTCGGCAACGCCTTCGGCATGCCCGGCATCACGGTCGACACGCACTTCGGCCGGCTTGCCCGGCGGCTCGGGTTCACCACCGAGACCGACCCGGTCAAGGTCGAGCACGCCGTGGGCGCGCTCTTCCCCAAGCGCGACTGGACGATGCTGAGCCACCACCTGATCTGGCACGGGCGGCGGATCTGCCACGCCAAGAAGCCCGCGTGTGGGGCCTGTCCGGTGGCCAAGCTCTGCCCGGCGTACGGCGCAGGTCCGACCGACCCCATCGCCGCGGCGGCCCTGGTGCGCACCGAGGGCCCGAACTGATGCGCCGCCCGGTCACGGGCGGCGCGCTCGCCCTCCTCATGTTCGCGGTGCTCGGTGCGATGGCCGGCTGCACCGGCACGCCCACGGTCAGCCCGCCGAGCGAGTCCAACGTGAAGGTGGACACCCCGGCCTACCGGGTCCTCAAGACGAGGGCCGGCATCGAGGACTGCCCGGCGCCGCAGACCACCGATGGGGGGCTCCCGTCGAAGTCGCTCCCCTGCCTGGGCGGCGGCAAGCGGGTCGACCTGTCCACCCTGAAGGGTCCGCTTGTGCTCAACTTCTGGTTCGGGGCCTGTGGCCCCTGCCAGAAGGAGATGCCTGCGCTTGCCGCCTTCTACAAGCAATACGGCGACCGCGTGCCCGTGCTCGGCATCGACTCCGCCGACACCCAGCCCGGCTACGCGCTCGAGCAGGCCAGGAGGTTCGGCGTGACCTATCCGCTCGTCGCCGACCCGGGCGACGACCTGCACGGCACCGACCTCACGGTCCGGGGCTATCCGACGTTCTTCTTCCTCTCCGCCGACGGCACGCTCAGCAAGCCTGTGGCCGGGGGTCTCAGCTCCGTGGCCGAGGTCAAGGCGCTCGTCGAGAAGCAGCTGGGGATCCACCTGTGACACGGCCCCCCTGGCTCGACCCGGTGGCGGCCGCACTCGACGAGATCACCTGGCAGGACCTGACCGCCTTCGGTGTGCCGGAGGGGGCGACGGTGCGGCGCTCCGCCGTGCTCATGCTCTTCGGCGAGAGCAGCACGGGGCCCGACCTGCTGCTCACCGAGCGGGCTCACACGATGCGGTCGCACCCCGGCCAGGTCTCCTTCCCCGGCGGGGCGGTCGACCCCGGGGAGACGGCCGTCGAGGCGGCCCTGCGCGAGGCCGAGGAGGAGACCGGCGTCCTGCCGTCCGGCGTCGACGTGCTCGGCCAGATGCCCGAGCTCTACCTGCCGCCGAGCAACAACGCCGTCACGCCGGTCGTCGGCTGGTGGGCGGAGCCTCACGAGGTCGAGCCGACCAGCGTCCACGAGGTGCACGCCGTCTACCGCGTGCCGATCAGCGAGCTGCAGGATCCGGCGCACCGCGTCACGGTCCGGTCTCCTCGGCACGGCTGGGTCACGCCTGGCTTCATGATCGGGCCCGACAAGGACGTCATCCTCTGGGGCTTCACCGCCGGCGTGGTGCTGCGCTTCCTGACGTTCGTGGGCTGGCTCGACGACATGCCGGACGCGCCCGAGATCGAGCTGCCGGCCTACATGCTGAGCGGGCGCGAGCGCGCAGTCGGCCGTGACGTGCAGGAATGGGCGGAGGACTAAAGGCGTGAACTGGATCGACTGGGTGCTGGTCGCCCTGGTCCTCGCCTATGCCCTCTCGGGCTACTGGCAGGGCTTCATCACCGGCGCCTTCGCGACCGGCGGCCTGCTTCTCGGCGGCCTCGTCGGCGTGTGGCTCGCCCCGAAGGCGCTCGGTGACGCCTCGCCCTCGGTCTGGGTCTCCCTGGGCGCGCTCTTCATCGTCATCCTGGCCGCCTCCTTGGGGCAGGGCATCCTGCAGTTCGCCGGTGCGAAGGTGCGCGACCGCATCCGCTGGCAGCCCGTGCGCTTCGTCGACGCGGTCGGTGGTGCCGCCCTGTCCGCCGCGGCCGTGCTCCTCGTGGCCTGGGCGCTGGGCGTCGCGGTCTCCGGCTCGCGCATCTCCGGGCTCTCCAACGCCGTGCGCGACTCGGCGGTGCTGGCGAAGGTCAACCGCGTCATGCCGGCCGGCGCCAGCGGTCTGCTCGACCACTTCAACACCGTCGTCGGCACGTCGTTCTTCCCCCGCTACCTCGAGCCGTTCGCGCCCGAGCGGATCGTCAGGGTCGGGGTCGGTCCCGAGCGGCTCCGCAAGGATCCCGACGTCATCCGTGCCGGCAGGAGCGTCTTCAAGATCCACGGGACCAACTCGTGCGGTCGCGGCGTCGAGGGCAGCGGGTTCCTCTACGCGCCCGGCTATCTCATGACCAACGCGCACGTGGTGGCCGGCATCACCCGACCGACCGTCGAAGTCGGCAACGACGACGTGACCGGCAAGGTCGTGCTCTTCGACCCCGGCGCCGACATCGCCGTCATCGAGCTCGACAGCGGCAGCGCCACGCCGCTGCAGTTCGACACGACCGCGAAGCCGCAGGAGGGCGTGGCGATCCTCGGCTATCCCCAGGACGGTCCGTTCGACCTCGAGCCCGGCCGGATCCGGTCCGAGCAGCGGCTGAGGTCACCCGACATCTACGGCAACGGCACCGTCATCCGCAGCGTCTTCTCGTTGCGCGGGCTGATCCGACCCGGCAACTCCGGCGGCCCCATCGTGGACTCCGACGGCCAGGTCGTCGGGGTCGTCTTCGCCGCCTCGGTCACCGACCGCGACACCGGCTACGCCCTCACCGCCGAGCAGGTGCACGCCCTGGCGACCGCCGGCGTCGGTCGCACGTCCAGCGTGTCGACCGGCGGCTGCGCCTGACGCCGAGCGGACGCAGATGACCGCGCCCGGCACGCCGAGCGGGCGCAGATGACCACGCCCGGCACGCCGAGCGGGCGCAGATGACCACGCCAGCCAGTCATCTGCGCCCGTTCAGCGCGAGTCAGCCAGTCATCTGCGACCGTTCAGCGGGAGTCAGCCGGTCATCTGCGCCCGCTCGGCGGGAGTCAGCCGGTCATCTGCGCCCGCTCGGCGTCAGGACGTCCCGGAAAGATACGCCAGCTGGGCCCGGACGGAGAGCTCGGCGGCGCCCCAGAGGACGGGGTCGACGTCGGCGTACACAATCTCGACCACCGCCCGCGGATCCGCCGCGGACGGGGGCGCATCCAGGGTCTCCAGGGCGGACCGCATCTGCTCGAGGCGATCGCGCCGGTGCGCGATGTAGTAGTCGAGGACCGCCAGCGCGTCGGGGATGACGGGGCCGTGACCGGGCCAGATCGTGGAGAGCTCATGAGCCTCCGCAACGGCATGCAGGCGGTCGAGCGAGTCCAGGTACGCCCCGAGCTGACCATCCGGATGCGCGACGACCGTGGTCCCACGCCCCAGCACGGTGTCGCCGGTGAGCACCGCGCCGTCTCCGGGCAGGACGAAGCACAGCGAGTCCCCGGTGTGCCCGGGCGTGCCGACGACCCGGATCTCGAGCCCGTCGACCTCGACGACGTCGCCGTCGACGAGCCCTTCGGAGCCGAGGCGGTACGCCGGGTCGAGAGCCCGTACGCCGGCGCCGACCCGCTCCGCGAACTCGCGGGCCGCCTCGGAGTGGTCGTGGTGATGGTGCGTGAGGAGCACGACGGCGACGTCGCCGGCCGCCTCGGCGACCGCGTCGAGGTGCGCCACGTCTGAGGGGCCGGGGTCGATGACGACGGAGCGACGCGCTCCCGGCTCACGCAGCACCCACGTGTTGGTGCCGTCGAGCGTCATGATCCCGGGGTTCGGGGCGAGCACGCAGGCCCCCCGCTCACCGAACGACCCTCCCGCCCAGCGGGCCGGCTCGCTCACAGCGCATCCCCGAACAGGACGGTCGCCCACTGCGGCACGGTCATCGCCTCGCCCTCGACTCGCGGAGTGAACATCTCCACCCTCGCCTCACGCGCGACATCAATCACGTGCTGGACCGAGTCGAAGGTGCCGAGCCGCCGGATCGAGAGGTACGTCGGCGGCAGCATGCTCCACTCCCCTGACTCGACGCGAGCGAGCGCGGCGGCAGGGGAGGTCCAATGAACCGACGCCGACTCGGTCGACAGCTCGCGGGCCTCCTGCCCGGCGGGCATCCGAGCGACGAAGAACCACGTGCGATAGCGACGCGGCTCGAACTCCGGCGTCGTCCACGCGTCCCACAGCCCGAGGTCGTCGAGCCCGAGGACGACTCCCGTCTCCTCCTCGACCTCCCGCAGCGCTGCTCCCACGACCGCCGCGGCTTCGGCGGGCGATGCGCCCAGCCGATCGGGCCAGTCGGGCGGCAGGTCGGCCGCGTCCGTCGGCTCGACCCCGCCTCCGGGGAACGCGACCATGCCGCCGGCGAAGGCCATGCCTCGGTGGCGCACCATGACATAGACCTCGGGACCATCCGCACCGTCGCGCAGCAGCAGGACGGTCGCGGCGTCGCGCGGCTCGACGGGCACGCGCTCGCCGGCGGCGTACTCCCGCGCCGTCGCGAGCAGCCGGGAAGGAAGGGGGACGTGCCTCACAGCTCGACGATGATCTCCACCTCGACCGGCGCGTCCAGCGGCAGCACCGGTGCCGCGACGGCCGAGCGCGCATGCACGCCTGCGTCGCCGAACGCCTTGCCGAGCAGCTCGGAGGCGCCGTTGGCGACGCCCGGCTGACCGGTGAAGTCGGGCGTCGACGCCACGAAGGCGACGACCTTGACGACCCGCTTGACCAGCGACAGGTCGCCGATCTCGGCCTTCACCGCCGCGATCGCGTTGAGCGCGCACTGCTGGGCGCACTCGTAGGCCTCCTCGGCGGACACCTCGCCGCCGACCTTGCCGGTCGTGATGAGCTCACCACCGCGCATCGGCAGCTGACCCGAGGTGAAGACGTAGTTGCCGGTCCGCACAGCCGGGACGTAGACGGCGACGGGCGGGACGACGTCCGGGACGGTGAAGCCGAGCTCGGCCAGCGCCTCCTCGGGGGTCGCCATCACTCCACCGGCCGCTTGAAGTAGCCGACCAGGTTGCCGGAGCCGTTGTCGGTGATGGTCACGAGCTCCCAGCCGTCCTGTCCGAAGTTGTTGAGGATCTGCCCCGCGACGTGGTTGAGGATCGGGGCGACCTGGTACTCCCACTTGGTCATGGCTCGCACCCTACTGTGCCGGTCGATCGGTAGGGTCCGTCGCATGACCGAGCCCACAGCGCGGACAGTCGACACCGCGGAGACCGCGCGCCTCGCCGACTACGTCACCGTCTGGTGGGACGCCGCCGAACGCTTCGCGGACCTGGCGGGCTCGCTGGCCGACGCCGACTGGGGCAGGCCGACCGAGCTCCCCGGCTGGGACGTCAAGGCGGTCGTCTCCCACGTCGCCCACCTCGAGGGCGTGCTCGCAGGCGCGCCGCGCGAGCGGGCCGAGGTCGGCGAGGCCGAGCACATCCGAGGACCGATGGGGCAGTTCACCGAGGTCGGCGTCCTGACCCGTCGCGACACCGCAGCCGCGGCGATCGTGGAGGAGATCCGTCGCTACACGGCCGCGCGGCGCGAGACGCTGACGGCGAGCCCGCCGACCGACCCGGACGCCCCGGCGCCGGGTGTCTTCGGCGCGATCGGGTGGAGCACCGTCACGCTGCTGCGCAACCGGCCGCTCGACCTCTTTATGCACGAGCAGGACGTACGCCGAGCGGTCGGCCGGCCCGGGGGCCTCGACTCCCTCGCGGCGGACCACACGGTCGCCTATCTGCTGGAGAGTCTCGGCTACGTGTTGGTCAAGCGCGCCGGCGCAGCGCCCGGCACGACGCTGACCGTCATGGTCGAGGGCAGCGAGCCCGTCGCGTTCGGCGTCGCCGACGACGGTCGCGGACGTCGGCTCGACACCATCCCGGACGACCCGACCGTGACGCTGCGGATGGGCCGCGAGACCTTCATCCGGCTCGCGGGCGGCCGCGGAGGCACCGACCCCGACGGCGTCCCCAGCACCGTGGAGATCGATGGTGACCAGGAGCTCGGCCGACGCGTCGTCGCGGGCTTGGCGGTCACTCCGTAGCGGGCGGGGCAGCCGGCGCGCCAGTCGAGGGCGAGACCGGCCGACGCTTCTGTGGGTGGATCGTCTCGCCGCGCGCCAGCATCGCGACGTACTCCTCCACCCGGCGGGCGCGCGTCTCCTCGGTCTTGATCGCCGTCAGCCGGTGGTAGAGCGCGTAGCGGTTCTGCGAGGTCAGCACGTCGAACATCGCCTGCGCGTCCGGGTTGGCGGCCACGGCGGCCAGCAGGTCGGGAGGCGTCTGCGCGGTCGCTGAGCCGGCATACGCCGCCTCCCACCGACCGTCGGCCTTCGCGGCCTCGACCGCCGCCCAGCCGGCCGGCGTCATCCGCCCCTCGGCGGAGAGCCGCTCGACGTGGCCGATGTTGATGAGCGACCACCGGCTGCGTGAGGTGCGCGGCGTCCACCGCTGGAACATCGACTCGTCGTCGCGCCGGCGCGTCTGCCCGTCGATCCAGCCGAAGCACAAGGCCTCGTCGAGCGCCCCCGCGTAGTCGAGCGCGGTGACGTTGCCACCCTTCTTCGTGAGGACCAGCCACACCGCCGGCACGGTGTCGTGGTGCTCGGCCAGCCACGCACGCCAGGCCGCGGCATCGGCGAGCAGGAGCTCGATCCCGGACAGCGTCACGTCGATCCGCCCCCAGCCTCGGCCGGCGCCTCGGTGAACGCGCAGAACTCGTTGCCCTCGGGGTCGGCCATCACCGTCCAGGAGATCTCGTCGTCGGGCGCCCGCAGCACCGTGGCGCCGTCGCCGGTCAGCAGCTCGAGGTCCGCGACGTCGAGGTCCCAGTGGATCCGGTTCTTGACGGTCTTGGGCTCCGGCACCCGACCCGAACACGATCGCCTCGAACGGCGCGCCCGCGATCCCCACGACCGAGGACCACTCCCCCTCGTGCTCCACCCGGCCTCCCAGGACGTCCGCCCACCAGGTGGCGATCCGCTCCGGCTCGCGCGCGTCGACCACCACCTCGTAGAGCCGGTAGGACGGCACCTCCTCACGCTCGAACACGCAGAGCTCCCCGCCCTCGGGGTCCTTGACCACCTTCCATCGGAACGACTCCAGGTCGAAGGGCGTCGCGCCCAGCCCCACCACGTCCTCGACGGAGCCGGCGTGGACGTCGAGATGCACGCGCTGCTTGACGGTCACCGGCTCGGGGACACGGTTCACCCAGACGGCGTGGGCCGGTGTCGCGCCGTCGAGCCGCAGCTCGCCGCCGTCCAGTCGGGTCGGCTCCAGGCCGAGCACGGCGGCCCAGAACCCTCCGAGCACGCTCGGATCGACCGCGTCGATGCAGAGGTCCTTGAAGGAGGCGAGTGCCATGCGGTCCAACCTAGACGCAGGCGCCGACAGTCTGGCTAGAGTCGCTTCCATGTCCCCCGACTGGTCTCGTGTGCGGCTGCACGTGGTGACCGGCAAGGGCGGCACCGGCAAGTCCACCGTCGCCGCCGCCCTCGCGCTCGGGCTCGCCAGCCACGGCAAGAACGTCCTGCTCTGCGAGGTGGAGGGGCGCCAGGGCATCGCCCGCATGTTCGACGTCGACCCGCTCCCCTATGCCGAGACGCGCATCGCCACCGGCCTGGCCCTCGACGAGGTCCGCCCCGGCAGCGTCTACGCCCTCCACATCGACGCCGAGGCCGCCCTGCTCGAGTATCTGGCGATGTACTACAAGCTCGGCCGCGCCGGGAAGGCGCTCGACCGCTTCGGCGTCGTCGAGTTCGCGACCACCATCGCGCCCGGGCTGCGCGACGTCCTGCTCACCGGCAAGGTCTTCGAGGCGGTCCAGCGCAACAGCCGCAACAAGGGCGCCCGACAGTACGACGCCGTGGTGCTCGACGCGCCGCCGACCGGGCGGATCACCCAGTTCCTCAACGTGAGCGACCAGGTGGCCGGGCTGGCGAAGGTCGGGCCCATCAAGCACCAGGCGGACACCATGATGACGCTGTTCCGCTCCCCGCATACGGCGGTCCACCTGGTCACCCTGCTGGAGGAGATGCCCGTCCAGGAGACGGCCGACGGCATCGCCGATCTCGCACGCGCCCGCCTGCCCGTCGGCGCCGTGGTGGTCAACCATGTCCGAGCCCAGGACCTCGACCGCGGCGAGCTCGCCGCGGCCCGCGCCGGCGCCCTCGACCGGGTCGGTGTCGCCCGCGACCTCGCCCGCGCGGGCGTGGAGGCCTCCGACGAGCTGGTGGACGCGCTGGTCACGGAGGCGGGCGAGCACGCCGAGCGGCGCGCGCTCGAGGACGCCCAGCGCGCCGTCGTCGGCGCACTGCTCACCTCCGCGGGCCCCGTGCCGTCCTACGAGCTGCCCCGGCTGGTGAGCGGCGTGGACCTGGGCGGTCTCTACGAGCTGGCGGCGATCCTCAAGAAGGAGGGCCTGGCATGAGGCCGGTCCCCCGGGTCGGGCCGCTCGCGGCCGAGCCGTCGTCCGCACCGCCGCTCGACATCGACCGGCTCCTCGACGACCCCAGCACCGGGATCATCGTGTGCTGCGGGTCCGGCGGCGTCGGCAAGACCACGACAAGCGCCTCGCTGGCGCTGCGGGCGGCCGAGCGCGGCCGCAAAGTCGTCGTGCTCACCATCGACCCCGCGCGCCGGCTGGCGCAGAGCATGGGCATCGAGCAGCTCGACAACACGCCTCGGCCGGTCCGGCTCGAGGCGAGCGGCAGCCTCGACGCGATGATGCTCGACATGAAGCGCACGTTCGACGAGGTCGTGCTGGCCCAGGCGAGCCCGGAGAAGGCGCAGCAGATCCTGGAGAACCCCTTCTACATCGCCCTGTCGAGCTCGTTCGCCGGCACCCAGGAGTACATGGCCATGGAGAAGCTCGGTCAGCTGCACCGCGAACAGACCTACGACCTCATCGTCGTGGACACGCCGCCCAGTCGCAGCGCGCTGGACTTCCTCGACGCGCCGGACCGCCTCTCGAGCTTCCTCGACGGCCGCTTCATCCGTCTGATGCTCGCGCCGGCGCGCGGGCCGGCGAAGCTGATGAGCGCCGGGTTCGGCATCGTCACCCACACCCTGACCAAGGTCCTGGGCGGGCAGGTCCTCCAGGACCTGCAGACGTTCGTCGCCGCGCTCGACACCGTCTTCGGCGGGTTCCGCCAGCGGGCCCAGGAGACCTACGCCCTGCTGCAGGCCAGCGGCACCGCGTTCCTCGTCGTGGCGGCGCCCGAGCAGGACGCGCTGCGGGAGGCGGCGTACTTCGTCGAGCGCCTCAGTGGCGACGAGATGCCGCTGGCGGGACTCATCGTGAACCGTGCGACGACCGCACCGCCGGGCGACCTCTCGGCGGCGGGCGCTCTCGCCGCGGCCGAGCGGCTCCGCGGGTCCAGCGACGACGGGCTCACGGCCGGCCTACTGCGGCTGCACGCCGACCGCGTGCGGCTGGTCGAGCGTGAGCGTCAGCTGCGAGCGCGGTTCGCGGCGGCGCATCCGCGAGTGCCGACGGCCGTCGTACCGGCCCTGGCCGGCGACGTCCACGACCTGGACGGCCTGCGGACCGTCGGCCGCCTCCTGGCCGCCCCCTCGTAGAGGCGACCGCGGAGGCGAGGCGAGGCTCAGACCTCGACGCCTTCCTTGGTGCGCGCCGCCTCGAGCACGGTGCGCCAGGACGAGTTCGGCCGGCGACGCAGCAGCGCACGCCGCTCGCGCTCGGTCATACCGCCCCAGACGCCCCACTCGATCTGGTTGTCGAGCGCCTCAGCGAGGCACTCCGTTCGCACCGGGCATCCGGCGCAGACCTGCTTGGCCTTGTTCTGCTCGGCTCCTCGAACGAAGAGCTGGTCCGGCTCCTGTGCCCGGCAGGCGGCCTTCGGCGCCCAGTCCTCAACCCACATATGTGTCCCCAATGTCCCGAAATCGGCCCCGCGGTCCCCACGACGACGACACCGACTCATTTCCCGAGTAGCAAACGTAAAACGCGCCGTAGCGGGCAGCCAGACTCATTCGACCCAAGTTCCATGGTCCGTTGTGACTAGTCATCTCGAGTCATATCCGCGCGGGGGGACGTCGCCGCGAAGCCGGATCTGCTAGTGGGGTCACGTAACCTAGGCGCCATGCCAAGCCCCCGCACCGATCGCCTCCCGGCCTCTCGTCTGCTGCCGCATCTGGGCGTGATGCTGGTCGTCGCCGCCGTGCTCGGCGTGGTCGTCGCGGGGCTCGCGATCCCGTTCGCAGGCATCGCCGGCATCGGTGCGCGCAACGTCGCCCGGAGCATGGACGACCTGCCCGCGACCCTGGAGACCGGCGACCTCGCTCAGCGCACGCGGATCGTCGACAGCAACGGCAAGCTCATCACGACGCTGTACGACGAGAACCGCATCAACCGCCCGCTGAGCCAGATCTCGCGCAACATGGTGCAGGCACAGGTCGCCATCGAGGACTACCGCTTCTACCAGCACGGCGCCCTCGACCTGAAGGGCACGCTGCGCGCGTTCGTCACCAACCAGGCCAACAGCGGTGTGGTCCAGGGCGGCTCGTCGATCACCCAGCAGCTGGTGAAGATCACGCTGCAGCAGCAGGCGAAGACGGCCGCCGAGCGCAAGGCGGCCACCGAGGACTCCTACGCGCGCAAGATCAAGGAGCTGCGCTACGCCATCGCCCTGGAGCAGGCGCACACCAAGGACTGGATCCTCGAGCGCTACCTCAACGCCGCCTATTACGGCGACGGGGCGTACGGCGTCCAGGCGGCCGCGAAGCACTACTTCAACGTCAACGCCAACAACCTCTCGCTGACGCAGGCGGCGACCCTGGCCGGCCTGGTGAAGAACCCGACGGGCTACGACCCGACGAACTCACCCGACCGGGCCATCGCCCGCCGCAACGTCGTGCTCGACCGCATGGCGCAGCTGCACGTCATCACCCCCCAGCAGGCAACCCAGGCAAAGGCGTCCCCCCTCGGGCTCGACGTGCAGCCCGCCCGCAACGGCTGCGTGAACTCGACGGCGCCGTTCTTCTGCGACTTCGTCGTCAGCTGGCTGCTCAAGAACGGCCAACTGCCGGGCAAGAGCGACAAGGAGCGGATGGAGTATCTCCAGTCGAGCGGTCTGACCATCAAGACGACGCTCGACATGCGCTTCCAGCAGGCGGCCGACAAGTCGGTGGCCGCCCACGTGGCCCCCACCGACCAGGCGATCGGGGCGCTGGCGATGGTCGAGCCGGGCACGGGCAACGTGAAGGGGCTGGCCCAGTCGCGCCCGATGGGGAGCAACAAGAAGAAGGGTGAGACCTACCTCAACTACGTCGTGCCGCAGGACTACGGCGACTCGAACGGGTTCCAGGCCGGGTCGACGTTCAAGCTGTTCGTGCTGGCCTCCGCGATCGAGTACAACGGCTTCCCGCTGCACCAGAAGATCAACTCACCCGCGCAGAAGACGATCCCCGAGGCTAACTACCGCGGCTGCCCCGGAGACGGCAACCGGGTCGGGGTGTGGCCGGTGCACAACTCGACGACGAGCGGCATGATGGACGCCTACTCCGGCACCCGCGAGTCGGTGAACACCTTCTTCGCGCAGCTCGAGGAGATCACCGGGCTGTGCAACCCCTACAAGCTGGCCCAGTCCATGGGCGTGGAGCTCACCAACCCCACCGGGCCGCACGCGGAGCGGGTTCCGACCTTCACGCTCGGCGTCCCGAGCGTGAGCCCGCTCGAGATGGCGGGGGCGTACGCGACGGTGGCCGCCCGCGGCCTGCACTGCAACTCGCGCCCGGTCACCGAGATCGACGGCGCCGACGGGAAGCCGGTCAAGCAGTACCCCAAGTCGTGCCAGCAGGTGATGGCCCAGGGCACCGCCGACGCGGTCAACGACATCCTCCGCGGGGTCCAGGAGCCGGGCGGCTTCGGCGGCGACGCAGGGCTCGGGCTGAACATCCCGAGCGCCGCGAAGACCGGCACCATCGACAGCAACATGACCGTCTGGTACGACGGCTACACCCCCACCCTGGCAACCGCGTCCATGATCGCCGGAGCCAACTCGCTGGGCCACTGGATCACCCTGAACGGCCAGCACCTCAAGGGCGGGTACGTCGTCACGGCACACGGCTCGACCACGGCGGGCCCGATGTGGGGCGACGCGATGCACGTCATCCAGCAGTGGCTGCCGAACGAGGACTTCGTCAAGCCCGACCCGAGCGTGATCGCCGGCATCCAGGTCGGTGTCCCCTTCGTGGGCGGCATGTCGATCAGCCAGGCGAAGGACACCCTGCACCGGGCCGGCTTCAAGGTGAACGTCGGCGGCAAGGTCTACTCCGGCTACGCCGTCGGCACCGTCGCCTACAGCAGTCCGTCGGGCAAAGCGGCCAAGGGCAGCCCCATCACGATCTACCCGTCGGCCGGCCCCCAGCCGAAGAAGAAGCCGTCGGGCAAGAAGCACCGCGGTGGCGGCGGGGGGAACCCGCAGACCACCTTCCCGTTCGGGAACGGCAACGGCCACGGGTTGGGCAACGGCCGGGGTCGCCACTGACCCGCCCGAGCGGACGCTCCGTCTCGCGGCTCAGGCGCCCAGCTGGCGGCGTACCTCCGCGGCGACGGCGGCGCCGTCGGCCCGACCGCGCACCTGGGGCTGGACGACGCCCATGACCTTGCCCATGGCGCGCATCCCCTCGCCGGCCGCCCCGACCTGCGCGATCGCGGCCGTGACCAGGTCGGCGATCTCTGCCTCGGAGAGCTGCTCGGGCAGATAGTCGGCGATCACCGCCGCCTCGGCCTGCTCCTTGTCGGCGCTCTCCTGCCGGCCGCCCTCGGCGAACGCCGTCGCGGCCTCGCGGCGCTTCTTGGCCTCGCTCGTGAGGACGCCGATGATCTCGTCGTCGGAGAGCTCGCGCGACTCCGTGCCGGCGACCTCCGCGTTCGTGATGGCGGTCAGCACCATCCGCAGCGTCGAGGACCGCACACCGTCGCGCGCCTTCATGGCGGTCGTGAGGTCACTGCGCAGCTGCTCCTTCAAACCCATGTGGGCCATTGTGGCAGCCTTGCGCCATGCCCCTCGCCTCCCCCGAGACCGGACGCAGCATCAGCCGCACCTTGGGTACGACGGCCGCGACGGGCCTGCTCGCCGGAGCGGGACTGACGGCGTACGCGCTGTGGGAGGCGCGGCAGTACACCCTGCGTCGGGTCACCGTGCCGGTCCTGCCCGCCGGGGCCGATCCCCTGCGCGTCCTGCACCTGTCCGACATCCACCTCGTGCCGAGCCAGCAGCGCAAGGTCGAGTGGCTCAGCTCCCTCGCCCTCCTGCGCCCCGACCTCGTGGTCAACACCGGCGACAACATCGCGCACCGGCACTCCGTCCCGGTGCTGGCCGAGGCCTTGGGGCCGCTGCTGGAGGTGCCCGGGGTCTTCGTCCTCGGCTCGAACGACTACTTCTCCCCCCGTCCCCGCAACCCGTTCCGCTACGTGCTGCCGGACACCGGCAAGCGGCACATCAACGTGCCGCAGCTGCCGTGGCGTGACCTGATCACGACGCTCGGCTCCGCGGGCTGGGTCGATCTCAGCAACAGGCGGGCGGCCGTGCAGGTCGGCGACTTGTCGATCGCCTTCGCCGGCGTCGACGATCCGCATCTGGGCTACGACCGGCTCGGCGACATCGACGGTCCGGCCGACCTGCGCGCCGACCTGCGGCTCGGCGTCGCGCACGCTCCGTACCTGCGGGTGCTCGACGCCTTCGCCCGCGACGGCTACGACGCCATCCTGGCCGGCCACACGCACGGGGGCCAGGTGTGCCTGCCGAGCGGCCGGGCCCTGACCACCAACTGCGACCTCGACGCCGCGCGCGCCCGCGGCCTGCATCGGCATCCCGCCGACTCGGTGCCGGGCGAGCTCGGGTCGGCGTGGCTGCACGTCTCGGCCGGGTTGGGCACGTCGCCGTACGCCCGGATCCGGGTCGCCTGCCGCCCGGAGGCGACCCTGCTCACGCTGGTCGATGCCGATTACAGGTGACGCTTCAGGCTCCGGTATGCTCCCCTGCTTGTGAGCCTCCGCCGCGTGGCGGGACGCTCGCAGACTCGGGGTGTGGCGCAGCTTGGTAGCGCGCTTCGTTCGGGACGAAGAGGCCGCAGGTTCAAATCCTGTCACCCCGACCAGATTCAGGCGTGGAGACCACCGGTTTCCACGCCTGAAGGCATTTGAGACTTGATCGGTGTACCAGAAACTCACCACATTGAGCCGGGTCGGGTCGGCTCAGCGACGTCGACGCCCGTGGCCACTCGTCGGCTGATCACGCCCTTTCGGGACGTGGAGGTGGGGCGTTGAGCAGGCCACGTACGCCGATCGGGACCTTCGGCGACATCTCGTTCCAGACCATGCCCAGCGGGCAGGTGCGGGCACGCGTGCGCTTCCGCGACGACGACGGGCAGCTGCGGCAGGTCACCGCGACCGGCACCAGCCGGCGCAAGGCCGAGACCACGCTCAAGTCGAAGCTGCTTGAGCGGCCCGAGCAGCTGCGCGGCACCGGAGAGCTGACCCCCGACACACCCTTCCCCAAGCTCGCGGAGATCTGGCTGGCCGAGCTCGACGCCGAGGGGCACCTCTCCACGAGCACCCGGCAGCTGTACGAGCGCGACCTGGCCACGATCGTGCTGCCCGCCTTCGAGCACTACACGCTGCGCGAGATCTCGATCAGCAAGGTCGACCGCTTCCTCAAGGCCCAGGCCACGCTCAGCTACTCGCGGGCCAAGCACGCGAAGCTGGTCCTCAGCCTGTGTCTGGGACTGGCGCTGCGGTGGGAGGCGATCGCGCGCAACCCGGTTGCCGGCACGACCCGACTGCGCAAGCCGCCCACCGCCGCCACGTCGCTCACTGCGGCGCAGGTCGAGGCGATCCGCCGCGCGGCGCGCGGCTGGCGGCGCAGCGGTGGACTCGTTGGGCCGAAGCCGGACGGGCAGTTGGAGGCGATCATCGAGGTGATGCTCGGCACGTCGGCGCGGATCGGGGAGGCACTGGCCATCCGCAAGTGCGACGTCGATGTCACCAGCACGCCCGCGACGGTGCGGATCTGCGGCACGGTGGTCTCGCCGAAGGGAATGGCGACCTATCGGCAGGACCATCCCAAGACCTCGAGGTCGAGCCGGACGGTGGCCGTTCCCAGCTTCACCGCGCAGGTGCTGCGGCTGCGACTGGCGGCGCTGGCCGATGAGGATCCGGAGCACCTCATCTTCCACAGCCGCAACCACACGCCGTTGACCACGGCCAACGTACGGCGCCGGCTGCGGGCGATCCTGGCCGAGGCCGGCATCACCGGCGTCACGCCGCACTCCTTCCGGCGCACCGTCGCCACGGTGATCGACCGGGCCAGCGGCGCCGACCTCGCCGCGGAGATGCTCGGCCACACGTCCTCGCGGATCACGAAGCTGCACTACATCGAGCCGAACGAGCGAGTGAACCCGCTGACCGCCCAGATCCTGGAGTCGCTGGCTCCGCAGGGAACCGCGGACCAAACAGCCGACGAACCAGGGACCGACTGACAGGTCGCGCCTGCTGTCGTCGCCGGCTACGCCTGGGTGCCGTCGAGCATCCGCTGCAGCGACTCGACCCGGATCCGCAGGGTCTTGGTGCCGATCCTGATGGCTTCCAGATGCCCGCTGTCGACGTAGCGCCGAACGGTGCGCGTCGATACCGACAACATGGTGGCGGCCTGCGCGAGCGAGACCACCCGGGGTGTGACAGCGACCGTCATCCGAGCCTCCTGGAGAAGTAGCGGCCATGCGCCGCCACCCCCTCAGGGCCTCGGCCGGCGACGAGTGGCCACCGCCGCGGGTCCGTACCCCCGGTCCTCCACCCGACCTCACCCCCGGGTCCCCTCCGCGCACATTCCGCTCCCTCGACCCGCGCCCCCCTCTCACCACCCCACCCTCCACCGCGCCGTCCCGTCGCCTCCCCACCCCCTACTTCCTTCACCACACACCTCTTCCATCGCCCGACCGGGCGTGGCCACCCGCCGTCCCGGTGGGCCCTGAGGGGATGTGATGACACTGCGGAAGCTGTCGGCCGGAACCGGGTATGAGTACCTGACTCGGCAGGTCGCCGCGGACGACAACGAGCTCGGGCGCACCCGGCTCGGCGACTACTACGCAGCCAAGGGCGAGTCGCCTGGCCGGTGGATCGGGTCGGGCGTGGCCGGCCTGGCCGGGGTCGAGCCCGGCGACCTGGTCTCGGCCGAGCAGATGGGCAACCTGTTCGGCACCGGTTGCCATCCGGTCACCGGCACGGCACTCGGGGCGGCCTACCGCGTCTTCGAACATGACGGCGTCGACGGCTTCAACGTCGAGGTGGCCCGTCGTGTCGAGGCGCTCAACCGCACGGTCGGCCGGCCGGCGAAGGCAGCCGCGCCCCTGGTCGAGGTGGCTCGGATCCGTACCGAGCTCGCCCGCGAGCGATTCGTGGCGGAGCGCGGCCGCGAGCCGGTCAGCGTGCGCGAGCTGGCGGGAGCCGTTGCCCGCTACTCCCGCCCCCAGCAGACCGCGGTCGCCGGGTTCGACCTGACCTTCAGCCCGGTGAAGTCGGTCTCCGCGCTGTGGGCGGTCGCCCCGCCCGCGGTGGCCGCAGCGATCGAACAGGCCCACCACGCCGCCGTGGCGGACGCGCTGGCCTTCATCGAGGACCGGGCACTGTTCACCCGCGAGGGCCGCAACGGCGCCCGACAGGTCGAGACGCGAGGGCTGATCGCGACCGCATTCACGCACCGCGACTCCCGAGCCGGGGATCCGGACCTGCACACCCACGTCGCGGTCGCGAACAAGGTCCAGACGCGCGATGGCCGGTGGCTCGCGATCTACGGCCGGGTGCTGCACCAGTACGCGGTCGCCGCCTCGGAGACCTACAACACCATGCTGGAGCGGCACCTGGTCCAACGGCTCGGTGTGCGGTTCGCCGAGCGACCCGGCGCCTCGGCTGACAAGCGGCCCGTGCGCGAGATCGTCGGCGTCTCCCCTGACCTGTGCGCGGCATGGTCACGACGGCGCGAGGACATCGTGACGCGCCAGCGGAGCCTGGCGGCGGAGTTCACCCGCGCCCACGGGCGGCCACCGACCACGGTGGAGTCGGTCGCGCTGGCACAGCAGGCGAACCTGGAGACCCGGCAGGCCAAGCACCCACCGCGGTCGGAGGCCGAGCAGCGCGCCACGTGGCAGCGCGAGGCGAACGGCGTGCTCGGCTCACCCGAAGCGCTCTCGGCGATGGTTCGCGACGCGTTCGAGCCGGTGGCAGCCGAGCAGCCCGCGCCAACCGCCGCGTGGGTCGAGCAGACGGCGCGACGTGTGATCGACGAGCTCGAGGCTCGCCGCGCCACCTGGCAGCGCTGGCACATCATCGCCGAGGCCCAGCGGCAGATCCGCGATGTCGCGGTCCCCGCTGCACTCGTGGGCAGCGTTGTCGAGCAGGTGGTCGGCGAGGCGTCCCGGTGGATGGTCGATCTCACACCTGAGCTGGACCCGCTCGCGGAGCCGGTCGCCCTGTGCCGCTCGGACGGGACCAGCGTGTATCGCCATAGCGGTCACGAGCACTACTCCAGCCGGCGGATCCTCGACGCCGAGCACCGCACCATCGAGGCGGCCGGCCGCGACGGAGGAGTCGCATTGACGGCGGACGACGTTGACCTCGCGATGCTGGAGGCGGCCGTCGAAGGCACCCGCCTCAACCCGGGCCAGGTCCAGCTGGTGCACCGGCTGGCGACCAGCGGCCGGCAGGTCGAGGTGGCGCTGGCTCCGGCCGGGACCGGCAAGACGACGGCGATGCGCGTCCTCTGCGAGGCCTGGCGCCAGTCCGGACGAGAGGTCGTCGGTCTGGCTCCCTCGGCTGCGGCAGCGGCAGCGCTGGCCGAGGCGACAGGGATGCGCTGCGAGACCCTCGCCAAGCTCACCCACGATCTGGCCTGCGGCTCACCCTCGGCGCTCACCTCGGCGATCGTCGCCGGGACCCTGGTCATGGTCGACGAAGCGGGCATGGCCGACACCCCGACGCTGGACCACGTCATCAGTCACGCACTCGGGTGCGGCGCCGCCGTGCGCCTGATCGGCGATGACCGCCAGCTCGCCGCCATCGGAGCGGGCGGCGTCCTGCGCGACATCGCCCGGCAGCACGGCGCCGTACGGCTCGATGAGGCGGTGCGGTTCGACGACCCTGTCGAGGCCGAGGCGACAATGGCGCTGCGCGACGGGGACTTGTCCGCGATCGGGTTCTACCTGGACAACGGCCGGATCCACGTGGGCGATGTCGAGAGCAGCGTGAGCGGGGTCTTCGACGCGTGGCGACTCGAGCGCGCCGCAGGACGGGACTGCCTCATGCTGGCTCCGACCCGAGGTCTGGTCGCCGACCTCAACGCGCGAGCGCGGACCGATCGGTGTGCGGGCATCCCGGCAACGAACGAGGTCGGCTTGGCCGACGGCAATCGGGCCAGCCTCGGCGATGTCGTGATCACTCGGCGCAACGATCGGCGGCTCAGCCTGGGCGGGACCGACTGGGTGAAGAACGGCGACCGCTGGCAGGTCACCGGCGTCGTCGGTGGCTCTCTCGCCGTGCGGCACCTGACCAGTGGCCTCTCGACGTCCCTACCGGCCGACTACGTCCTCCGGCATGTCGAGCTCGGATACGCCTCGACCGTGCACACCGCACAGGGCGTGACCAGCGACGTCGTGCACGGACTTGTGACGGGCACCGAGGACCGCCCGCTGCTCTACACCATGCTGACGCGGGGCCGGGCCGAGAACCACCTCCACCTCATCAGCGACGCCGAGGCGGCCGGAGAGCCTGATCAGTTCGTCCTGCCAGGGGTGGTCGAGCAGCTGACGGCTGCCGAGGCGTTGCGGCGGGTGCTGGCCCGCGACGGTGAAGCGATCTCCGCCTCGACGGTGGCCGCCGATGCCCGACGGCCGGAGGCGCTTCTCCACGACGCGGTGACACGGTATGACGACGCCGTCAGGCTGGCCGCTCGACGGTGCTGTGGGCCTTCCGCAGACGACGAGGTCGATGCGGCGGCGGGAGCCGGGCCGCTGCCGTGGCTGCCGGGTATCCCACCCAGCGTTGTCGAGCAACCGCAGTGGTTGGACTACCTCGAGGCGCGTGCATGTCGTGTCTCCGAACTGGCGAGGCGGGTCGCCGAGGCCTCCGCGGAGGCGGAACCGGTCTGGGCTGCTCGGAATCACGACATCCTCACTCCTCGACTGCGGGCCGACCTCGCGGTGTGGAGGGCGGCCGGCGGCGTCGCCGACGACGATGTCCGCCTCTTGGGTGAGCTTGGCGACAGCACCACACCGGCGGGCCGCCACGGACGGGATCTGGCCCGGCAGGTCGGAGAACGGCGCACCGATGCCGTCCGCGCCTGGGAGACCCGGGTCATCGCCTTCATCGGGCGGCCCGACGAGTCCACCACCGACCTGGCGGTGACTCTCGACAGCCTCCAGCGAAGGGGCCACGATGTCGGCCGACTCCTGCGGAGAGCCCTCGCTCGCGGGCCGCTGCCCGAGGAGCACACCAGCGCTGCACTCGACTACCGCCTGCGCGCTGAGATCCGCCGCGCTGCTCGCGTTGTGCGAAAGGCGACTAAACCCGTCGAGCCGCGCCCGGTGCCGAGCCGCCGTGCGTCGCGACCTGAACTTGGGATTTGAAGTCGGCGTCCTTGAGCTCGGTTCGATACGTCCGGGTCGAGACCTCGACGGGCGCCGCTTGAGGATCTGCCGAAGCGCTCGCCGGAAGGTCGCTCCGCCGCCGACGCGCCGTTGAGAAGTGGCACTGCTCGCTAGTTGTTCCAGGGGAAGTTGGCGACGGCATTCCGGTCGTCGCCGGTCATCGTCGAGCCCGTGCGAACGTCCTCACTGACCTGCGCAGACGCTTCGACGGACATCGTCGGTCGCGTTGGAGCTCGTCGGGCTCGAACGGACTTCTTGCGGACTGTTTGCGGACCGCACGGTCCGATCAGGCGACCCCGAGGAGACTGCGTGCCGCCAGATCCGACGCCACCCGCCATCACCCCATGCGGGCCGAGTCCAGCAACGTCAGCGTTGGAGACCAGCTGCTGGCGACCCGTATCGAGCACGACAATGCGTCCGCGGACATCACCTACAAAGATCGCCCGTTTCCTGCTCGAACAGCGGCCCGCAATCGGACGGGATGCGTAGATATTCTGAGATCGGTTCCTCTCGTCGGGCATCGACGGCAACGCAAGTCCCAGTCTCGGCCACGTCCAACACGGCAAAGGCAAGGTCCGAGACGAGCATTCGCTGGGCGCCATCGGGGTAGGTGGGTCTCCTTGGTCATGCGGTTTCCGCAGGAAGCGTGCCAGTCGGGTGTTGCCACCCCGGACCTCTCCTCCGGGCGGGCAACTTCGCCGGTGGCAACGCCATGTCCTCGGCCGGTTCGACCACGGCGCGGGTCCGCAGCGTCGTTGAAGGTAGGGCTCGCTGCCAAACGTTGATCCGACCGGCGGTGAACAACGCGGCCATGCTGTCGCCCGTACACGCCACCTGGTAGGCGACTTGCACCGGATCGGTTTGTTCCCGCCAGGAGAGCCGGCAGCGATCGCCCACCGCCTCGACCCGTTCGATCCCCGGCGCGACACAAGCACGGGACGCGAGCCCGTCATACGTCGGCAGCGGCACGGCATCGAGAGGCGGCAGTGGAAGGTCGGCGAAGTCGAAGTCCGCTTGAAAACCGCGATCCTCTCAATGGAAGTCGAAGGGGAAAGCCCAAGCAGGTGCCGCCTTGCTTCCTCGCCGATCTCGGGGTGCATCGCGCGAAAATCGGCTGCTGCCTGTGCCGCCATCGATTCTCTGTCCGGGGCCTCGATGCCCGCACGGGATAGATAGAAGTCGTCCTACAACGGTCGGACCTCGGGCAAGAGGTCGGACGTGATCACTGAACCGACCTCGAGACCCACACGTCCTCATCGCGAGCAGGAGACGAAGAGCGCCCTGGCCAGACCACGATCGGATGGGCTACTCGGGCTTTGCTATCTATAACTATCGCCTCCAGGCGACTTCGCTGTTCTTCAACGGTCTCGCCCTGGATCTTCGAGCGGTTCAGTTGGCCCTGTCCCGCGTCGCATGGACGTCAGCGTGTGGTTCGAGAAGATCTGTACGGAGAAGATCGCTCACAGCCTCGATATGCGCCCCGTACTCCACCGGCGCGGCGCCAACCGGGAAGCGCTCAAGGATGCCGTCGTGGAAGGTTGCCAGCGCCGGCGACGGCGTGCGACCCTGGCGCGCGAGCGTATGCGCCGCCACGATCGAGAGCAGCGTGAGGTTCTGGTCCAGTGCCTCCCCCGCCTCCTGAGCCTTCCGCCAGGCCAACACGTCAAGGGTCCCGGTGTCGGTCTGGCCAGTTGCGGCGATGCTGGTAAGGGTCGCAGTTGCCGCAGCTCGCGCCTCTTCCGCCCACCCCGCAGACGTCATGTAGAAGAGGTTGATCTGAGGCTCGGGCTCCAGTGCCGTCAGGCCGTTGGGGTCCTCGACGAGCTGGTTGACCTGGGCGGTGACGATCTGGCACAGGTCTGCCCACGACCGGGCCGCCGCATCGATCGACGGCGACGCGAGAGCGTTGTGGTAGCCCCCGTTCGACACGATCTCACCGAGAGGCGGCTCAGCATCGGGGCCGACGAAGATCGGGTTGTTTGACGACGCCGACAGGGCAACGCTCGCGCAGTCCTCAATCATCTCCTGACACCGGATGGCCCATCCGAACAGTCGAGGTGCGCTCCTGAACGACACCGGTGCTTGGTAGGCCCGCTGCTGGTCGTCGCGGCCGTCGAGCAGCACGCGCAACCGCATGAGAGCCGCCGTCTGATGCCGGTCGTTCCACGCCTCCTCAAGGTGCTTGCTGTAGTGCGCGGCGGGAGCTCCGGTGGCAAGCGCGGCGAGGGCGAGGGTGTAGCCGACCCTACTGAGCCGGCGGCGCCCGGCTAGCGCGGTGTCGCACAGCACGGCCGCTGCGACGGGCGAGCCGTTGACCAGAGCCATGCCCTCGCCGAGCTCGAGAGTGCCCTCGAACTCGGCACGGAACAAGTGGCTGAGCGCGATGATGTCGCCGGGCTCTCCGTGTCCACGTGCCGGCACGGGCGGAAGCTCCGAGTCAAGCATCTCGACAATCCTGGACGCCGTCTCTGGCCGAAGGCAGGCGGTGCCGTTGAGAACGTCAGCCAGCCTCGCGATAACGATCATTCTGGTCACGCGCTCGGGTAGCTGGTCGCCGACGGTGGCGGGGATCGTCGGCAAGCGGGACGCGTACTCATCTCGGTCGGCTGCCTCCAGGACGGTCTTGGCCCCGATGTGATGACGGGTCGTGATGCCGTACAGGTGACGGTCGAGGTTGCCTTCGACGAAAGCCAAGAACTCCTTGCGCCGTTGGGTGATTCTTGCGATGCCGGTCTTGCCGAGTCGGAGCTGTTCGCCGTCAATTCCGACGCGTGCCATGAGCGCGAGGGTGAGGTCGGAACTGCTGTCGATGGTCTGGATGAGTCCACTCCTGTTCATGATCGGTGCCTGCCGGGGCCGGCGCCGGCTGGCGGTTGGGATGGTGGTGTCGCCGGCGTCCGGTCGAAGTGCTCGTCGACCAGCGATCGAACGAACTGCGAGACCTCTAGAGGTCGGTGGCCATACAGAGATCCGTGGCCCATCCCGGGCAGTTCGTGGTAACGGGCGTTCGGAGCAAGCGCGGCGAGCTCGGCGCTGTATGCCGGCGGGGCACATACGTCCTCGGAGAAGCAGACGACTTCGAGCGGGACCGTGACGTCAGGCAGTCGGTCGGCCAAGTTGAAGGTCAGGCAGGGCTCCCACTGCGACTCGATCGTGGCCTCGTTGTTCTCGACCGCCTCCTCAGACTCGAACGCCTCGCGCAACGCCGCCCACAGCTCACGATCCTGGAGCGCTTTGGCCGGGTACATCATCGCGGCGTAGTGGGTGGCCGAGAATGCCGGCTCGAGCCTCTTGCCATCCCGTCGGAGGGCGATTTCCGCGCGCATGTAGTCGCCGATCCAGCCTTGGTCACCCCGCGCCGCGCCAGCCAGTGAGATCCCTAGCTCCACCAGGTCGGGACGCTGAGCAGCCAGCTGCAGCATGATCAGCGCGCCGAGGGAGTGACCGACAATCACGGCTGGCGCGTCGCAGACCGCCTCGATGAGCTCCGCGGTGTCGGCCGCCATGTCCGCGACGGTCCACGGCAACGGCACGTCGCACCGTGTCCCAACGGTGCCTCTGTTCTCGAAGGTGGTCGACCGGTAGGAGTCGGCGAAGGCGGCGGCATAGTCGGCCTCCCAGTCTGAACCGTGGCCTCCTCCCCCGGCGATCCAGACGACGGGAGGGCCTTCTCCGACCTGGGCGTAGGTCGTGTGAAGCTGCGCGAGCTGGATGTTTGTCACTGTCCGGCGGCCTCCGGGCCCGAAGTGATGAGCAGGTTGTCATCGCTAGGCTGCCGTGTCAGTGACGCTGCCCAGTCCTCGAGGTTGGCATCGGCGACCGCGATCTTCTGGCGCTCCTCGCCCAGATCGATGGATCGGGCGAGCACGTAGTAGAGGGCGGCAGAGACGGCCATCCCGATGAAGGCGGCGATGTCGTATCCGAGCTTCTCGCCGATCGGGCCCCACCACCAGGCCGTGACGGCGAAGGGGATCATGCACACCAGAGATACGACGTAGGCGGTGTAGCCGCGCCAGTTCCAGCTCCCGTACAGGCCGTGCGGGTTGAAGATCTCGCGGATCGAGTACTGGCCACGTCGCACGAAGAAGAAGTCGACGAGGTTCGTGGCCGTCCACGGCGCCAGCGCGTAGAAGAGGATCGTCAGAAAGTTGCTGAAGTTCGTGATGAAGCTCCCCGATGCCTGGAAGGCGATGAAGAGAGAGATACCACCGAACGCCGCGGCGATGATCGGGCGCACCGCGGGGTGGGGCGTGGTCGGCCGGAAGGAGTCGGCGACGCTCATCAGAGTGAGCGAGCCGCCGTAGGTGTTCATGCAGACCAGGATCATGGTGCCCAGCAGTGTGACCGCCAGAACGATGTTACCGAGCCCGTTGAAGACGTCGTCGCCGACCGTCGTGACTGCGGTGACGAGGTCGAGGGTAGGGAGGCCGGCGGTGATGACGGCCGCGATGCCGGCAACGACGATTGCTGTGATGGCCATGCCGAGGTAGGTGCCGAAGAAGGACGCCTTGGTGCTCAGGTGCGGCAGGTAGCGCGTGTAGTCGGACACGTATGGCGCCCACGCGAGTGTGGCGACCGCCATGGCACTTGCCTGGACCATGAAGGCGGCCATGTTGAAGTTGGCGAGGTTCCCACTTCCGGCAGGAAGGTCCACGACGAACGGTGCAGCGACCGCGATGATGACCAGTGCAGCGACGAAGGCCACCGTCGTCCACCGCGAGACCTTGTGGACGACCTCGTAGCCGCCAACGGCGAGGGCTACGGCGATCAGTGTCGTCACGATCATGCTGGTGTTGGTGTTGACGTCGACGAGTACGGAGAAGGCCTGACCCATGAGGATGATCGCGAAGATGTTGATGCCCAGGTAGGCAACGATCGCGATCACGTAGATCAGCACGGCACCGAGGTAGCCGTACTGAGGTCGTGACTGGATCATCTGCGGGATGCCGAGCTGCGGTCCTTGTGAGGCGTGGAACGCCGCGAAGAAGGTGCCGAACAGCCCGCCGACGGTGATCGCGATCAGCGACCACATGAGGTTGAGGCCGCTGAAGACACCCAGCGTTCCGATGGCCAAGCCGGTCAGGTTCGCCGAACAGGCGATCCAGACCGGGGTCACATGCCAGGGCTTGCCGTGGCGCTCCTTCAGGGGGATGTACTCGATGGCCCGCTTTTCGATGATTCCCTTGGATTCAGCGGTTGGTGCCGCCTGACCAACTTCGGACATGGGTCGTGCTCCTTCTTCCTCGTTCCGAGGTTCTGCCGATGGGCGGGGCTGCCCCGAGTTGTCGTCCCACACGAAGCATCACGCTGCAGATGACGTGCGTCACACGCGCGTTCCGCAGTACGGCACGGTTCCGGGCCCGGGCACGCCGACCTACGATTCTCGCACTCGGCAACACGAACCCTGCCCGGCGTGAGCGTCGGACATCCGGTCCGGCCAACCGCCGATTGCATCGTTCGTCTCGGCGAGAACGCCGGCGGGCACGGCCAGTTGGCCGTGCCCGCCGGTCGCCCGTCTCCCGTGCGTCGCCTTTCTGTGCTGAGGGCACTGGCAGGCATCCGTTCCTCAGTCAGACAGTGCAGTTCGGGTCTGCAGCAAGGGTGAGTGCGATGTCGATGATCATGTCCTCCTGACCACCGACCAGGCGGCGCCGTCCGCATTCCATCAAGATGTCGCGGACGTCGACGTCGTAACGTGCAGCGGCGTTCTCCGCATGCCGCAGGAAGGATGAGTAGACCCCGGCGTACCCGAGGGTCAGCGTCTCCCGGTCGACGCGAACCGGCCGGTCCTGCAGCGGGCGGATGATGTCGTCGGCGGCGTCCTGAAGCCGGAACAAGTCGCATCCGTGCTTGAAGTCGACGAGGTCGGCGACTGCGACGAAAGCCTCAATCGGACAGTTGCCCGCCCCGGCGCCGTGACCGGCCAGGGAGGCGTCGACGCGCCGGACGCCGTTCTCCACCGCGACGACAGAGTTAGCCACCGACAGCGAGAGGTTCTCGTGGGCGTGGATGCCGATCTCGGTCGCCGGGTCGAGCACGTCGCGGTAGGCCCGCACACGCGCCGCCACGTCGTTCATCGTCAACCGGCCCCCGGAGTCGGTGACATAGACGCAGTGCGCACCGTAGGACTCCATCAGCTTGGCCTGCCGCGCCAGCTCCTCGGGCGGCGCCATGTGGGAGAGCATGAGGAAGCCCGAAACGTCCATGCCGATCTCGCGCGCCGTCGCGATGTGCTGCGCGGAGACGTCGGCCTCGGTGCAGTGTGTCGCGACACGCACCGAGCGCACACCAAGGTCCCAGGCCCGCTGCAGTTCGTGGATCGTCCCGACCCCGGGCAGGAGGAGCGTGGTGAGCCGCGCCTGCTTGAGAACGGAGGCCGCCGCCTCGATCCACTGCCAGTCGGTGTGGGAGCCGGGCCCGTAGTTGAGCGACCCGCCCGCCAGCCCGTCGCCGTGCGCGACCTCGATCGCGTCAACGCCGGCTTCGTCGAGCGCGACGACGATGCGCTTGACGTCTTCAGGCCTGATCCGGTGGCGGACGGCGTGCATGCCGTCGCGCAGCGTGACGTCCTGGACGAAGATCGGGGTGCTCACTGGGCCTCCTCCTTCGCGGCGGCGATGCGCTCGGCCATCTGCAGGGCGGCCGAGGTCATGATGTCGAGGTTGCCGGCGTAGGCCGGAAGGTAGTGCGCTGCGCCCTCGACCTCGAGGAAGACCGAGACCTGGTGCGTCGGGCGGCTCGCCCCGGGCTCAACCAGCGTCTCGACCGGCTGGTCGTCGGGGATTTCGGTGATTTGGACTTGCTGCTTGAGCCGGTAGCCGGGCACATAGGCGGCGACGTCGCTGACCATCTTGTCGATGCTCGCGGTGATTTGCTCGAGGGTCGAGGGGTCCGGAGCGTTCACCAGCGCGAGCACCGTGTCGCGCATGATCAACGGCGGTTCGGCGGGGTTGAGGATGATGATCGCCTTGCCACGCTGGGCGCCGCCGACACCGACGATGGCGGCCGAAGTGGTCTCGGTGAACTCGTCGATGTTCGCCCGCGTCCCCGGACCGGCCGACTTCGAGGCGATCGACGCCACAATCTCCGCGTAGGGCACCGGCACGACCCGGCTGATCGCGGCGACGATCGGGATCGTCGCCTGGCCGCCACAGGTCACCATGTTCACGTTGGGGGCGTCGAGGTGCTCCTCGAGGTTGACCGCCGGGATCACGTACGGGCCGATCGCGGCCGGGGTCAGGTCGATGAGCCGCTTGCCCAGCGGCGCTAGCTTCTGTGCATTGGCGATGTGTGCCTTGGCCGAGGTGGCGTCGAAGACGATGTCGATGTCGTCGAAGTCCGGCAGGGCCATGAGCCCGGCTACACCTTCGTGGGTCGTCGCGTATCCGAACCGAGCGGCCCGAGCCAGACCGTCTGAGGCCGGGTCGATCCCGACCATCGCTCCCATCTCGAGGCGCTCACTGCTGCGCATCACCTTGATCATCAGGTCGGTGCCGATGTTGCCCGATCCAATGATGGCGACCTTGGTCTTGCTCATCAGTTCTCCTCAGAAGGAAAGGTGGCTGAAACGGTCCCCAGCCCTGAGATGGAGACGGTCACGTCAGCACCCGCAGTGACCGGGCGCATCGGACCGAGGGCGCCCGACAGGATGACCTGACCGGCACGGAGTGGATCGCCGAGCTCCCGGGCGGTGCGCGCGAGCCAGGCGACGGCATTGAGGGGGTCACCGAGGCACGCGGCGCCGTTGCCAGACGAGACCTCTGTGCCGTCGATCGACATCGACATCGTGACGTCGGCGGGGCTCACCTCTTCAAGGGTGCGGCGGTCGTTGCCGAGCACGTAGACGCCCGCAGAGGCGTTGTCGGCGACGGTGTCGCCGAAGCTGATGTCCCAGCCTGCGACGCGGCTGCCGCAGACCTCGATCGCGGCGACCGCGTAGTCGATCGCAGAACGCACCTGGTCGGCGTCGAGGTCGCCCTCGGCGAGGTCCTCCTTCAGCACGAACGCGACCTCGGCCTCCACGCGCGGCTGTAGCACCGCGCTGAACGGGATCGCGTCGCCGTCGGAGAACGCCATGTCGTCGAACAGCACCCCGAAGTCGGGCTGGTCGACGCCGAGCTGCTGCTGGACGGCGGGGGAGGTCAGGCCGATCTTGCGCCCGACCACACTCACCCCCGAGTCCAGGCGTGCCTGGACGTTCAGCCGCTGGACGGCGTATGCAGCGTGCACGTCATCGCCTCCGATCAAGTCTCGCACCGGAGCGCACGGCTGGCCTGTTGCCGCTGCCGCCGACAGTCGCTCGGCAGCGCGGTCGACCACCGTCGAATACTCAGGAATTGCCGTCATGGCCTCAGCCTCACCGGAACGGCTGCAGGGAGCACGCGACCGTTCCGCAGGGCGACACGTCCGGAGGTTTCAGCTCTCCGGGACGTGATCGAGGTCCATGTCGACAGTGGTGACCCACTCTGGTTCGCGCACCATCAAGGAAAGCTGTGTGATGCCGGCTGGCCCATCGGCGATGTCCACGTCAACGACGAATCGGAACCCTGCGACCTCGGCGGCGGCGACCGCCCGAAGGTCGCCCGCAGGAGCGGCAAAGACTACCTTGCGACACCTTGGGTCCGCGGCGAGCACCTTGTCAGACTCCTGACTCAGCACTGCGGCGAGATCGTTGAAAGCTACGCCGCTGACCTGGAGCTCGACGTCATGTTCAGCGGCCGGGTATGCGGCGCCAAGCCGACCAGTCAGACAGGCTTGAAGCCGGATCACGGGCCCTCCACCAGTGCACGTACGGACTGCTTGTCGACCTTCCCCGACGCGTTGCGCGGTACCGCCTGCACGATCTGGAGTTGGCGCGGGAGCTTGTATCGGGCGATGCGGGTGGTGGCGTGGTCCCGCACGTCGTCGATCGTGATGTGGTGCCCGGCAGCCAGGGACACCACGGCGACGACCGTCTCTCCCCATTCTGGGTCGGGGATGCCGATCACGGCCACGTCGGTGACACCGTCGAGGTCGGAGAGCGCCCGCTCGACCTCAGCGGGGTACACGTTCTCGCCGCCGGAGATGATCATGTCCTTGAGGCGGTCGACGATGTAGAGGTAGCCGTCGTCGTCGAAGTAGCCGATGTCGCCGGAGTGGAACCAGCCGTCTTCGTCGAATGCCAGGGCGGTCGCTTCAGGGTTCTGCCAGTAGCCGGGGGTGACGTTGGGTCCTCGCACGATGACCTCGCCGGCCACGCCGGACGCTGTCGGCTCACCGCTGTCAGGATCGACGACGCGGACCTCGGTGTAGGGCATGGGGATACCGGCTGACCCCAGCTTGTCGAGCGTGCGCTCGGCAGGAAGGTGGGTCGCGAACGGCGCCGTCTCAGTCAGCCCCCACGCTTGTTGAAGGATGATGTTGTGGTCGGCGAACTGCTTGATCAGCGACGGCGGCACGGGGGCGCCGGCGACCACGATGGTCCGCAAGCTTGAGAGGTCGGCATCGAAGAAGCCCTGCAGCCGGGGAAGCGCTGCGAGCATGGCCGGCACGGCGAAAGTGCTGTTGACATGGAACTCGCTGACGTCCGAGACGAACTGGGATGGGTCGAAGGCGCGCCGCACGATGACGGTGCCACCCCGAACCAGCGCGCGTACCACGAAGCTGTTGAGAGCCCCAATGTGGAACATCGGCGCCGCAGCGTGCGTCACGTCGCCCCGGCGAGTGTCGAGGCGCGAGTCCACGTTTATGGAGTTCCACCAGACGTTGCCGTGCGTGAGCATAACTCCCTTCGGAAGTCCGGTGGTTCCGCTCGTGAACATCAAGATGCCGAGGTCTTCGAAGCCCTTGGGCGCGAGGTCGCGCGCTGGGGTCGCCTTCTGGATCAGCGACCCCCAGCGTTCCCAGCCAGGGGCGTGATCGGCGGCCGGGCACGCCGAGTCGTCGTCGACGAGGAGGAATCGCTCAAGCTTCGTGCCGGGGCGGGCTGCCTCAAGCGCGCTGCGGTGGCCCTCTTCGACGATCGCGCAGGTCGCGCCCGACTTGGAGAGCACCTCTTCGAGCTCGGGACCAGCGAGGCGGAAGTTGATCGGGACGAAGATCGCTCCAATCCGGAAGCAGGCCAGCATGGTCACGAGGAAACTGCTGGAGTTCAGCCCTAGGTAGGCCACTCGGTCCCCGTCGGCGATGCCGCCGCCGGCCAGCACGGTCGCAACGCGTGCCGCTCGGTCGTCGAGTTCGCGATAGGTGAGGTCGCCCCCGGCGTAGCGGATGGCCAGCGTGTCTCCAAAGCTCATGGCATTGCGAGCGACTGCGGAGGCCGGGTTGATGTCGACAGTCATGTCAGTCCTTCGAGTCAGAGGTCACGAGCGCGAGAAGGTGGTCGCCGCCCGCGGGCGAGGCGAACCCTCGCACGCCGATGCCCCCGTCCGCCGAGATCGCCTCGCCGGTGATGGTCCCGCTCTGCTCGCGTGATGCCAACAGGACATACGGGCCGGTGAAGTCGGCCGGTTCGGTCGAGCTGTGATGGAGAGGGATGGGCATGCCGGCGCTCGCGTCACGCTTGGCGAAGGAAGCGGCGATTGAACGATCTGCGAGGCCGATGGCCTCAGGTCCGCGCAGGTCGGTGTTCATCCCGCCAGGCGCCACCGCGTTGACACGCACGTGCGGCGCAAGCTCGTAGGCGAGCTCTCGCATGAGGCCGAGACAGGCGTGCTTGGCCGCGGTGTAGATCGGGCCGCCGCCGTTCACGTAGAACGAGGCATTGGACAGCGTCATCACAATGCTGCCCTGAGTCTTCACCAGCTCGCGCCATGCAGCCTCCGCGGCCAGCAGGTAGCCCTTGACGTTGATTGCGAAGAGCTCGTCGAAAGCGCTGGCCACCTCTGCGCCAGAAAGGCGCGTCAGCTGACGCTGAAAGTCCCACACCCCCGCATTCGGGACGAGTGTGTCGAGCTTGCCGAAGCGCTCAATGGTTCGGGCGACAGCCGCGTGCATCGCGTCGCTGTCGCGCACATCGGCCTCGATCGCGAGCCATCGCTCTGGGTCAGGCTGCTCATCGACCATCTTGTCAAGGACGTCCTGCTGACGGCCGACGACCGCCACGTGTGCACCCTCTGCGACGTAACGCTCGCCGACGGCCCGCCCGATTCCCGTTCCGCCACCGGTGATGAGGGCGACGTAGCCCTGGAGCCACCCCGTCACGCCAGGCTCTCTTCGGCGAGAAAGTCGGCGACGAGGCGCTCGAACTCCGCCTGGCGCTCGAGCTGGACCCAGTGGCCGCAGTTGCCGAAGACGTGAAGCTGCACGTCACGGATGTACTTCAGCATGATCTGGGCGCCTTCGAAGGTGATCGTCCGGTCGTCGCGTCCCCAGAGCAGCAGGGTCGGTGCCTTGATCAGGTGGAGCCGCTGCCAAAGCGGGTCCATGCCGTGCCGTTTGGCGAAGTGAGCGTTGAGACGGTGGTAGAACTCCACGTGGCTGCTGTCGAGGCTCGCCTCGTAGCGAGCCTGGGCGGTGTCCGCCCACCGCTTCGGCTCCGCGGTCATCACTCCGATGAACCGCTCCATCTTCTTCAACGTTGGGCCCTCACCGTTGAAGAAGCGGAACATCTCCTTCTGGCCCTCGGTGGGGGTCGGTCCGAAGGGAAGCCAACCACCTCCGGGAGCCATCAGGACGAGGCGGCTCACGCGGTCGCGGTGCTGCTGCGCGAGCGCGATCGCGGTCGCGCCGCCGAGGCTGTTGCCGAGCAGGTGGAAGCGATCGACACCGAGTGTGTCGAACGCTTCAACGAGGGCGTCGACGTGGATCTGGGTGATCGACTTCTCGTCGAGGTCATCCTGGGTCGGGCGGTAGGACGCGCCGAAGCCGGGCTGGTCGGGCAGCAGAACCCGGAACGTACGGGCGA
The DNA here is from genome assembly GCF_054653495.1 of Nocardioides sp. AN3. Classification (NCBI taxonomy): domain Bacteria; kingdom Bacillati; phylum Actinomycetota; class Actinomycetes; order Propionibacteriales; family Nocardioidaceae; genus Nocardioides; species Nocardioides sp. AN3. The sequence continues at coordinate 164,556 of NZ_BAAIGC010000003.1, forward strand.
GAGCCGACAGGTTGTGACGGTAGTTCGCCTCGCCAGAGGCTCCTGGGCCACCGCCGTGCAGCATCACGAGCACGGGAGCGTCGGCCGGGCCGGCCTCGGCGACGGCGATGTCGCCGTACGACGTGGGGACGGTCTGGTGAGTGAGCTCGATGTCGGTCACTGGAACCCTTTCGTGCCGGATCAGAAGAATGTCGAGATGTTCTTGGCCTGCAGGACGTTTGCCTCGAGCAGGATCTCCCTGCGGGCGATCACCAGTCGGCCGGTCGAAGCGCCCTCGGGCGAGGGGAGCCGGCGCAGAACGTCCGTCCGCTGTCCGGCGAAGATGTTTTCCTCGCGCTCGAGCCGGTTGCGGTAGACGAGGAAGTTCGAGCGGGCGACGAGGTCGTCCTCGGTGAAGCCTTCCTGCTCGGCGGGGTTGACGTGGCCGACGCGTACGTTGGTGATCAGGTGCCGTGTGCGCGAGGGCGGGTCCTCAGCCCATGCCATCCCGGAGTCGAATCGCCGGATGCGCCAGGCGAGAGATTCCTTGGTCTCGTCGTAGAACGCGGCCTCACCGCGCGACGCGATCGATAGTGCCTGCTGACGACGGAGACGGTTCGTACGCGTGGGCATCCAGTAGTCGAGGTCGTCGGCGAGCAACTCGAGCCAATCGACGTAGCGGCCGTCGTCGAGGAGGTCTGCCTCCTCGTAGTAGAGCTGCTCGACCTCGAAGTGGACCTCGCGGTCGGCGCGCTGACCGGCGCGAGTGCCGTCGAGCACGGAGTGCGTCATGTCGTGTTCCTTTACTGCGCTTCAGCCGCGGAGGAGCTTGCGAAGATCGGTGGCCGGATCGGCGAGCCGGGCGGGGTCGACCGGAAGATCTCTGTCGATCATTCGGCGCGCCGCTCGGACCGCCTGGGAGTCGTTGACGGCGATCGCGCCGATGACGCGGTCACCACGAAGTGTGAAGACGGCGAAAGGCGGCGTTCCGACGATGCCTCGCACGATGACGGAGTGCGTCGCATTCGCCGTCCGCATCTCGCCCACGCCCTCGACGTGGCGGCCGTAGCGGTCAGACCACCACCACGGCGCCGTCGCGACGGGCCTCTCAGAACCGACGATCGTCGCCGCAGCCCGCTGCCCGTCCTGCTGGGCCGCCTCCCAGTGCTCAGTGCGACGGTGGTCGCGCAACCGCGCGCAGTCGCCGATGGCGAGGACGCGCGGGTGACTGGTGACCTGCTGCTCGTCAACAAGCACCCCTCGGTCGACGTCCAGGCCCGCGGCCTCGGCCAGATCGGTGTTGGGCACCATCCCGACTCCGATGAGGACGGCGTCGAACTCCTGCTCGGCGTCGACGTCCTTGAGTCGCGCTGCGATGCCGGTGCGTGTCTCCTGGAGGGATTCCAGCACTGTCGTTGCCGTATCGACTCCGTGGACTCCGTGCTGGTGGTGTAACCAGTTCGCCACGTCCAGACCGGCTGCCGCCACTAGCGGTGGGTCGAGCGGATCGACGAGCAGGACGCTAGCGCCCAGGGCTCGCGCGGTCGAAGCGACCTCAGCTCCGATGAGACCCCCGCCAACGACGAGCAGGCGGGCCCCAGGCACGAGCACGGCCCGGAGGGCGTCCGCATCCGCGACGTCGCGAAGAACGTGTACCCGGCCAGATTCGCTTCCCTGAATCGGCGGGCGAGCCGCGCGTCCCCCGGTCGCGAGGACGACCTGGTCGGCGATGCATTCCCGACCGTCGGCCAAGACGACGGTGACACATTCATCGTTCGCGGCGAGCGTCGTGACCTCGACCGGACCGATCACGTCGATCCGGTGGGCGACGTACCAGTCCTGCTGCTGGAGCGCGATCTCCTTCAGGTCGCGCTTGCCCGACAGGTAGTCCTTGCTCAGCGGCGGTCGGTCATATGGGAACTCGGCGCGGTCAAGGATGACAATCTCGCCGGCGTACCCCCCGGAACGCAACGCTGCCGCAGTCGCGACCCCTCCGATCCCGCCACCGACGACGACGACGCGGTTATGGCGGTTACGGGTAGCCATGGTCAGGGCTGCTCGCCGGGAAAGAGGAAGACCTCGCCGTCGCGGACTTCGACACGGTGCGCGACCGTGTCCTTGGTCGCAGGCAGTCCGTCGACGGCACCGTTCTTGAGGCAGAAGCGCGAGGAGTGGAGCGGGCACTCGACATGCCCGTCCTCGACCCAGCCGTCTGCCAACGACGCCGTCTCGTGGGTGCAGGTGTCGTTGAGCGCCCAGACGCCTCCGTCCTCGTCGCGCAGGATCGCGATGTCGTCGTCGGTGCCGGTGACGTCGCGCGAGATCGCGATGCCTTCACCCTCGGCGACGTCGTCCAGTGCGGCGACCCGGATCCCGTCGGTCATCGGTTCTCCTCGGTGTTGTCGGTGGCCCCGTCGCGGTCGACGGACTCGTGCCACGCAGGCGTGTTCATGAGTGTGCGCCAGCGCGCGTAGAACGCGCGGCCAGCCGCGTCGGAGTAGAGCTCCGAGGTGGCGCCCGGGTGCGTGCCGTCGTGACGCTCGCTGCCAAGGCCCATCTGGTAGTTGAGGGCTACGCCATTCGTGATGAACCCGTGCGAGATCGCCTGGACCTCGCTCCAGTTCTCGCCATCGTCCTGCTCGAAGATGCCGGACGGGCCGAAGGTACGCAGGTTGTAGAGGCGCTGGGCCTCCTTCACTTCGTCCGGCCAGGACTTGTCCACGATGGTCCACGCCCAGACCTCCATCTTGTCCGGCCCCTTGGGGTGCCAGATGCGGATGGAGCCGTTGACCGGAAGATAGGAGAAGTTCGGGAAGACGGTGGCGTGGCCGTTCGTCAGCGGTCCCTGGACGCGGGCCTCCCCGAGCCGTTCGCGCAGTGCGTCGTAGTCGATGTGGTCGTGCACGGTGCGAGCATCGAACCGGTTCTTCGGGTGGACCGGGAACCCGGCGCCGTGACCGTTGGGGTCCACGTACTGGCGGCCGCTCCGGTGGACGATCTCGTCCTTGGGCTTCTTTCCTGTCGGGCTCATGATCGTCAGCGCCGAGGCGTGGCTCATGTTCACGTGGTACCAGTCAGTGGCGAACTGCTCGGCAGAGAGTTTCCAATTGCCCTCGAGCACCCACTTGTGGACGCCGCCGATGACCTCGGTGCCCTCGTCGTCGTGGTCGAGCATCGCGTCCATGTACCAGGCCATGTCACCGAGCGCCTCGCGCAGCGACATTGGCTCGGGGTTCCAAGTTCCGAAGATCAGGCCGTGATAGGTCTCGATGTGCGGGACCTCGACCAGGCCCCAGTCCGCGACCGAGAAGCTCTCCGGGTACCCGTCCTTGTTGGGCACGCTCACCAGCTTGCCCTCAAGGTCGTAGGACCAGCCGTGATAGGTGCAGGTGAAGTTGCGGGTCTGGCCGAAGTCGGCGCGACAGACCCGCGCACCGCGGTGCCGGCACGAGTTGAGGTACGCGCGCAGGTTGCGACCCTTGTCCATGGTCACGATGACCGGGTCCTCACCCATGTAGGTGGTGAAGAAGTCGCCCGGCTTGTGGAACTGGTCGACGTGCGCCAGGAAGAGCCAGCTCGGCGCGAAGACCCTCCGCAACTCCTGCTGGTAGAGCGTCTGGTCAGTGAAGATCGCGCGGTCGATCAAGCCGCCCTCGGCGTCGACCAACCCGGAAACGTTGAGGTTCGCCGACAGCTCGGCCGGTCGGGTCAAGTCACCTCTCGGGGCTCCCGTCGCCCGGCTCCGCTGAGTGCTGTTCTCGCGGGCGACCTCGCTGCACGATTCGCGCGTCGTCGTCATGAGGATGACTTTCCGACGGACTGTCTTTGGAGACAACGCGGTGTGCCGCACCATGGCACACCTGGTGGTGGAGAGAAGGCATGACCGGGACTCTCGTCGTGTGCTAGCAGCTGTCGCCGTCACCCAGAACGCGTCGGATCCCCTGAGCGGCCTTGTCCTGCGCGATGTCCCCATGCCGGACGCCGAGCCGGGTTGGTCCGTGGTCAGAGTCAACGCGTCGTCGTTGAACATGCACGACCTGTGGACGCTCCGAGGGGTCGGCCATCCAGCTGATCAACTGCCCCGCATTCTCGGCTGTGATGCCGCCGGGTACGACGAGGAGGGCCGCCGCGTTGTCGTGTATCCGGTGATCGCATCTGCGGACCGCGGGCATGGCGATGAGACGCTGGACCCGCAGCGTGCACTGTTGTCGGAGCGGCACGACGGCGCGTTCGCCGAGTATCTGACCGTGCCGTCGCGGAACGTGCTCCCAATCCCGGACGGGCTCACGTTCGACGAGGCTGCCTGCCTCCCGGTTGCATGGGGCACTGCCTACCGGATGCTTTTCACCCAGGCTGGCGTTCGGGCCGGCGACCGCGTCCTAGTGCAAGGCGCGGGGGGTGGCGTCGCTTCAGCAGCGATCAAGCTTGCGCTCGCGGCGGGAGCCACCGTCTACGCCACCTCACGATCGGCGGCGAAGCTCGAGCTCGCGCAGTCGTGGGGCGCCCGCGGCGTTGAGTCCGGCGGGCGTCTGCCTGAGAAGGTCGACATCGTCGTTGAGACCGTCGGCGAGGCGACCTGGTCACACTCTTTGAAGTGCCTGCGCCCGGGCGGCACCGTCGTGATCGCCGGCGCCACGTCTGGGATGAACCCGCCTGCCGACCTCGGCCGCGTCTTCTACCAGCAGCAGCGCATCCTCGGCTCGACGGGTTGCACCCTCGTCGAGATGCAGCAACTGCTCCGCATGATCGCTTCCACAGGCGTGCGGCCGGTCATCGACCGCGCGATGCCGCTCTCCGACATCCACAAGGCGTTCCAGCTCATGATCGACGGCGAGGTCGCCGGAAAGATCGTCATTCACCCGCCGACTCCTGAAGGAGCCTCCGCATGACCGCCGTTGCCGTTGGCCTCTCGCACTCACCTCTGATCGGAAAGAACGATCCAGCAGGCGACGTTCTCGCCCGCGTGGACGAGGCAATCGGCCAGGCCAAGCAGTTCGTCCGCGACTTCGATCCCGAGTTGGTCGTCCTTTATGCGCCCGACCATTACAACGGGTTCTTCTACAAGGAGATGCCCCCGTTCTGTCTGGCGACCGAGGCCATTGCCGTGGGCGACTTCGGATCGCAGGCAGGTCCCCTGTCCGTCGACACAGCCGCCGCCAACGCCATCGCGCAGGGCGTCCTCGATCGGGGCATCGACCTGACGATCTCGGCCCGGATGGTCGTCGACCACGGGTTCGTCCAGCCGCTGGAAATCCTCTTCGACGGGATCGACCGAGTGCCGGTGATTCCGGTCTTCATCAACGGAGTCGCCACCCCGCTTGGCCCGATCTCGCGCATCCGTGCCCTCGGTTCGGCGTTCGGCGAAGCAGCGACGCTCCTGGACAAGCGGGTGCTGTTCCTCGGCTCGGGCGGTCTCTCTCACGACCCGCCGGTTCCGGTACTGGATGGTGCGCCGCCGCGGGTCGCGGATGCGCTCATCGAGGGACATGCGCCCACGTCGGAGCAGCGCGAGCGCGGTGAGCAGCGAGTGATCCAGGCTGGGCGCGACTATGCCGCCGGGTCGGCCGCGATGATCCCGATCAACCCCGAGTGGGACAACCACCTTCTCGACCTCCTGCAGGAGGGCAAGCTTGCCGAGCTCGACACCTGGACGGTGGAGTGGATGGGACGCGAGGGTGGCGGCTCGGCGCACGAGGTTCGCACGTGGATCGCGGCGTTCTCCTCGCTTGCCGCGACGGGCAGCTACGCCATGGGATCGCGCTTCTACGAGGCCATCCCGGAGTGGATCGCGGGGTTCGCCGTCGCGACCGCGACTCCGGTCCGCCCCTGACCGCTGACTCGTTCGCACGACCAAATGACCCGGTAGTGAGGCTCTGCCCTTCTTGAATGTCAAGAGGTGCTGCGCGTCGCTGCCGGGTCGTTGGTCTTACGCCCGGACCTGCGGACCAAACTGCCGAACCTGGGGCACCGTCGTCACCATGTGCGCGGCCGCTCGGTCGCTGAGACACACGTGACTATGCGACACATCGCCCGGAAAGCGCACGAAGTCCCCGGCTGACAGCTCGACCGGGTCAGTGTCTGGACCGGTCCGGATCTTGCCCGAGATGACGTAGAGGTGGTGCAGGGTACCCGGCTGGTGCGCCTTCACCATCCGAGAGCGCTTCCCCGTTCGTTCAAGACGGAGCAGCAGCGTACGCACGTACCCGCTTCCATAGATCTCGTCCAACATGCGTTGCGACCAGCCGTCACCACTGTCCCACTCCCCCTCCGTCTGACGCTGGACGAAGACCGGTGTTCCCCACTGGGTCAGCAGGCGCCGTGTCGTCAGATCGAGGGCGGCGGCCAACGCACCGAGCGTCTCTACCGTCGGATTGCCTTCGCCCTGCTCGATCTTCGAGAGCGTCTGCTTCGACAGTCCCGACTTGCGGGCTAGTTCCCCCAGGGACAGAGCGCGCTCGAGACGGAATCGCCGGATGTTCTCGGCGACGAGTCGGTTCTCTTCAGAAGACACCATCCGAGTGTCACTTAAATTAGACACAGTGGTCAAGTTGACTGACGACGTGGCGTGGCGCACACTGTCTACTGAACGTGACGGAAGGTCCACTGTAGGTGACATCATGAGTGCTATTGCCAACTTTGAACGCATGTCGGACGCTGAGGTCGCGAGCGACGGGGCTCAGGGATCTCGTGACGATCGGGCCGCCGTCGACAAGGCCATGTGCCTGCTTCTTGCCTTCGGCGATGAAGCCGCCTCCGGCATCGGAGTCAGCGAACTGGCACGCCGGGTGAACCTCAGCAAGTCAACCGCGTTCCGCCTCCTGGCAATGCTGGAACGCAACGGCGTCGTGGAGAAGTTCGGCACTCAGTATCGCCTCGGCGGGCGACTTCACGAGCTGGGTCGGGACGTGTACTCCCCGCACCACGATCGGGTGCGAGATCTACTCATCCCTTTTCTCGGAGACTTGTACGAGCGCACCCACCACACCGTTCATCTCGCCGCTTTGCACGGCACCGACGTCGTCTACCTCGCGAAGTTGCACGGGCATCGTCGGCCGTCGTGCCCATCCCGCATCGGCGGACGGGTGCCGGCGCACGCGACGGCCGTCGGCAAAGCACTCCTCGCCCACGACGCCGACGCTAGCGAGCGCGCTCTCAGCGCAGAGCTGCCCGCTTTCACCCCCACCACGCTGACCCAGGCCGCAGAGCTCAGCACTGAGCTGGAACGGATCAGGAGGGCTGGGGTGGCCTACGACCGCGAAGAGGTTCAGCCCGGGCTCCACTGCGTCGCCGTTCCCCTGCTCACGCCGAGCGGTCGGCCCATCGCTGCCTTCTCCGTGTCGGTCTCGTCTGCCGCCGAACTCGCCCAGGTCGAACCCATCCTGCGACAGATCGCTGGCGAAGCCACTCGCTTCTTGGCTCGCCATGCGGCCGCCCGTCGGAGCCGCGTCGCCTGACCACTTGCGGGCGGGCACGACGTCGGCATTCAGGACCTCCTCGGGAGATGCGCGACCGACCCGGTCCCGACTCGTCTTGTTGCCACGTTGGCGAGTCAGCGGCTCGCTGAGCGTCGCCCTTGGTCGCACCTCAGCCGGCCGAGGGGCTGAATGACGGCAAACGTTGCACACTGCCAGGTGAGTGTGCCGCACACCGGCACACGGACGTGCCATTTACGCGGTCAACTGCCATCGTCACAGACGGAGGGGACGCACGTCACACGCGGACTCCGGTCGAGCTGACGCGCAATCGTTCCCGATCAGATGTGTAGCCACCGCGAGGAGACCCGGTCCCGTGACTGTCCGTCTTGAACCGAACGGCTCTGACGGCCGATCTCGCCAGCCAAGTTCGGCGCGAGGAAGCGTTCGACGCCGTACGTTCCTACCTCCACGGCGACCGATACGTTGGGTGGCGACAGCGCCTCACGCGCAACCGCGCCACATGGGTATCCACGCGCCGTGGGGCACGGTGCACCTTCGGCCGGACGGCTCCAGCCGAACCGGCTGCGGGGAGAACTGCGCGGACTGAATCTCGTTCTGGGCCGTCATGCCGGACTTGGCTTCGCCGAGCACATGTCCGGATTGCGTCCTTGAGGCCAATCGCATTCTCTGGTTGGACGCCCAGCCGCGGCGTTAATGCGACTCCCAGCACTCCAGGGTGCCATTTCGGTGGCTCACCCGCTCGTCGCCATTGCCAAGGCGTCGCTTCCGATAAGAAGCGACAATCGCACTGTCGCCGCCATCCGTGCGGCCCCTTCGATGAACCCGACGGGGACAGAGGAACATGAGTTCATCATCCCGTCCTGAACAATCGATTACGCCATTCGCACCCTGACCTCGCTCCAGGCGTTGACAATCGTCGACTCTTCACGGCTCCGAAGATCTAGAGAGCCCTGCCGCCCATCGGGCTCGTCCCGACCTCCTAAACAGGTCGGGACTAATGCGGAGGAGTCGGTCGACGCCGCGTGAGGCGCCATCAATCGAGCCGGAAGCGGTCTGCTGCATCGTTCAGCGGACGATGTCCCCGACCGGTGCAGCAGACCCGTGGCTCGATCAGCCGATCTGCAGAGACGCGCCGTAGACGAGACTCAGCCGGGTGGTGGCCGTCCGTCCCGGGTGATGCATGCGCCTTAAGCGTTGCCCTCGATGCTGGCGAGGAGCTGGCGGGCCATCACGATGCGCTGGACCTGGTTGGTGCCCTCATAGATCTGGGTGATCTTCGCATCGCGCATCATCCGCTCGACCGGGTAGTCACGGGTGTAGCCGTACCCACCCAGCAGCTGGACCGCGTCGGTGGTCACCTGCATCGCCACATCCGAGGCGAACGCCTTCGCCGCCGCCCCGAAGAACGTCAGATCACCATCACCACGCTCGGAACGACCCGCCGCGGCATAGGTCAGCTGCCGGGCCGCCTCGATCCGCATCCCCATCTCGGCGATCATGAACTGCAGGCCCTGGAAGTCGGCGACCGGCTTGCCGAACTGCTTGCGCTCCTGGACATAGCCCAGCGCGTAGTCCAACGCGCCTTGTGCGACGCCGACCGCCTGGGCGGCGATGGTGACCCGGGTGTGGTCAAGGGTCCTCATCGCATACTCGAACCCGCGCCCCTCCTGCCCGATGATCCGGTCGGCGGGGATGCGCACGTTGTCGAGGTAGACCTCCCGGGTCGGGGAGCCCTTGATGCCCAGCTTCTTCTCCGGCGCCCCGAACGAGACCCCCTCATCGGACCTCTCCACCACGAACGCCGAGATGCCCTTGGACCGCTTGTCCGGGTCGGTCACCGCCATCGCCTGGTTCGTCAGCTGGTCGTAGAGCGCGTCGTAGGCCATCGAGTCGACGAGCGTCGTGTCGCCGTACTTGACCGCTTGGAGATCGTCGAAGCACCTCGGGAACGGATCCGGACGTATCTGGACGCCATCTCCGAGGAGTTGTCGCCCGGCTCATCGACGTTCTTCGTCGACCTGGACGCCTTCGCGCCGACACGCGAGGTCTACCGCGACAACACGCGCATCGCAGCCCAAAGGGTCGCCGACCTGCTCGAGGCCGCGATCGGTAACGACCAACAGGTGCCCACCGCCTTCGTCGGCGCGGTCGCGGCACAGACCATGGAAGGCATCCACCGCGGAGACATCAGGGCCCGGGCGAACCTCAGCGACGCGGAAGCCTACCGAGCGCTCGCCGACCTGGTGCTCGCCCGCATTCCGGCCGACGAGGCGATCCACCGCAAGCTGCCCGCGGCATTCGCGCCGCGCTCCTGACCCTGCAGGCAGTTCCTCGCGTCACCACCGTTCGACCGACTTGCGCCGGGCACCGCGGGCGACCGGCCCGCACCGGGGCCCGAACCCCTGTCGCCCCGAGGCGCTCGGGCACCGGCGCCTTCCGCGAGATCGTTCGCCGCGACGCGGCGTCCGCACTTAGGTCCCTATCCCTTGACACGGCGGCACGCGAGTTCTATAAAAGGAGAACACGGATTCGCATTCGGTATCAGGAGCCAGTCATGAGCACACAAGTTGGGGATGAACTCGCGATCGTCGAGCTGACAGGGATGTTCCAGCAGGCGATGGCGGCGGTATGCAGCCCGGTCTCGGTGGTGACGACGTACCTGGACGGACGCGCGCACGGGACAACGGTCAGCGCGTTCACCTCACTGTCGATGGATCCCCCGATGGTGTTGATCTCGCTCGACAGGGGGTCGGACTCACTGAGAGCCATCTCAGCAGCGGGCAGCTTCGGTCTCAACGTCCTGAGCAGCCAGCAGGCCCAGGATGCGCTCGTCTTCGCCAAGAAGGGCGGGCCCGAGAAGTTTCACGGGCGTCGGTGGAGCGACTGCGAGCAGTTGCCTCGGCTCGACGATGTGGCGGCGTTCGTTGCGTGCCAGGTCGAGTCCATCGCCGAGGGTGGCGATCACCAGATCGTCCTCGGCCGCGTCACCGCAGCCGATGTCACGGGCCGCCCTCCCCTCACCTATCACAACCGAACCTTCGGCACGCACAACCGGCTCACCGAGTAGCGATCCTCGAACACGGCGGCACAGGCGCATTCCGCACGACAAGCCGCTGCCGGCCTCGTGCCCCGTGTGCTTTGCGATCTGTCGCGACGCGGGGAGAACACCATGATCGGTACCCGAATCCGTCGACGAGCCGGAGGCCGGCACGGTTACCCCCGAGTTGGCATCGCTCGCCTCGACGGTACGCCGAGAACGTGGGACGACCTTTTCGCAGGCATTGCTCGCCTGAGAAGCCGGTGTGGTCATGGCCGCGCAAGGCACCAGACCAAACCAGAATTCTACTTCGTATCGAGGGCAGGCAACGTTGACGAAGAACCGCCGCAAGACGGATCCCTAGTGACCCGTGGTCAACTCGACTCTCATCATCCTGAGCCAGAGCATGCAGGCTTTCGCCTTCGGGGCTGTCGCGCTGTTCCTCCCGCTGATCCGAGATGATCTCGATCTCTCGTTTTCGCAGGCAGGCACTCTGGCCGCGGTATCGACCTTCGTCTACGCCCTGATGCAGGTCCCGGCCGGCTACCTGGCCGACCGCTTCGACCCCAAGAGCCTCTTCGTCATCGGTCTCGTCGGTGTCAACGCACTCTCCTTGAGCTTCGCCCTGCTCCACTCCTACCCTGGCCTGCTCGTCAACCAGGGCATCTCCGGCTTCTTCCGATCACTCGTCTTCGCGCCGGGCCTCCTGTTGATCGCGCGCCAGTTCGCGCCCAACCGACGAGCAACCGCCATGGGCCTCTACGTGGCCGGTGGCTTCTCCTCCAACATCTTCCTCAATATTCTCGGCCCGTTCCTTGTCGACCCCCTCGGCTGGCGTTTGCTCTTCGTCTTGTTCTCGGTCACCGGCCTTCTCACCATCGGACTGCTCGCCCTTCTCGGCGATCCCCCCTCCGACGCACAACAATGCCCTCAGCATCACGAAGCTGAAGCGGATCCTCGGTCATCCCGTCGTCTGGCTCTGCGGCGTCATCCAATTCGTCCGTCTCGCCGTGGTCATGGGCACCGCCTTCTGGCTTCCGACGCTGATCACGGACGACAAGGGATTCTCCCTGACAATCGCCGGCATCGTCGTCGCGATAGGCGCGACCGTGACCGCGCCGAGCAACTTCTTCGGCGGCGTCCTGTCCGATCGGCTCAACCGTCCGCTCCTGATCATCGGAACGTCCCTGATAATGCTCGCCGTCACCTTGGCGATCCTTCCGATCGTCGACACGCTGTGGGCCTTGATCGCCGTGATCGCCGTGAACGCCGTGTTCGTGCAGCTCTACTTCGGCCCTCTCTTCGCTGTGCCATGCGGTACGTCGGCGACGAGAACGCCGGCGTCGTCTCCGGCTTCGGCAACTTCTGCGCCAACCTCGGTGCGTTTGCCTTCACGTACGGGATCGGGGCGGTCAAGCAAGCGACGGGCTCCTTCGACGTTGCCATGTGGACGCTTGCAGGGTTGTGTCTCGTCGGTGTCGCCGCTGTCGCGCTCATCAGCCGGGTGCCCGTCACTGCGTCCTCGCATGCCGCGGAGGATCGTGCCGTTGAGGCGGTGGCCCCTTGAGGCAGCGTTCGATCGCAGTCCGCAGTCCTGACGTCGATGCGAGCATGACCGATCCTCTCCTTCGGCTTGTCCAGGCAGCCTTGTCGGGTAGATGGACGTCATGACTGACGCGCTCGGGCACGGAGCGGGTCCGCTCACAGGCATCAGGGTCGTCGAACTGGCTGGCATCGGCCCTGGCCCGCACGCCGCCACCATCCTGGCTGACCTTGGGGCCGACGTGATCCGCATCGACCGTCCGGGCGGCGGGGAGATCGCCGGCCCGCGCGAGTTCGACCTGCTCACGCGAGGGCGTCCCAGCGTCGCGCTCGATCTCAAGCATCCCGACGCCGTCGACACCGTGCTCAGCCTGGTCGAGCGCGCTGACGTGATCATCGAAGGCATGCGGCCAGGAGTCACCGAGCGCATCGGCCTCGGACCTGACGCCTGCTTGGCGCGTAACCCGCGCCTGGTGTACGGCCGGATGACGGGGTGGGGACAGGACGGTCCGCTTGCTCAGGGGGCCGGGCACGACATCACCTACATCGCCGTCGCCGGCGCCCTGCACGGACTGGGCCAGGATCCAGGCCGCCCGCACTTCGCCAGCAACCTGGTGGGCGACTTCGGTGGCGCATCGACCTATCTCGTCATCGGCGTCCTCTCCGCCCTCCTTGAAGCGCGCGCCAGCGGCCGGGGTCAGGTCGTCGATGCCGCCATCGTGGACGGCGCCGCACATCTCAACCTCATGTTGGCCTCGATGCTGGCCAGCGGATTCGCCCGCGAAGAGCGATCCGCCAACCTTCTGGATGGAGGTGCTCGCACTACGACGTCTATGAGACCTCGGACGGCGAGCATATGGCTGTCGGCCCGCTCGAACCGCAGTTCCACAGCGAGCTGGTGCGGGTTCTCGAGATCGACGCACAGACGGCCGCCGACCCCGAAGCGATGCACCGGGCGTTGACCGACGCATTCTTGCGGAGATCCCGATCGGAGTGGGTAGAGGTCTTCCAAGGCACCGACGCCTGTGTCGCCCCGGTTCTGCGACTGATCGAGTCTGCCGCCCACCCCCACATGGCCGCTCGCGCGGTGTATGTGGAGCGTGACGGGATCTTGCAGCCCGCACCCGCTCCCCGGTTTTCCCGCACCCGTCCCGAGTTGACCACCGGCCCGTCGGTTCTCGGGGGCCAGACCGTCGATGCACTGAATGCATGGGGGATCTCGAACGTCGAGCGCCTGCTCCGGTCCGGAGCAGCAATGCAGGCCGCGAAGTAGCCCGCTGTGCGCCTCAGGGGGCCGGCGGAACGACGCGCATCGCGGCGGGGAGTAGAACATGGTCGACGATCTGTTCAACGAAGTTGCGGTCCACAACATCACCACTGATGACCGCGTGATGCAGCAGCGCTCCGTGGAGCGCGTGCAGCAACAGGGATATCTCGACTCCGGCCGCCAACTCCCCCCGCCTTCTGGCGCGCTCGAAGATGAGTTCGCCAGCGCGGAGTCTGGGCGCGACGAAGTGCTTTCGGAACTCCCACGCCAGTTCGTCGTCGGTGCGCACCGCGCTTGCCACGGCGATCAGGAGCCGGCAGTCACGCCCCACCGCCTGCTGCTGACCGTAAGCCTCGAGAAGGTCGCCGCGTAACGATCCCGTGTCCACGTCCGATGGAGTAACCGGAGCTCCGGAGTGCAGGAATGCTGCGACCACCAGACTCTGCTTGGACACCCAGTGTCGGTAGATGGTTGCCTTACTCGCCTTCGCGCGATCAGCAATCATCTCGAGCCGTAGCAGGTCGTATCCGCGCTCGATGAGGAGCGCAACGGTTGCGTCGAGGATCTCAGCCCGACGTTGCGCGGTGAACTTGGGCCGGCGTACGCGAGCGGCCTGATGATCCTTGGCGACGCTGCGCACTCAGGCCAGCCCGAGACGGATGCTGGACTCCTCCCGCATCTCGACCTTGCGGATCTTGCCGGTCACGGTCATCGGGAACTCGTCGACGATGAGCACGTAGCGCGGGATCTTGTAGTGCGCGAGCTTGCCCTCGGCGTACTCCCGGACGGCGGCGACGTCGAGCGGCCCGGCGCCGGCCTTCATCCGCACCCAGGCGCACAGCTCCTCGCCGTACTTCTCGTCGGGTACGCCGACCACCTGGACGTCCTCGACATCGGGATGGGTGTAGAGGAACTCCTCGATCTCGCGCGGGTAGATGTTCTCGCCGCCCCGGATCACCATGTCCTTGATCCGGCCGACGATGGTGCAGTAGCCGTCCTCCCGCATGACCGCGAGGTCGCCGGTGTGCATCCAGCCCTCCTCGTCGATCGCCTCGGCGGTCTTCTCCGGATCGTCCCAGTAGCCGAGCATCACCGAGTAGCCCCGGGTGCAGAGCTCACCGGGCTCGCCGCGCGCGACGGTGGCTCCGCTATACGGGTCAACGATCTTCACCTCGACATGTGGGTGCACGCTACCGATCGTGGCGGTGCGGCGGTCCAGGTCGTCGTCCGCCCTGGTCTGGGTCGACACGGGCGAGGTCTCGGTCATGCCGTAGGCGATCGAAATCTCACTCATGTGCATCTCGTCGATGCAACGCTTCATCACCTCGACCGGACACGGAGAGCCGGCCATGATCCCGGTACGCAGCGAGGTCAGGTCGAACTCATTGAAGCTGGGAACGTTCTGCATCGCGATGAACATCGTCGGAACGCCGTACACAGCCGTGCACCGCTCGTCCTGGATCGTCCGCAGGGTCACTTCCGGGTCGAAGCCCGGGGCGGGGATGACCATCGTGGCGCCGTGCGTCGTGCAGCCCAGGTTGCCCATCACCATGCCGAAGCAGTGGTAGAAGGGCACTGGGATGGCGAGCCGGTCCTCGTGGGTGAGGTTGATCGTCTCGGTGACGAAGTGGCCGTTGTTGAGGATGTTTCGGTGCGACAGGGTCGCACCCTTCGGGAATCCGGTCGTGCCAGACGTGTACTGGATGTTGATGGCGTCGTCCGGGTCGAGCTCCCAGGTCAACACGTCGTTCAGCGTGCGGCCGGAACCGGCCTGGACCAGGTCGGTCCAGTCCGGCGTGCCGATGTAAACCACCCGCTCGACAGTCGGAGCGTCCGGGCGGACGTCGTCCACCATGCGGCGATAGTCGCTGGTCCTGAACTCGGTGGCTGAGATCAGCAGCTTCACGCCTGACTTGTTCAGCGCGTAGGCCAGCTCGTGCGTGCGATAGGCGGGGTTGATGTTCACCAGGATCGCGCCGACCTTCGCCGTCGCGTACTGGGTGATCGTCCACTCCGCACAGTTCGGTGACCATATGCCGACTCGGTCGCCCTTGCCGATCCCTGCCTGGATCAGCCCGACGGCAACCGCGTCGATGTCGGCGTTCAGCTCCGTATACGTCCATCGTCGGCCTGTCTCAACTTCGACAAGGGCCTCGCGGTCGCCGTACGCCGCCACCGTGCGCTCGAAGTTGGCGCCGATTGTCTCGTGCAGCAACGAGGCGGTGGGCTCGCCCTTGGAATACGCGTTCATGGTGTCCAAAGTGTCCTTACTTCAGGAGAAGGGCATCTGCGAGGAGTTGCCGGGTGTACTCGTGTTCCGGTTGCTCATAGACCTGTTGGGCCGGCCCGTGCTCGACGATGCGGCCCTCGAACATGACGGCCACCTCGTCGCTGAGGTAGCGCACCGAGGTCAGGTCGTGGGAGATCATGAGGTAGCCGAGGCCGGTTCGGTCCTGGATGTCCTTGAGCAGATTCATCACCTGCAGCCGGATCGACACGTCGAGAGCCGAGACGGGTTCATCGAGCACCAGGCACTTCGGCTCGGTCACCAGCGCACGTGCGATCGCGACGCGCTGTCGCTGTCCACCCGAGACCTGATGGGGGTACGCGCCCAGCACGCGGCTGGGGTCAAGGCCGACGACGCGCAGCGCCTCGGCAGCGCGGTCCCGGCGTTCAGCGGCACCCATCTCGGGCATGAGCTCGATCAACGGTTCGGCGACGGCCCTGCCCAGCGAGACTCGAGGGTTGAAGGAGCTGTAGGGGTCTTGGAAGACGGCCTGCAATGTCTTGCGGTAGGAGCGGCGCTCACGGCGATCCAGGCTCGACAAGTCCTTACCGCCGAATAGCACCCGACCACTCGTGGCCTCTTCGAGCCCCAGTGCGATCCGCGCGCACGTGGTCTTGCCTGACCCGCTCTGGCCGACGAGCGACAGGGCAACACCGGCCCGGATGGACAGAGTGACGTCCTGGGCCGCGTGGACGGTCTTCGACTTGGCCGCCCCTCTGAAGCCCTTCTTGGAGGTATAGGACTTCGAGACGTTGTCCAGGGCGAGGACGGCGTCCTGCGACGGAGCGGTCGTAGCGAGCAGGTCGAGCGTGGCCTCGTCGGGGATCTCACGAATCGTGAGCGGCATCGGCTGCGGGGGCCACAGATCGTCAAGCCTCAGCGCCTCGCCGGCCCGCAAGCACGCGGCGAAGTGGTCTTCGCCGACACGGAAAGGAGCCGGCTTCTCAGCTTCGCACGCCGACGTGCTCGCCGGGCACCGAGGCGCGAAGGAGCAGCCTGACGGGAGGCTTCCGGGGTGTGGCGGCTGCCCCTCGATGGGCTGCAGCCTGGTCAGTTCGCCCTTGGTAGACGGGATGCATCCGATCAGACCGATCGTGTACGGGTGGCGAGGTGCGGCGAACAGTCCGTTGACCGCGGCGGTTTCGACGATGCGGCCGCCGTACATGACGGCTACCCGCTGACAGATCCGTCCGATCACGGCGAGGTCGTGGGAGATGAACAGCATGGCAGCGCCGAGTTCGTTCTGCAGCTTCTCCAGCAGGTCGAGGTATCTGGCCTGGACCGTGACGTCCAGCGCTGTCGTTGGCTCGTCTGCCACGATCAGCGCCGGCTCGCAGGCGATCGCTGCGGCGCCGACGATGCGCTGGCGCATGCCGCCGCTGAACTGGTGAGGATAGTCGCGGAACCTGACCTCAGCGTCCCGGATGCCGACTGATTCCAGCAGTCCGACGACACGCTCGCGCAGCTGGCCCGACCCGACCTTGCCATGGATGGTCAGCGGCTCGCCGACCTGCCATCCGACGCGCAGCACAGGGTTGAGTGAAGCAGTCGGGTCTTGAAGGATCGTGCCGATCCGGTCGCCGCGAATCTTGCGCATCCCGCGCTCGTCGAGCTCCAGCAGGTCCTTGCCTTGGAATCGGATCGAGCCACGAGTGACCCGTGCGCCCGGAGGTAGTAGTCCGAGCAGGGCCGACGCCGTCATGGACTTCCCGGATCCTGACTCGCCGACCACGCCGACCGCCTCCCCAGGGGAGATGGTCAAGTTGACGCCGTTGAGGACCTTGAGGAGACCGTTCTTGGACGGAATCTCGACGTGGAGGTCTTCGATCTCGACCAAGGCGTGCGAGGTCTCTGGCCTCGCAGGCTCGGCGAGAACGTCAGTAGCTGCTTCGTTGACCGTCACGAGGTCGCCTCCAGTCGGGGGTCGAAGTGAACGCGGGCCCAGTCGCCCATGGCGTTGCAGGCGAACACGGTGAGGAAGATGACCACTCCGGGGATCACGGAGACCCACCAGGCGATCGAGAGGGTGGGGAGACCCTGGCTGATGAGCCCGCCCCATGAGGCTGACGTGGGCGGGAGTCCGATGCCCAAGAAGCTCAGCGAGGACTCAAGGATGATCGCAACGCCGACCTGCAGCGTGGCAAGCACAAGGATCGATGGGACGACGTTCGGTAGCACGTGGCGGCGCATGATGGTGGAGGTGCTGCATCCAGCGACCCGCGCCAGCTTCACGTAGTCGGATTCGCGGATGACGAGGACCTCACCTCGGACGAGCCTCGCGTAGTTCGGCCAAAGCAAGAGGCCGACGACCAAGAAGACGGTCACGATCGAGGGGTCCATGGTCGCGGCCACGAGGATCGCGAGCAGGATGGACGGGATCGACAACACGATGTCGACGAGACGCATCAGAATCGAGTCGACGTAGCCACCCATCACGCCTGCGATGAGGCCGACCGTCGTGCCGACGACGCAAGCGATCGCTACGCCCACCAGGCCGACCAAGGACGAGATGCGGGCCCCGTAGAGCAGCAGCATTAGGATGTCGCGTCCTGTCCCGTCTGTGCCGAGGAGGTGCCGCGCCCCATCCGAGTCAATGGCGCCGGGGGCGAGCAGTGCCGCGCCCAGGGAGCCTTCCTCCGGGGTGAATGGCGTGAAGAGTGGCCCGAAGATCGCCATCGCGGCGAGTATCACCAGCCACCCGGTTGCGACCCACGGAAGTCCACGAGGGGCGGATCGCCGCCTCCTGGTCTTGGTTCCGGCAGGGGTGGGGGTCACCACGCGTTCTACGGGGCCTGTCAGTAGGGGGTCGGTCGCCACGTCGGGAGCCTGCGTGGGCCCACCAGCGATCTGTTCAGTCATGTCAGCCCAACCTGATCTGGGGGTTCAAGTAGCCGTAGGCGATGTCGACGAGGAGATTCCCGAAGGTGTAGGCGACGGCCAGGAGCAGTACCACCGCTTGTACGACGGGGAAGTCCCGAGAGGAGACCGAAGAGATCGCCAACTCTCCGACCCCTGGCCAGCTGAAGAGTGTCTCCACGATGACTGCGCCTGACAGCGTGTTGAGCAACAGCAGGGCCGCCAAGGTCAGCACGCCCAGGAAGGCGTTCCTGAAGGCGTGGGTCCACAGAACCTTGGCGTCAGAGGCGCCCTTCACGCGAGCGAACTTCACGTACTCGGTTCGCAGGGTCTCCAAGACCGAGGACCTCGTCAGCCGGGCGAGACCGGCCATCGAGAAGAGGCTCAGCGTGATGACTGGCATGACCATGTGCTGCCAGCCGCCTCGACCTGACGTCGGGAGCCAGCCCAGATTGACGCTGAAGATGAGGATGAGGACAGCACCCAGCCAGAAGGCCGGAACCGCCTGCGCGACAGCCATCGCAAGCCGGGTGAAGCGGTCGAACCGACCTCCCTGCTTCGCTGCGGCGTATACCCCGACAGGGACGGCGACGACCATGGTCAGCGCGAAGGCCGTCAGCCCCAGTTGAAGAGTGGCTGGCAGCCGCTCCAACACCATCTGGCTGGCCGGGCGGTGGGTCCTCAACGAGGTGCCCAGGTCACCTTGAAGGGCGTGGCCGATGAACGCGCCGAATTGCTGGATGACGGAGCCGTCCAGACCCAGGCGCTCGCGCATCGCGTCGATCTGGTCCGGGGTGGCGTCCGGGGTCACCATCAGCATGACGGGGTCACCCGACAGTCGCACCAGGAAGAACACGATCAGCAGCGCGGCCACGATCGCGAGCAGCGCCTGACCGACTCGTTGCATCACGTAGAACGCCATCAGACACCGTCCCGTCGGCCCGCGGGCCCGGACTCGTTGCGCGACATCGCTAAGCCTCCGTTGGTTGCCACTCCGCGCGGTTGCGAACGGAGATTCATATTCGGAATCAAAGAGGGCGCTGACCTCAAAGTCAAGGGTTTCGGCGCGGATTTAGTGTCTGGCGTCACATCCGCCCCGCCTATGCACGGGGTTGGCCGGCGCATCGGCGACGGCATGCCCTCGTGTGGCGGCTTGCCCACGAACCCGAACAGAGGTTCAATTGAGCGGAGAAGCAAGCCGGCACAGCGCTGAGAGCGATCGCATGCACCGGAGCTCGACCGAGATTCCATCAGTCGTGTCGCGCGACATGTGCGACGGGTGACGCATCCACGAGAGGGAGTCAATGACCCAGCAGCGGCCCGCCGACCCGCCTGACCTGAGCGGTCACAACGGCTGGCTCGAGGAGAGCGGCTGGCTTCCTGGAGTGCAGGCAGGCTTCGTGGATGAACCTCGGCAACGCCGCAGCGTGCAGTCGACACTGCAGATCCTTTCCGCAGCCGAGGCGGTGTTGGCAGAGGTCGGCGCTCAGGGACTCACCATGCAGGCCGTCGCCAAGCGATCGGGCGTCTCCGTCGGCGGTATCTACGGACGCTTCGACGGGAAGCAGGGACTCCTGATAGCCGTCAAGGATCTCCTCCTCAATCGCATGGAGTCCGACCTTGCCGAGCGGCTGCCCGCCTGCACAAACCTTTATGGCGTCGTGCGGGAGTTCGTCGATTGCCTCAGCACCCACGTTTCTCAGCCCGCCGTCATCGCCGTGGCGATCGTCGATCCGGAGCAGGCGCCCGAGCTCATCGAGCGCGGCCGGCTCGCAGGCGAACGCATGCTAAAGATGCTGACCACCGCCTCAGAGGCACATCGAGCGGAGATCGGGCACGAAGACGCGGCCGTGGCCCTTCGAACGACACGCGACATGGCACTTGGTGCCATCATCGCGAACGCGCCGCGGCCCGGTCAGCCGATCCGCTCCGACGGTCGGCTCAAGATTGAGCTCGCCCGTGCGTGCTTCCTCTACCTGTCGTCCCCGGCAGGCGCCATCCTGTCCTGAGGCCGTGAAGCCGGAGGTCTCGAGAAGGTCTCGAAGGATCGGCCGAAGTAGCCGAGCGGTTTGACCTGATCGGTGTATGCGGCCACCACGTGCCCAGCACGATGAAATTGGTCGCCACCAGGGACGATGTCGACGACCCGGGACGAGACGAACACGGCTACCCGCGGCAACCCCCCGCACACCGTCGCCGGGTTCCCCGCTCCTGATCGGCGAACTTCTCCGACCCGCCCTTGCGGGCACGCCTTAGGCTCAGCGAATAACGAATACGAATCTTGCTTCGTATTTTAGTTGGTCGCATGATAGAGCTGTCGAGAGACTTGCCGGCCCCTCATCGTGGGGCATGTGCTGGCGAGTCGGAACCAAGAAGGACGCACTTCTTATGCGAACGACGAATCGGATCAGCCCACCTCACGTGTCGACCACGGTCGCCGCGATCAATGACGTGGTGCCGGCTCGGGCGCTGCACGGCGCGACGCCCGGAGCTCCGGAGGCGATCCCGTGGTCGCGCCCCGTCGTGGCTGTTGTCTTGACTTGGCGTGGGCGAGTGGGGCTGTTCAAGCGCAGTGCAGCGGTTGCTCACGATGCCGGCCAGTGGCACTGCATCACGGGCTTTCTTGACGATGACTCCAGCCCGCTGGAGCAGGCCACGCGCGAGCTCTGGGAGGAGACTGGACTCGGAATCTCGCAGTTGACTTCCATCGAGCCGCGGGGCGACGTGGTCCTCGCCGGCAGCGATGGACAACGGTGGGTGGTACACATCTTCTCCGCATCGACGCCTCAGCGTCGCCTGGTGCTGAACTGGGAGCACGAGGACTACCGCTGGGTTCTTCCTACGCGACTGTCCAGGTTTGACGGCAAGGTGACCTGGTTCGGGGAGGTCCTGCGGACCACGAGTTGAGGTAGCAGCGGAGAGGTCGGTGCGGGTCGATCGCCCGCCAACACCGATCGGAGGCGGCGCTACCCCGTTGGACCAGCAGTGCGCTCGTCCAACGGGGCGGCGTACACCGCTCCGTGTCTGGGGAGGATCAGCGCTTGATCCCCGGGAAGTCGGTATCGGTCCACTCCGGCTTGAGCGCGCGCGATGCGCCCTCGAGGTCGACCTCACGCTGCCGCAGGTCGACGCGGCGGATCTTGCCCGAGATCGTCTTCGGCAGATCGAAGAACTCCAGGCGACGCACACGCTGGAACGGCGCGAGGTGCTCCCGGGCGTACTCCAGGATCGAGCGCGCCGTGTCCTCGTTCGGCTCGTGCCCGGCCGCGAGGGCGACGTACGCCTTCGGGACGGCCAGCCTGACCGGATCGGGCGCGGGAACGACCGCTGCCTCGACCACCGCAGGGTGCTCGATGAGAACTGACTCGAGCTCGAACGGGCTGATCTTGTAGTCGGACGCCTTGAACACGTCGTCGGTCCGACCGATGTACGTGATGTAGCCGTCTTCGTCAACCGAGGCGACGTCGCCGGTGTGGTAGTAGCCGCCGGCCATTGCCTCGGCGTTCTTCTCGGGGCTGCCTCGATAGCCCGTCATCAGGTTGACCGGGTTCTTCGACAGGTCCAGGCAGATCTCCCCCTCTCCCGGCCCTTCCACCGGGTTACCCGAGACCGGGTCGACCAGCACCACGGGAACGCCGGGGAGCGGACGGCCCATCGACCCGACCTTGATCGGGTTGCCCGGGGGGTTGCCGACCTGGGCGGTGGTCTCGGTCTGACCGAACCCGTCGCGAATGTCCAGGCCCCAGTGGGCACGAACCTGTTCGATGACCTCGGGATTGAGTGGCTCGCCCGCGCCGATGGCCTCGCGGAGAGACCCGCGTCCTCCGGACAGGTCCGCCTTGATTAGCATCCGCCAGACGGTGGGTGGCGCGCAGAAGGTGGTGACTTGCTCGGCCCGCAACTGCTCGAGCAGGGCGGCGGCATCGAAGCGGGAGTAGTTGTAGATCATGACCGTGGCCTCGGCGATCCACGGCGCGAAGAAGCACGACCACGCATGCTTTGCCCAACCCGGCGAGGAGATGTTGAGATGCACGTCTCCCGGGCGCAGGCCAAGGAAGTAGGTCGTACTGAGGTGTCCGACCGGGTAGGAGACCTGGGTGTGCTCGACCAGTTTCGGACGCGACGTGGTGCCGGACGTGAAGTAGAGCAACAGGGGGTCCGAGGGCAGCGTGCCCGGGTGCGCGAGCCGCACGTCCTCGGGGACCGCGTAGGCGTCGCGGAATGACAGCCAACCTTGGGCCTCGCCCACGCAGATCCTGGTGTAGTCGCCGGGAACCTCGGCGAACTTATTGACATCCACCGCGTTGCAGATCACGTGACGAGCCTTTGCTCGCTCGACGCGATCGATCAGATCTGAGCTGCCGACGGCCGCGGTCGTCGGCATGAGCACCGCTCCGAGCTTCATGACGGCAAGCATGGACTCCCACAGCTCAACCTGATTGCCGAGCATGACAATCACCGGGTCTCCCTTGCCTACTCCCTGCTGGGCGAGCCAGGCGGCAACCTGGTTCGAGCGGCGGAACATGTCGTCGAACGAGCGGCGCGACGCGCTCCCGTCCTCCTCGACGATCACCAGGGCAGGGCTGTCGTTGGACTCAGCGATGGCATCGAACCAGTCGACGGCCCAGTTGAACGGTCCCGTGAACTCGGGCCAGTTGAACACGCGCATGGCACGGTCGTACTGACCGTTGAGGTCGAGGATCTGGTCGCGTGTCGCTCGATAGCGCTCGGTGGCGCCGGCCGCATGGTTTGTCATCTCTGGGCTGGTCGTGGTCATCGCGATACCGCTCCTTGCAATCTTGGAATCTGTGAATCAGGTCGACAGCGGCGCCGGTCGCCGCTGCCGGTTGTCAGCGACGATCAGCGGGGCTCGGCGGCGAGCTCGGCTGCGTTCTCGATCTCCGGTGCGATCTGAGGAGAGCTGGCGGGGACGTGCAGCCGACTGATCAGCCACGTGGCGAGCACGCCTCCAGCGCACAGCCCTGCCAGCATCAGCAGGCCGACGTCGAAGGAACCAGTGGCGTCCTTGACCAGGCCCAGGCCGTAGGAGAAGCCGAAGCCGCCCAAATTGGCGCAGAAGTTGCCGTAGCCCGAGATGATCCCGGCGTTCGCGGTGCCGAGGAATCTGGCCGGCACAGCGAAGAGCGGGCCGAAGTAGAGCTGGATGAAGATCGAGTTCAAGATGACGACGGCCAGCAGCGGGACGAGCCCGTTGACGGCCGTGATCAGCGTGAGACTCACAACGAGGGCGCTGAGCGACACCGCGATGACCATTAGGGGCCGGCCAAGCCGATCGGACAGCAGGCCGCCAAGGAAGTTGGCCGGCGCGGTTGCGAGTGCGCCGATCGCGACGACGACCCCGGCAATCGTGAGCGAGAATCCTTTGTCGTCGACGATCAGGGTGGGCAGCCAGAACCCGGTGGCGGAGACGACGGCGAGGCGGACGAACTGGATGTAGCCGGTCAGCCACATCACCGGGTGGCGCAGGATCCGGCCGGAGTGGCTCAGACCTTGCGAGTGCGAAACCTTCGGCCGCGGCGCCGCGTCACCCCACAGTGCGAACGCCAGAACCAGCAGCAATCCGGAGGCGGAGAAGATCACGAACAAGAGCCGCCACCCGAGGGGGCCAACCAGCCAGGGACCGAGGGCATTGAGCAGGATGTTGGATGACATACCGCCGGCGACGAACAACCCCATCGCAGTCGCCTGTCGGTCGGGCCGGAACTGACGCGACATGAGAACCACACCGGGCGCAAACAGAAGGGCACGAAAACAGCCGGAGGCGGCCTGGTTGGCCAGCAACAGGTGGTAGGAGTGCAACGACGCGAACGACAGCGAGAGGGCGTTCGTGCCGACCAGTCCAATAAGGAACAGCTTCTTGGCGTCGAAGCGATCAGCGAGCATCCCGGCTGGAATCTGGAGCAATGCATAGGTCAGTGTTGTGGCAGCTGCGAGCGTGCCCGCCTGGCCGAACGTGATACCCACGTCGTCGCGGATGAGGGGCAGGAACAGTGCGATCCCACCGAAGGCCAGCGCCTGCATGCTTTGGCAGGCGATCAGCAGGGACACGTTCAGCGCTGGCCGGGGGGCTGCTGCCTGGGCGCGGGCGCGAGTCATGACGGTTCCTTGTCGTTGGGGGTGGCTGGAAGAGTGGTGACGGCGCCGCATCCCGGGACCCAACGGATGTCTCCCTTGGGTCCCGGGGGCGTTGGAGCCGACGTGATCAGCTGGCCGGCTCGGCGTACTCGAAGTTGAAGAGGAACGGGGTGCGGCCCAGCAGCGGCCAGGCGCCCACCTTGTCGGAGGTGGCGACCACGATCGACTGGATGCCGATCGGGATCGTGGCGGACTCGGCGGCAACCCGCTGGAGGGCCGATGTGATGAAGGCGTTCTGCTGCTCCTGCTTGCCCGAATGTGCCTTCGCCGCGGCGTCCCACATGTCAGGGAATGTGTTCAGGAAGCGGAAAGGGGAGTTCTGGCCGAGGACGGAGGCCATCTGCGACTGGTCGGCTCGGCCAGGTGCCGCGTAGATGAACCCGTCGGTGAGGTCCTTGGCGCGAAGGTGCCCGACCAGGGTGGCGTGCTCCATGTTGGTGACCTCGACCTTGATACCCACCTTGGCGAGGTCCTGAGCGAAGGCCGGCAGGATCTGCGCGCTGTCGGGCTGCAGGCCCACGTCGATCGCCACGGGGAAGGTGAAGCCCTTCTCGTATCCCGCCTCCTTCAGCAACTGCTTGGCCTTTTCAGGGTCGTATCCGGGAACGGCGGCGATGCTGTCGGAGTACGCCGGCGCATCCGGTCCTACGTACCAACCGAAGGGGGCGTCAGCGGTGGCGCGACCCTTCCAGATCGTGTCGATGACGGCCTGCTTGTTGAAGGCGACGTTCATCGCCTCGCGGACCTTGCGGGCCCGCTCGACGGCGGCGGGGTCGCTCGGGTCGGATGCGTTCCACGGCAGGTCGGGCCGGTACTGCGGAGTCCCCTTCGGCTCTGTCTCCGGGAAGACGATCCAGTTCGGCGTGCCGTCCTTTTGCTCGATGAACTTCACGTGGCCCTTGAGGACGTCCAGCGACGTGCCGGACACCATGGCGGCGTCAATTTCACCGGTGCGCAGGGCGGCGGCCATCGTGGTCGGGTCGGCGATGCGCTTGATGACCAGGTTCTTGAACTTGGCGGTCTTGCGGTAGTGGTCCGCGACGGCCTTGTACTTGTACTCCTGACCAGGGGTGCCGGAGACGAACTCGTAGGGCCCGGTGCCGATCGGGTGGTGGCGCGCCTCTTCGTCGCCGACCTTCTCGATGTACTTCTGGGAGTTGATCTCGTCATACGAGCCGATGAGCGACGGGATGCTGAGGTCAGGGGCCTTTGTCGTCAGGACGAACGTGTACTTGTCCGGGGCCGCCACCGAAGCGATGGTCGTGGCCCAGGATTGAGCCAGAGCGCCGGTGGCGTCCTTGTCGCGACCGCGGTTGAACGTGTACAGCACGTCTGCCGAGGTGAACTCACCCCACTTCTCGTGGAACTGAACGCCGTGCCTGAGGTGGAAGGTCCAGGTCTTTCCGTCCGCGCTTTGCTCCCACTTCTCGGCCAGACCGGGAACGATCTGCCCACTGGTGGGGTCAGCGACGGTCAGGGTCTCCATGGTGGGGGCGAACGGCGGCCTACCCAGGGCGTTGTACTCCCAGGGGAATGGGGAATCGACCTCGAACGTCGGCAGTGCGACGACGAGCGTGTCGGATGCCTGCTTACTGGCGCCCCCGCCACCGCTGCCGCCGCAACCGGCCAACAGCGCGACGGCACCGAGGAGTGCGATGCCTCCTCGTACAGCGCGGCGCCTGGCCGGCCGAAGAGAGAACTTCATGCCTTTGTACTTCCTCTCGGGTTTCCAAACTCGCTTCGATGCGGGCCTTGCGACCACTGGCGCTCGTGACGCTCAGCTGCCGGCCAGCGGACCACACTTCTTTGCTTTGCCATGCCCGATCAGAGCTTGGATATTGCGAACACAGATTCGTGTTCGCCATTGGTAGCAAGTGACCTCGGTCACTGTCAATGGTCCCGAACGTCAAATCGGCGCGGCCAGCGGCAGGCTGTTTGACCCACCCCTTGACATGGACCCCCACCAGAGGTCAAGACTCTGAACCGTCATTCGGGTTCGCAAAAGACTGTGCCCGTCCGCGCTCCTCCGAAAGGTCTGACGTGACTCAGCCCATGCAGCTCCCCAGCCTCGACTTCCTCGCAAACATGGGCGAGCCTCAGCTCTTCCAGCCGCCGCCGCAGACCGGTCTCGTGGCGGGTGCACTGAGCCACATCGGCGTGCCGTTTGCACTGATTCCCGGGTTCCGGCCACTGCGGATGGATCTCCACCTGCCGGTCAATGCTTCCGGGCCCACGCCCGTTGTCGTTTACGCCAGCGGCGGTGCGTGGCGCATGGTCACCAAGCACCACGGGCCGTGGCCATTCCTTCCGTCGCACGGGTACGCCGTGGCGGTCGTCGAGTACCGCGTATCCGATGAGGCGCTCTACCCGGCGCCCCTGCACGACATCAAGGGTGCGGTCCGGTTCCTCCGCGCGAACGCCGAGCGATACAACTTGGATCCTGAGCGGGTGGCCGGCTGGGGCAGCTCCGCCGGTGCCTACCTTCTTTCACTGACCGGGCTGACGGCGGGCGACCCGGACTTCGAGGGTGACGTCGGTGGCAACCTGGAGTGGTCGAGCTCACTGACGACAGTGATCGACCACTATGGTCCGAGTGACCTGGCCTCGATGGCCGCCGACACGAACGACCTGCCCAACGTCATGGAGCAGTTCGGCACCGACACCTCGCCAGAGACGCTCCTTCTTGGCTACCGCCCGGATGCCGATCCCGCGGGGGCTGCCGCCGCTAGCCCGGTGAGCCATGCTCGTGCCGATGTCCCGTTCCTGATCATGCACGGCGACAGTGAGACCCGGCTCGGTCACCAGCAGAGCGTGCGTCTCTATGAGGCGCTGGAACAGGCTGGCGCTGACGTCGAATTTCACATCGTGCCGGGCGCGAACCACGCCGGGCCGGAGTTCTTCACCGACGACGCCAACAAGATCGCACTCGACTTCCTGGATCGTCAGCTCCTCGAACGCGACGCGTGACTGGCACCGCGCCCTCTTCGGCTGATGCCGGGCTCACCGGTTCGCAGGCGCTTCGGCGCCTGCGAACGGAGGTTCCGGATAGAGTGCCGTGGTGACCGACCTGAAGCTCGAGGGCGTCAACCCGCCCGTCCAGAAGCGCAGCCGTGCCGCTTTGCAGCGTGTCCTCCAGGCTGCGACCGATGTATTGCGGACTGAGGGTGCCGACGGCTTCACGATCGCCGCGGTGGCCGCCCGATCAAACACATCAGTGGGTGGCATCTACCGGCGGTTCACCGGCAAGGAGCAATTGCTCGCCGCGGTGAAGGCGCAGCTACTCAGCCAGGTCGACGAGCGCCTCGAGGAACAGGTCGCCGCAGAAGCTGCAGACCTCCGCACGGCGATCACGGTGTACACCCTTGCCGTGGCCTCGACCGTCGGAGCCGAGTACGGCACCGTGATCGCCGAACTCCTGAGAGGTCGCAACCCTGAGCTCGACGACCTCGGCCGCGGCGCGATGCTGAACTTTGCGCACAGGTTCGACGATGCCCTGAGCACGCACCGCTCCGAGGTCGTCCGTAGCGATGCCGATCAGGCGATCGCCGCCGTACGCTCGACGATCATCAGCGCTTGCATCCACCGAGCCGTTTCCGGTCAGGACGCCGGCGACCAGCGAGCTTGGTCCGAGTACGGCACCCGACTCGCGGACATGTCCGTCCTCTACTTGACGACCCCGGAACACTGACAGCTGGTCGATCTGGCGACCGCTCGCCAGGTAGACCCGGAGTATCCGCGGCTCCGGTCTGCGCGGGCATCCCTTCCGCCCGGCCACAGCGCGCCCCCGCCTTTGGCCGGGGCGTTTCCGCGTCCCGACGAGCGCGCCTGGCGCCAGAGGATCGTTGCCGCGACGGCCTCGGTACCCGCGCGACACGCAGCCATGGGGCGCTGACGAGAACTTCGGTTCACCTTCAGGGTTGACACCGCAGGTGAGCGGCGTCACACTCGTTCCGGAATAGCAATTCCGATTCGCTTTTTCTCGGCTCGACAAGTGCCTCACGTCGCCGTCTTAGGTCGAGCCGGCCACTGCTGCGAAGAAAGGTTCAACACAGTGACCATTCAAGATCAGGTCATGGCGGACGAGACCGCGATCGCGGCTCGCATCCTCGACCTCAAGGAGCGCGCCAAGGCGCTTCGCGCCGAGCTGCCCGAGAGCGCGGCAGACGTCGACGCCCGCAATACCGACACCGGGTACGGCATGCGTCGCATCTGGGAGGAGGGGCTCTTCGCCTGGAACCTTCCCTACGAGTACGGCGGCATCAACGGTGGCGACCTCAGCAAGCACACCGAGGACTTCTTCAGCATCCTCCTCGACCTGGTCGCCGGCGACTCGTCGGCCGGCATGAACTACGTGGTGCAGTCGCTCGTCACCTTCGAGATCTTCGGAGACAACGGGCTGCCGAGGAGCACCAAGGACGAGGTGGCGAAGCTCATCGCCGAGGAGGGGATCCGATTCGTCGCCTCGAACTCCGAGGCCGGCTCTCCGGCCCGCGTCATCGGCACGAAGGTCGAGGGCGGCCTGCGCCTCAACGGGGTCAAGACCTTCAACACCAACAGCGGCGGAGAGGGTTGGGCCAACGTCGGCTTCATCCTCGAGGGCGAGGAGGGCATGATGCGCCACCATGCGCTCGTCCCCCTCTCGCAGGAGGCCGTCACGTGCCGGCACGACTGGGACGTCATGGGTCAGCGCGGCACCCACAGCCAGACCATCGAGTACAACAACGTCTTCGTCCCCGACGGCTACTGGTGGGACCGTCACTCGATGTCGAGCAACCTGGCGGCGTACGTGTTCCACCTGCACTCGGCCATCACGCTCGGCCCCGGTATCGGCGCGCTCGACGCGGCCATCGAGTATGTGCGCAAGCTCGACCGGCCGACTTTGCCCGAGTTCGCCTCCGCCATTGAGGACCCGCTTGTCCGGCGCCGGGTGGGCGAGTTCGCCGCTTCCATCGAGTCCGCCAAGGCGTACCTTCTGCGCGCGGCAGCGAAGCTCGAGAACAGCGACGGCGACGACCCCGAGACCCTCGTAGAAGCCTTCGCGGTCAAGGTCGCATGTGTGCGCGCCTCGCTCGAGGTGACCTCCGGAATCTTCGAGCTCACGGGGGCCCGGAGCACGTCGAACAAGTACCGGTTCGACCGGTTCTGGCGAAACGCACGAACGTTCGCCACGCACGACCCGACCGACGCCAAGTCGGTGTGGGTCGGCGACTACTACCTCACGGGCAAGGAGCCCCCGTTCGTCGCCATGCTTCGAGTGTGAAGCCAGCTGGGGTGCGGCCGATCGGCCGCACCCCACGTTCAGAAGGAGGCCGCTACATGCGGCCTCCTTCTTCCTTTTCAGCCCCAGCGCCCACCGCCGTCGACATGCAGCACAGTGCCCGTGATGAAGCCGTTGGACAACAGCATGAGCGTCGCGTCGACCACGTCTGCAGGCACCCCCACGCGCTGGACAAGCATCAGCCCGGCCGCTTGGCGCATGGCGTCCTCGTACACCTCAGTCCGCGCTCCAGCTTCGCGCGAGTCCACCGGACCTGGCGAAACTGCGTTCACGCGCACCGGGGCGAGCTCCACTGCCATGGCCTGCACCAGGGACGCGAGGGCTCCATTGACCATCGAGGTGACGACGGAGCCCGGCCGGGGCCGCCAGGCTGCCATGCCCGAGAAGAAGGTGAAGGACCCCTGCGGTTGAACCAGGTCCGCGGTGGAGCGCACGAGCCGGATCGGACCCAGCACCTTGGCGTCGATGGCCCACTGGATCTCGTCATCGCTCGATTGGGCGATCGGGCCGGTCGCGTGCATCGAGACCGTCGAGACAAGGTGGTCGAACTCGCCGAGGTCCTGCGCCATCTTTTCGATGGACTCCGGTTGAGCGAAGTCCACGCTCAGCGCGCGCCCGTTTCCACCGAGTTCCGTGACCACTCGCTCGAGATCGGAGCGGTTGCGACCAGCGACCACGACTTGCGCATTCCTGTGCGCGGCCGCGATGGCGATCTGGCGGCCGATGCGAGATCCGCCACCGACGACTACGACTGTCTTGCCAGCAAGTTCATCCATGCCGACACCTCTCTTGCGATCGGTTCGCGACACCAGGGGTCGCGATGCTGTTGAGGACCCGCCCCCGGCAGTTAGACCAAACTGTCGGAACGCTTGTCCAACTCTAACGCGAATCGGTATTCTGTTTCTGGTATCGAGCGCCACCGCGAGGGGCAATGTCGCCCCTCGCGGTGGCGCCGGCCCGAAAACGTGCGCGCGGAGTCCCGCGAAACGCAAGACGCATCAGAGAGCGAGCCAGATGGGCGACATGACCTACCGGCAGTTAGGCGACTCGGGTCTGGTCGTGTCGGCATTGGGCCTCGGCGGAAACAACTTTGGATTCCGCATCGACCAGGAGGCGACAGACGCAGTGGTGACCGCGGCTCTCAACGCCGGGGTGAACCTGATCGACACCGCGGCCGCCTATGGGCCGAGCGAGGAGCTCCTTGGCAACGCGATCCATGGTCGACGTCATGAGGTCCTGCTCGCGACGAAGTTCCCATCGCCGCACGAGCCCGATCGCCATCGACCCGGATCGCGACACCACATCATCGCGGCTTGCGAGGGGAGCCTCCGACGGCTCCGGACGGACTACATCGACCTTTACCAGATGCATCGCCCCGACCCGGCGACTCCGGTGGAGGAGACGCTGAGCGCGCTCGATGCTCTGGTCGCAGCTGGCAAGGTGCGCTACCTGGGTTCCTCGAACTTCGCCGGTTGGCAGATCGCTGAGGCGGCGTGGCTCGCGCGCACGAATGGCTGGACCCGGTTCATCTCCGCTCAGAACGAGTACTCACTCCTGGATCGCAGCATCGAACAAGAGGTCGTTCCCGCGTGCGCTGCGGATGGGGTGGGCATTCTCCCGTACTTCCCGTTGGCAAGCGGCATGCTTTCCGGCAAGTACCAGCGCGGTATGCCCGGTCCGGAGGGCTCCCGCCTCGCTCCCGGCGGCATGGACGCCGCCGCTGAACGTTTCCTCACCGAACGAAACTTCGACAAGGTCGAGCGACTGAGCAAGCTGGCCGCGGACCACGGGGTGACCTTGCTTCATCTCGCCATCGGTGGGCTGGCGACCCAACCAGGTGTGAGCTCGGTGATCGTCGGTGCTACGACTGCCGAACAAGTCCGTGCGAATGCGAACGCCGCCAACTGGGAGCCGAGCGTCGAACTGAAGGCGGCGATCTTGGACGCCACCGCGACCGCCTCCCACTGATGGCCGTGCTGACGATCTCGCACTTCGGGGAGTCGAAGTCCACTCGCCCGGACGGCGGACGGCCTGGTCACCACAAACCGCCTGCAGCGCCGGAGTCCGCCGGCCCAGCGCTGCGGGTGTTCAACTTCGCCGCGGGCCCGGCGCGCCGCCGTCATTCCGATCCGAGAACCGGACACGTCGTCCGCGCCACCACCACTTGCGAGATTAAGGACCGAGCCTTGCGGAGCGCACAATCAACAGCAACTGCTCTCGACCTCGTCACCTCTCAACGTGCACCAGGCCGCCGAGCCCGTTGGGTCGTGACCGCACCTCAAACGCAGCCTCGAACTGCCGTACGTCGACTGCCGTGGGGCACCGTGCACAGCCGACCCGATGGGTCCTTTCGGACCGCGTGCGGAGAGCCGACCGCCCTTGGCGCACCTTCTGGGAGATCCCGATGGGCATGAACGCGCTGAAACTGTGCCAGACGTGCGCACAGCAGATGGTCGCCCGCGACGACGCCATTGCTGCGGGGCGTTGATGCGCACACTGATCATCGGGCCGCCCGGCGCGGGCAAAGGCACTCAGGCGAGGTACATCGCCGATCGCTTCGGTATCCCGGCCATCTCCACCGGCGACATCTTCCGTGGCAACGTCGCCCAGGGCACCCCCCTTGGCCTCGAGGCCAAGCGCTTCATGGATGCCGCTGAGTACGTGCCCGACGAGATCACTAACCGGATGGTCCGCACCCGCATCGGCGAGCCCGACGCCGAACAAGGCTTCCTGCTCGACGGCTACCCCCGCACCCTCGCGCAGGTCGACGAGCTCGACGCCATGATCGGCCTCACCGGCCACAAGCTCGACGCCGTGCTCGTACTCGTCGTCGACCCGGAAGAGATCGTGAAACGTCTGCTGGAGCGCGGCCAGATCGAGGGTCGGGCCGACGACACCAAGGACGTGATTCGACGGCGCCAACAGGTCTACATCGAGCAGACGGAGCCTCTCATCGCTACCTATCGCGAGCGTGACCTCGTCCGCGAGGTCGGCCTCAGCGGTAGTGATGATCTCGCGCCGCACGGCCTGCTGCACGACCGCACTGAGCGTCTCGGATGAGTCCAGCTCGGATGGTGGGCCGAACAGGCCGTACGCGAGCTCGGGGAGCTCCGCGACCACGGCGGTTCGCGACCAGGCCGGGTCGCTCCTGGCCGATGCACGACCGACACCGAGATCGGCGCGGACGGCGTCTTGGACAGCGCGAATGATGTTGGCGGCGACGGACCGCTCGTAGGTGCGAGCGCCACCCGTGAGCTCGACCCACATCTGGCCGGCGACCAATCCGTCGATGTCGCCTGACCGATCGGCGAGCCTGGCGGCAACGAGCGACGCGGCTGGGCACAGGAGCCAGGCCAGCGCGATCGCCGCAGCGTGGTCCTCGCGAGCGAGCCGGGCAAGTAGCGCCACGACGCGATCCCTCTCAGCCCGGTCGACCGCCTTCGTCCACGTCGGCAGATCGAGGAGATTGGCGACCACGCCCAGTGTTGGATGTGCGGCGCACCATCGGCCCCAACCCAGCCTGGCCTCCAACATCAATGAGCCGTCGACGTCTGCGACTCCGAGGCACTCGGAAACGCTCATCGCGACCCTCCTTTCGAGAGCCTTACGCGTTATAGGTGTGGGAGGGATGGCGGCGAAACGCCGCAAGTTGCCCAGCCCGTCACGCCACGGCCGACGCGCCGAGTCGAATCGCCGCAGGTCAAGGCCGATTTTGAGATACTTCCACAGACAGATCCGATCGAATATCTTGGAGGCGTGGACAGGCCGAATCTGATCCGCCAGGTCCGCCTCGCCAGCGGACGCACCCAGGCCGAGCTCGCGGCAGCGTCGAGTACCTCCCAGTCGACGCTGTCGGCGTACGAACGCGGCAACAAGTCGCCCACGCTGGCCGTCGCAGAGCGGATCATCGAGTCGGCCGGCTACACGCTGGCGCTCGCACCGCAGGTCACGTTCCGGCAGATCCAGGGGATGCACGGCCTACGTCCCTTCTGGCTCGCTGACCGGCTGTGGCAGCTGCCGCCTGGGCTGGCGTTCCGCGAGGTCACCCTCCTTTGGCACGTCGCACACGTGGGGGGCAGCTTGCATTTGCACCGACGCCGCGACCGAGCCGTCGCCTATGGCGCGCTCCTACAGCGCGGCACGCCGGAGGAGATGCTCGACAACATCGACGGCAATCTTCTCGTCGACATCTTCGAGGACTTGGACCTGCCCGACCCGATCTGTCGCGCGTGGCTTCCGTTCGTCACTGGCGCGCGGCTGCTGCTCCCGCGCCTCCATCTGGACTGACGATGGCAGCACAGCGTCCCAATGAGACCACGACCGGCGACATCGCGATATTCCTTTGGTGTAATATCTGCTCATGAGGCTCCAGCTCACCGACGAACTGCTGACCTCGATCAAGGGAATTCAACGCAAGGCCCGCGAGGGCAACGCCTGGCACCGCCGGCGCCTGGAGCTCATCGCGGCTGGCCTCGAGGCCATCCGCAACCTCGAGGCTGAGCCAACTGAAGAGAACGCCGAGTTCAAGCGAGTGCGCCAGCACAAGCTGAACCCGATCTGGCGTTGGGCACACGCCTATGAAGAAGGCATCGCCGTCCGTCTGATCTTCTGGTTCGCGCCACATGGCGAAGTCGTGGTCGCCCTGTTCAACGGAGAGAAGGCCCGCATCAGAGACGTCTGGTACGACACTGTCGGAACACAAGCAGATATCGCGATCGACCGCTGGAAGCGTCAACGCGACCGATGAGACCACAAGAAGGAGACGAGATGGCCAAGAGGACCATCCCGGAGGGGTTCGTCGACGGCGACGCCGTGCTCGACGAGCTCCTGGCGGAGCCTGGCATGCGCGAAGCCGTGGACCTCATCCACGAGGGCAACACCCACATGAACCGCGTCTACGCCGCCGGGCTGGCCGAGATCCGCAAGCTCGCGGCCCAGACCCAGACTGGCCTCGCCGAGAAGATGGGTATCCAGCAGGCAGCCGTCTCGCGCATCGAGAGCCGCGACGACCTCCTGCTCTCCACCCTCGCCGAGTATGCGGCCGCTGCCGGCGCCACCAACGGCCGAATCGTGTTCCACATCAATGGCGTGGACGTCGAGCTTGCCCTCGACACCTTCGGCCGCACCGACTAGCCCGAAAAGGCCGCTCGTGTACCACTTACGTACCACTTTGACGTCTGGGACAGACCCTGACAGCGGGGTACAGTAGGCCGTACAAGGTCGGCGAAATTCCGACGAAACCCCAGGTCATCGGCGGTTTTGTCCACGTCTGACCGGGTCTGGCCGGACCGCGTGGCGCCTAGAAGAGGCCGCAGGTTCAAATCCTGTCACCCCGACCATGTGATGTCTCAGGTCAGAGGCGGTTCGGTGCAAGCCGGACCGCCTTTTTCCATCTCGACACACCCCGCGGCAGGCCCCGGGCGCACCGGCGGAGCGGGCTGGCCGGGATCCCCTCTTGAGGGCATGGACGGCGCCCGGGGGCCAGAGCATCGTGGACGTTGACCACGAAGCTTTCGAGGAGGGTCCGATGCGTCACCTGCTCCCGAAGGCCGCCTTGGCAGCGGCCGTGCTCATCCTTCCGCTGGTGACCGTGCCGACCCTGGTCGCCGCACCTGTGTCGGCGGCACCCTTCCCCCACGTGATCTCGATCCCGACCGACTTCGAGCCCGAGGGCATCGCCGTCGGTGCTGGGTCGACCTTCTACGTCGGCTCGCTGAGGACCGGCTCGATCTACCGCGGCGACCTGCGCACCGGAGCCGGCAGCCTGCTCGTCAACACCTCCGGCCGCGTGGCCGTCGGCATGCGGGTCGACCAGGCGAGGGGCTACCTGGTGGTGGCCGGCGGGCCCACCGGGCATGCGTTCGTCTACAACGCCAGGAGCGGCGCCGACATCGCCGACATCCCCCTCGGCGGCGTGTTCGTCAACGACGTCGCGGTGACCCGGTCGGCGTACTACTTCACCGAGACCTTCGGAGCCTCGATCTACAAGGTCCCGGTCAGAGCCGACGGCACCTTCGGCACGCCGTCGACGATCACCGTGACCGGCCCGGCCGGCGCCGTCACCGGAGGGTTCGGGCTCAACGGCATCGACGCGGTCGGCGACGGCCCGACACTGGTCGTGAACCACACCGACCTGGGCATCGTTGCGACCGTCGACCCGGCCACGGGTGTCTCCCACCGCATCGACGTCGCCGGTCTCATCCCCGGGACTCCCGACGGCCTCCAGCTCGAGGGTCGCACGCTCTACGTCGTCGAGAACTTCGCCAACACGCTCGCCAAGGTCAAGCTCTCCGGCGACCTGACGCACGGCACGCTCGTGGCACAGATCCACGACCCGGCACTCGAGGTCCCGACGACCACGGCTCGCTTCGGGTCGCGCATGGCGACAGTGAACGCGAAGTTCGACCTCGGCCTGCCGCCGCCCTTCGGGCCCGGTGCGCCTCCGGGCACGACGTTCCAGGTCGTCCTCCTGCCGACCCACTGAGGTCGCATCGGAGGCTCCCGGCGAGGCTCAGGCTCCATGGAGCTTGTCACCGAGCCGAGCGCCGGCCCGCGACGTCAGACCCGCCAGCGCCTCGTCAAGCGTCTCGGCCAGCACCAGGTCGTCCATGACGCCCGGACGGACGAACCCGGCGTCCACCAGTCCGCGGAGCGCACCGAGGAGCGGTCCCCAGAAGCCGCCGACGTCGAGGAACCCCACCGGGTCGTCGTTGAAGCCGATCTGGCGCCAGCTCCACACCTCGATGATCTCCTCGAGCGTGCCGAGGCCGCCGGGCAGGCACAGGAAGGCGTCGGCGTACGCCGCCATCAGCGCCTTGCGCTCGTGCATCGTCTCGACGACGCGCAGCTCGGTCAGGTCGTCTCGCCCCCACTCGCGCTCGACCATCGAGCGCGGGATCACGCCGATGACCTCGCCGCCCGCGTCGAGGGCGCCCTGCGAGGCGGCTCCCATGAGCCCGTGGCCACCCCCGCCGTAGACGAGGCCCAGCCTCCGCTCCGCGAGCCCCCGCCCCACGTCGTACGCCGCCTGCATCAGCGTCTCATCGCGCCCTGGGGCCGATCCGCAGAAGACCGCGACGCGTCGGAGCTGGGAGGGCACAGCCGAACACTAGGCGCTTCTCCGGCGGCCGCGGGCGGCGTGTCACACTGCCGCCATGGGGTCAGAGGAGGAGAAGCCGTCGCTGGAGGCGCCCCGACTGGGCTTGCGCAGACGCCGGAAGCCGACCCCGCTCAGCGGTGAGCCATCAACCGATCCCCAGCCGCCAGCGGTTCACCACTCACCGCCCCCGCGCACCGCCCGGCGGCGCCTCAACGCCCATCTCGCCGCTGCACTCGCCGGCCTCGTCGTCGGTGCGTTCCTCGTCCTCGCAACACTCGGCGGCCTGAACGCGTGCGAGTCGATCCGCGGGACGGCGAGCTGCGGAGGCGGACCCGGCTCGCTGCTCCTGCTGCTGATCGTCGTGCTGGCGGTCTTCATCGGGGCGGCTGTGCTGCGCTGGGCGAGCGTCCCCAGTGCCACCAGCATCAGCGTCCTGGCCGTCGCACTCGTCTCCGTGCTGAGCATGCTCTTCCTCACCGACGCACTCGACCAGCTGACCGGCGCGGTGGCGGTCGGAATCCTGAGCGTGGCGGCGTACCTGCTCGCCCACTGGGTGACGGCGCGCTACCTCGACGCCGCGGCCTGACGCCGCGGCGGTCGGGCGGCACCTCAGCGGGCCGACGCCACCAGCTCGGCGATCTGGATGGTGTTGAGCGCGGCGCCCTTGCGCAGGTTGTCGCCGGAGACGAACAGCGCGAGGCCGCGACCGTCCGGGACACCCTCGTCGGTGCGGATGCGGCCGACGTAGGACGGGTCCTTGCCTGCGGCCTGCAGCGGGTTGGGGATGTCGCTGAGCTCGACACCCGGTGCGCGCGAGAGCAGCTCGGTCGCACGCTCCGGCGAGATCGCGCGCGAGAACTCGGCGTTGATCGAGAGCGAGTGACCCGTGAAGACGGGCACCCGGACGCAGATCCCGGAGACGAGCAGGTCCGGGATCCCGAGGATCTTGCGGGACTCGTTGCGGAGCTTCTGCTCCTCGTCGGTCTCGTTCAGACCGTCGTCGACGAGGTTGCCGGCGAACGGCAGCACGTTGTAGGCGATGGTCCGCTTGTAGACGCCCGGCTCGGGGAAGGCGACGGCCTCGCCGTCGTACGCCAGCTCGCGCGCCTTGTCCCCCGCAGCGGCGACACCGGTGGCGAGCTCCTCCACACCGGCGATGCCCGACCCGGACACGGCCTGGTAGGTCGACACGATGAGCCGACGCAGACCGGCCTCCTCGTGCAGCGGCTTGAGGACCGGCATCGCAGCCATGGTGGTGCAGTTCGGGTTGGCGATCACCCCGCGCCCGGCCTCGATCACGCCGCTCGCTGCCTCGGGGTTGACCTCGGAGACGACGAGCGGGATCGACGGGTCCTTGCGGAAGGCGCTGGAGTTGTCGACGACGATGACGCCGGCGTCGACGAACGCCGGCACCAGGGCCCGCGAGGCGGTGGCGCCGGCGGAGAAGAGCGCGATGTCGAGACCGGTCGGGTCGGCCGTCGCGGCGTCCTCGACGACCACGTCGCGGCCTTCGTAGGTCAGCACCTTGCCCGCGGACTTGGCGCTGGAGAAGAAGCGAATCTCCTCGACCGGGAAGCGTCGCTCGGCGAGGATCTGCCGCATCGCGACGCCGACCTGCCCGGTCGCGCCGACGACGCCGATCCTCACTGGCCGCACTTCGTGGCGGGTCATCGGCCCGTCCCTCCGTAGACGACAGCCTCGACCTCGTCGGTGCCGAGGTCGAACGCCGCGTGCGCCGCGTTGACCGCGTCGGCCACCTGGGTCTCGGCGACGACCACCGAGACGCGGATCTCGGAGGTCGAGATCATCTCGATGTTCACGCCCGCCTCCGACAGCGCCTCGAAGAACCGCGCCGAGATGCCCGGCGACGTGCTCATGCCGGCACCGACGATCGAGACCTTGCCGACCGAGTCGTCGTAGCCGAGTCGCTCATAGCCCACGATGTCCTGCAGCCGGGCGAGCGCGGCCATGGCGGTCTGCCCCTCGCCGCGGGGCAGCGTGAAGGAGATGTCGGTCAGCCCGGTCGCCGCCGCGGAGACGTTCTGGACGATCATGTCGATGTTGATCTGCGCGTCCGCGATGGCGCGGAAGATCGCGGCCGCCTCCCCGACCTTGTCGGGCACGCCGACCACGGTGATCTTGGCCTGGCTGCGGTCGTGCGCGACGCCGGTGATGATCGCGGATTCCATGCTGCTGTCCTCTCCGAAGACGTCGGCTGCCTTCACGACCCAGGTGCCTTCCTTCTCGGAGAAGGAGGAGCGGACGTGGATGGGCATGTCGTAGCGGCGGGCGTACTCGACGCACCGCAGGTGCAGGATCTTGGCGCCCTGCGCGGCCATCTCGAGCGTCTCCTCGTAGGAGATGCGCGGGATCTTGCGTGCGCGTGGCTCGATGCGCGGGTCGGCGGTGAAGATGCCGTCGACGTCGGAGTAGATCTCGCAGACGTCGGCCTCGAGGGCGACGGCGAGCGCGACGGCCGTGGTGTCGGAGCCGCCGCGACCGAGGGTGGTGATGTCCTTGGTCGTCTGGGAGACGCCCTGGAAGCCGGCGACGATCGCGATCGCGCCGTCACCCACGGCCTCGAGGATCCGGCCGGGCCGCACGTCGATGATCTTGGCCCGGCCATGCTCGGCATCGGTGATGACACCGGCCTGCGACCCGGTGAAGGAGCGCGCCTCGTAGCCCAGCGTCTGGATCGCCATCGCGAGGACGGCCATCGAGATCCGCTCGCCGGCCGTCAGGAGCATGTCGAGCTCGCGCGCCGGCGGGAGCGGGGAGACCTCGCTCGCGAGGTCGATGAGCTCGTCGGTGGTGTCACCCATCGCCGAGACCACGACCACGACGTCGTGGCCCAGCCGTTTCGTGTTGACGATGCGCTGGGCCACCCGCTTGATGCCGGCTGCGTCGGCGACCGACGAGCCGCCGTACTTCTGGACGACGATGCCCACGAGCTCAATCCTTGATCGACGGGGGAAGAACGCGGCCGAGTCTAGTCGCCGACCCTTCCCGGCCCCGGCGCATATCGCAGTGCGGGCGGTCCACGCCTACCCGGCGACTTCGCCCTCCAGGATCTCCTCGGCCACCGCGAGCTCCTCCTCCTCGCCGGTGAAGTCGGCGTCGAGGCGGTCGTGCGAGACGACGGTCAGCAGCGCGTTGAGCGCGGCGCCGGCCAGGTTGCCCCAGTTGGAGACGTAGGAGAACTGCCACCACCACAGCGCCTCCTCGGCGTCGCCGAGACGGTAGTGGCGCAGCCCGTTCTCGAGGTCCGCGGCGATGCTGGTGAGGTCGTCGGAGAGCTGGCTGATCACGATCTCAGGTGCATAGGGGTCGAAGACGAAGCTGTAGGTGTCGGCGTCCCCGAGGATGTCGGCGAGCCTCAGCCGGAGCTCGTCGAGGTCGGCCTCGGGCCCGACGTCAGGCTGATACTCCTCGCGGGGCTCGAAGTCGCGCTGGGCGCCGAGCCGCGCGCCGGCGAGCAGCACCTGGCTGACCTCGAGCAGGAGGAGCGGCACCGCACTGCCGGTGTCGCCCTCCGCGCCGATCGCCCGCAAGGCGATCAGGAAGCTCTCGACCTGATCGGCGATCTCCTCCACGAACTGGATCTCGCCACTCTCGTCGGTCGGCACGTGACCCGTCTCCTCACTCATGGTGCTGCCCTCCGTCCCGCGAACGCGCGGCCGAGGGTCACCTCGTCGGCGTACTCCAAGTCTCCGCCCACCGGCAGCCCGCTCGCCAGCCGGGTCACCGTCAGCCCGAGGGGAGCCAGCTGGCGCGTCAGGTATGTCGCCGTCGCCTCGCCCTCGAGGTTCGGGTCGGTCGCCAGGATGATCTCGGTGAGCTGGGTGTCGTTCAGCCTCGTCATCAGCTCACGGATGTGCAGCTGGTCGGGGCCGACGCCGTCGATCGGGCTGATGGCGCCGCCCAGGACGTGGTAGCGCCCGCGGAACTCACGGGTCCGCTCGATCGCCACGACGTCCTTGT
Organism: Nocardioides sp. AN3; assembly: GCF_054653495.1. Lineage (NCBI taxonomy): Bacteria > Bacillati > Actinomycetota > Actinomycetes > Propionibacteriales > Nocardioidaceae > Nocardioides > Nocardioides sp. AN3. Next base: position 205,474 of record NZ_BAAIGC010000003.1, read on the forward strand.
ACTCCTCCACCACGCACAGCACCGTCGGGTCGCGCCGCGGGTCGCGGCAGATCCGGCAGGTCTCCTCCTCGGAGACGTTGAAGCAGATGGTGCAGAACCTCACCCGCTGCTTGACCTCGATGAGCACATCCGCCAGGCGGCGTACGTCGACCGGGTCGGCCTGCAGCAGGTGGAACGCGATCCGCTGCGCACTCTTGGGTCCGACGCCCGGGAGCCGGCCGAGCTCGTCGATGAGGTCCTGGACGACGCCCTCGTACATGGCCGCCTTCAGAACCCGAGCTTGAAGGGCGACTCGCCACCTGGGCCGTTCAGCGCGTCGAGACCACCGGCCAGCGGACCCAGGGACTCGCTGGCCAGCGCGTCCGCCTGCTGCTTGGCGTCACGGTAGGCGGCGACGATGAGGTCGCTGAGGTCGGACAGGCTGTCGGCGTCGCCACCGTCGAACTCACCGGCCTTGATGTCGACGCGCTGCAGCTCGCCGATGCCGTTGAGCGTCACCGTGACGGCGCCGCCGGCCACGGTGCCGTCGACCGTCGTCTCCGCCAGCCGCTCCTGGGCGCTGGCGAGCTGTTCCTGCATCTGCTGGGCCTGCCCGAGCAGGGCGTTGAGGTCGAGCCCACCGAACGGGTTGTCAGTCATGGTCGAACTCTCTCACTGATGGCGGATCTCTTCGATGATCTGGGCGCCGAGCTCACGCTCGAGGAGCGCCGCTCCCGCGAGGTTCTCGGTGTCGGCGTCGAGGTCGTCAGGGTGCGCGTGCGCGTCGGCGGCACGGAGCTCCTCGGCCGTCGTGTCGACGGCACGGCCGCCCGGCCTCGTCGGCTGGATGGCCTCGCGGGCCAGGTCGACGGCACGGTTGTCGGTCGGGTCCTCCGGCGGCGGCTCGCTCGCCCAGTCGAGTGGCGCCGGTGCCTCGGCGAGCGGGGCGGGTGCCTCGGCGAGCGGCCCCGACGCCGCTTCGGACGCGGGAGGCTGCGGCTCGGCAGGCCGTGACTCGGCTGGCCGTGGCGGCGCTGGCGCGGCCTGGCTCGATCCTGGCTGCACACCGGGATCGACGATCGCCTCGATGCGCCACTGCGCGCCGATCACGTTGACGAGCGCCTGCTTGAGGGGACCGTCGTGACCGCCGGCCGCATACTGCTCGCGCAGCCCCGGAGTGGTGAACCCGATCGTCAGTGTGTCGGCTTCGAGGCTGATCACCTGCGCGTGGCTGCTCAGCAGTGCCCACGTGGCTCTCCTGATGCCGACGAGCGCCTGGATGACGTCGGGCCACAGGCGCCGTACATCGACCGCCGTCAAGCCGCCCGGCGTCGGTGCGGCGCCCGGCGTCGGTGCGGCGCCCGGCGTCGGTGCGGCGCCTGGCGTCGGTGCGCCGGCGTCGGCGGTCGTGGGCTGGTGGGTCGTGGCGGCGGCCGCGGGCGGTGCGGCGGGGGCAGGCGGAACGGCGGGCGCGGGTTCGCGTGGTGCCGGCGTGGCCGGCGTCGGCGGCTCGGGCGTGGCTGGTGCGGGGGGTGCCTGGCCAGCCGTCTGGTGGGGTGCCTGTTGGGGCTGCTCACCACCGGCCGGCGCGACGTCCCAGGGCGGCGACTGGTCGACGCTCTGGCGCCGCGCGGCGGGTGACTGCTCACCTCCTGCCGTTGCCGTGTCCCACGGCGGTGACTGGTCAACGCTCTGGCCCTGCCCGACGGGTGGCTGCCCACCCCCGGCCGGTGGGGTGTCCCACGGCGGTGACTGGTCAACGCCCTGGCCCCGCCCGACGGGTGGCTGCCCACCCCCGGCCGGCGCGGCAGCCCAGGGCGGTGACTGATCAACCGATGTCGGCCGTGCCTCGGGTGATGACGCATCGCTCGGTGGGGCGGCGAGAACCGGTTCCGGGGTAGGAGCGCTCGCGCGCGGGGCAGGGCGGTCCTGAGCGGGCGGCGCCGGCGCGGCGACGGGAGCTGTCGGCGTACCGCTCACCGACAGCCGGCGCTCGAGCCGGTCGAGACGCGCGGCCAGGCCCTCCGTGCCATGGTCGGCTCCCGGGAGCAGCACGCGTGCGCAGATGAGTTCGAGCAGCAGCCGGGGCGCGGTCGCACCGCGCATCTCCGTGAGGCCTGTCGCGATGAGGTCCGCGGCGCGCGACAGCTCGGTGGCACCGAACCGGCCCGCCTGGGCCACGAGCCGCTCACCAGCATCGGGAGCGACGTCGATGAGACCGGTCGCCGGCGCGTCCGGCACGGCCGACACGATCACCAGGTCGCGGAGGCGACGCAGCAGGTCCTCGGTGAAGCGGCGCGGGTCCTGGCCGGTCTCGATCACCTTGTCGACGACGCCGAACACCGCCGCACCGTCACCCGCGGCGAAGGCGTCGACGACCTCGTCGAGCAGCGAGTCAGGCGTGTAGCCCAGCAGTCCGGCCGCGAGGTCGTAGGTCACGCCCTCCGGTCCGGCACCCCCGAGCAGCTGGTCCATCACCGAGAGCGTGTCGCGCGCCGAGCCCCCGCCGGCCCGCACCACCAGCGGCAGGGCCGACGACTCGACGGCGACGCCCTCGCGCTGACAGATGTCGGACAAGTAGGAGGACAGCAGCCGCGGCGGGATCAGCCGGAACGGATAGTGATGGGTGCGCGAGCGGATGGTCGGGATGACCTTCTCGGGCTCGGTCGTCGCGAAGATGAAGCGCAGGTGCGGCGGCGGCTCCTCCACGAGCTTGAGCAGCGCGTTGAAGCCCTGTGCCGAGACCATGTGCGCCTCGTCGATGATGTAGACCTTGTAGCGGCTCCGGACCGGCGCGAAGAACGCCTTCTCGCGCAGATCGCGAGCGTCGTCCACGCCACCGTGCGACGCCGCGTCGATCTCGATGACGTCGATGCTCCCCGGGCCGCCGCGGGCGAGGTCACGGCACGACTCGCACTCGCCGCACGGGTCGGCGACCGGGGCCTTCTCGCAGTTCAGCGCACGCGCCAGGATGCGGGCGCTCGTCGTCTTGCCGCAGCCGCGGGGACCGGAGAAGAGGTAGGCGTGGTTGACCCGGTTGTTGGCGAGCGCAGAGCGCAGCGGCGTCGTGACGTGCTCTTGGCCGATGACCTCGGCGAACGTCTCGGGCCGGTAGCGGCGATACAACGCCAGGGGTGACTCCACCCTGGAACCCTAACCAGCCCCACCGACAGCCGGTAGCGGGCGGTCACATGCCTGGGAATGCTCGTCGAGGTATGCAGGCGAGTCCACACTTCCCTCGCGGAACTCCGGCCTGGGAGTGACCATTCGGCTGCATACCTCGATGAGCACGCAGCGGGACACCCGGCCAACAGCCCCAGGCATGCAAAGGCCCCCGCGCACATCCAGGAGAGCCTCGCAGTGCCGCGCGGCCGTCGCGGCCAACGGCCCCAGGCATGCAAAGGCCCCCCGCGCACCCGACAGAGCTCGCTTATCCTTGCTGCCTTCCGGCCCTGGGGAGGTTCGGCAAGATGCCGCCACACGGGGGGTTGCGAGGGAGTCTAGGCGAGCAGGGTCGGGCCCACCAAAGCGGCTGGAGGATTTCGCCGCCGAAGCACCCGGCCGATATCGTCCTCTACGGAGCTGTCGCCTAGTGGCCTATGGCGCTCGCTTGGAAAGCGGGTTGGGTTAACGCCCTCGGGGGTTCGAATCCCCCCAGCTCCGCCACCGCGATCGATCGTCGAGATCGCCTGGACCCGGACCGGGCCACGGTCCGGGTCCTTTCTCTGACGTCGCTCACTCGCCCGCCGGAGCACCAATGCGGCCGTTCGTTGCGCCGCCTGACCGCGACACGCCGGCGTTTCCGGCGTGTCGGCCCAGGATGACGCATCGGAGGGCCGCACCCACGCCAACTCTTGGGCTCACACGACCCACAGGCGCCGGAGGCGACGCCCGGTGGGCCACCACGCCGCACAGCACGCCGCACAGCCCCGGAGCACCGACGCGGCCGCTCATTGCGCCGCCTGACCGCGACACGCCGGCGTTTCCGGCGTGTCGGCCCAGGATGACGCATCGGAGGGCCGCACCCACGCCAACTCTTGGGGCTCACACGACCCACAGGCGCCGGAGGCCACGCCCGGTGGGCCACCACGCCGCACAGCACGCCGCACAGCACGCCGCACAGCCCCGGAGCACAGCACCGGAGCACCGACGCGGCCGCCCATTGCGCCGCCTGACCGCGACACGCCGGCGTTTCCGGCGTGTCGGTGCGTGAGGACGCATCGGAGGGCCGCACCACCACGCCACCCTGAGCGCGGCTGGGTGCGCCACGACACACACCAGCGCTCTGGACTTCGATCGTTCCAACCGCTAAAGTCGTCCAAGTCAGTAGACAAACTGAGTAAAATAAAACCCGGCCGTAACCTCAGGTCAATCTCTCGGCGATCTGCACCCTGCAGGCTGAAGGAACACCGACACCCGACCCCTAGGAGGTTGAGATGGAGAACTCCACCCCGACCAACCGGGACACCGAGCCCGACCGCGTCTGGACGCAGCGCAGCAGCCTCAAGTCCCGTCACGCCAGCGCCCTCGCGAAGCTCATGGACGAGCGCGAGGACCTTCGCGGCACCCACGCCTTCGCCGACTTCATCGACGACTCGCTGCGCTGGTCCGCCTGACCCACGAGCCACCGAACACCGCACGACCCGGACGGCCGCCCGTTACGCACAGGCGGCCGTCCGGCACATCACCAGCCACCGGCACGTGAGACCAGCCACCGACACGTGACCAGCCAAGAGCGCCACCCAAGAGCGCCACCCAGGAGCGCCACCCGGGGACGCCGCGCCTCAGCGCCGCTTCTTGAAGATGCTCTTCACGAGCTCGCGCGCGGCGGTGTTCATGGCGCTCTTGAACGCCGACGACTTCACGACGTCCTCGAGCAGCGAGTCGTCGTCCTTCGGCGCCGGTGCCTTCTTCGCGGCCGGCTTCGTCCGGGCCCGCTGGGCCTCGGCCTTGGCCCGATCGGCCGCCTCAGCCTTGGCCTGCTGCGCCTCGGCCTTGGCCCGATCGGCCGCCTCAGCCTTGGCCTGCTGCGCCTCGGCCTTGGCCCGATCGGCCGCCTCAGCAGCCTCCTGAGCGGCAGCCTGAGCGGCCGCTGTCCGCTCGGCGAGGGCCTCAGCGGCGGACGGCCGGTTCACCGCGGTCGCGTACGTCGCATAGCTCGGCGAGGCCTTCACTGCCGCCTCGACCGCCGCGGGGTCGGTCGCCCCCATCAGCGACTCAGGCGCGCGCAGACGGGTCCACGCGACCGGCGTGGGGGCGCCGCGCTCGTTCATGACCGTCACGATCGCCTCGCCGATCCCGAGGGTGGTGATGACGGCGCCGAGGTCGTCGTACGTCGACGTCGGGTAGGTGTTGACCGTCTGCTTGAGCGCCTTGGCGTCGTTCGGCGTGTTGACGCGCAACTGGTGCTGGATGCGCGAGCCGAGCTGGCCCAGCACGTCCTCATCGATGTCGGTCGGCGACTGGCTGATGAAGAAGACGCCGACGCCCTTCGACCGGATCAGCCGCACCGTCCGCGTGATGGTCTCGAGGAAGTCCTTCGACGCACCGTCGAAGAGCAGGTGCGCCTCGTCGAAGAAGAACACCAGCTTGGGCTTGTCGGGGTCGCCGACCTCCGGCAGCTCACGGAAGAGGTCGGTGAGCAGCCACATGAGGAAGGTCGAGAAGATCGCCGGCCGGTCGGCGAGGTTCGGCAGCTCGAGCAGCGAGATGCGGCCGCGTCCGTCGGCCTCGACGGTGAGGAACTCGGCGGAGTCGAACGCCGGCTCGCCGAAGAACGCGTCCGCGCCCTGGTCCTGGAACGCGATCAGCTCGCGCAGGATGACGCCGACCGTGGCCGACGAGAGGCCGCCCAGGCCGGTCAGGTCGGCCTTGCCCTCGGCGCTCGTGAGGAACTGCAGGACCGCGCGGAGGTCGGCGAGGTCGACCAGCGACAGGCCGGCGTTCTTCGCATAGTGGAAGACGAGCCCGAGCGAGGACTCCTGGGTGTCGTTGAGCTCGAGCACCTTCGCCAGCAGCGTCGCGCCGAACGTCTCGACCGTGACGCGGACCGGGATGCCGGTGCCGACGCCGCCGAGGGCGTAGTACTGCACCGGAAAGCTCTTCGGGGCCCACTCCTGCCCCACGGACGCGGTGCGTGCGGTCAGCTTCTCGCTCGGCACGCCGGGGGTGGCCAGCCCGGTCAGGTCGCCCTTGATGTCGGCGGCGAAGACCGGTACGCCGTTGCTGGAGAGCTGCTCCGCGATGAGCTGCAGCGTCTTGGTCTTGCCGGTGCCGGTGGCGCCCGCCACCAGCCCGTGCCGGTTGAGCATGCCGAGCGGGATCCTGATGCGGACGTCGGTCAGCGTGTCGGCGTCGGTCATCAGCCCGCCCAGCTCCAGCGCGGTGCCCTCGAACTCGTAGCCTGCCGCCACAGCGGTCGCGATCGGGCTGGGGCCCGCGGTGTCGGTCATGTCGCGAGCCTAAAGGGCCTCCACCACCGGTCGTTATAGTCGCCAGCGTGATCTTCAAGCGCGTGGGCGACGGGCGCCCCTACCCGGATCACGGCCTCTCGGCGAAGGACTGGGCCGCGGTCCCGCCGCGCCAGGTGCGCCTCGACGAGCTCGTCACCACCAAGGACACCCTGCAGCTGGCAGCCCTCCTGGACGAGGACTCGACGTTCTACGGCGACCTCTTCGCCCACGTCGTCGAGTGGAAGGGCGAGCTCTACCTCGAGGACGGCCTGCATCGCGCCCTGCGCGCGGCCCTGCAGCAGCGTCACATCCTGCACGCCCGGGTCCACGCCGTCTGACGGGTCGCCGTCATGGAACTAGGGTGCCTGACATGAGGCAGGGCGCGAAGACGGGGCTCACATTGGCGGTCCTGGTCGCCCTGCTCGTCCTCGCGGCCTCCTGGGGATGGTCGGCCCTCACGGCGCCGATGCCGAGGCTGCGGCAGGCCGCGGCCTGTGTCGAGACGCCGGTCTCACAGGGCGACACGATCTCGCTCCACCAGGTCACCGTCAGCGTCCTCAACGCCGGCCGGCGCTCGGGCCTGGCCAGCCGCACCATGACGTCGCTGACCGACGCCGGCTTCACGAAGGGCGACAGCGCCAACGCGCCGGCCAGGACCGCGGTGCGCAACGCGCAGATCTGGACCGACGACCCCGACAGCCCCGCGGTGGCGCTCCTGGCGACCTGGGTCCCCCACGTCAAGGTCGTGCAGCACGACGTCGACCAGGTGGGCGTCGTGCTCGTCGTGGGCGACAGCTTCCGCAGACTGGGCAAGGGCAAGCCCTCGGTCAAGGCGACGAAGCCCACGACGATCTGCTCGCCTCCGACCTGAGGCAGCCTCAGTCCTTGAGCCACTGGGCAAGGCGGCCGTGTCGGCTCACCTGACGCAGGCGCCTCTCCGTGCTCTCACGCAGGTCGCGCGGCGTGACGACGAGGACGTCGTCGAGGGCCCGCAGGACAGTACGCCGCTCCGGGACCAGCGCGTCCCCGTCGCGCACCACCAGCGAGACGGACGCCCCGGCGGGAAGGCGGAGCTCGCCCACCTCGACGCCGTGCATGCGTGAGCCCGGAGTGATCGTGATCTGCAGGAGGTCGGCGTCGACGCGCTCGAGCGGGGCGGCCTCCAGGTCGAGCGCGCGCGGGTCCGAGGGACGTGCTACGCCCAGCAGGCGCGCCACCCACGGGAGCGACGGCGCCGTGAGCAGCGTGTAGACGACGACCATGACGAAGACCAGGTCGAAGAGCCGCTCGCTGCCCGGCACCTTCTCCGCCAGGGGGATCGTCATCAGGACGACCGGGACGGCCCCGCGCAGGCCCGCCCACGACAGGAACACCTGCTCGCGCCAGCTCATTCTCGCGGCCAGCGCGCTGATCACCACCGACAGCGGTCGCGCGACGAACGTCAGCACCAGGCCGGCCGCGAGGGCGAGTCCCACGATGTGCCAGGTGATCCGACCGGGCGAGAGCAGCAGCCCGAGCATGACGAACAGCCCGATCTGGGCGAGCCAGGCCAACCCCTCGGCGAACGACCGGGTGGCGCCGCGGTGTGGCAGCTCCGCGTTGCCGAGCACGAGCGCGGCGACGTACACCGCCGCGAAGCCGCTGCCGTGCAGGGCCCCGCCCGCGCCGTAGGCGAGGAACGTCAGCGTCAGCACCGCCAGCGGGTAGAGGCCGGTCGAGGGGAGCGCCGCGCGCCGCATCAGCCATGCGCCCCCGAAGCCGACGGCGAGGCCGAGGAGCGTGCCGACCACTAGCTCGTAGGCGATGATGCCGCCGATCGCCCACAGTGGGTGGTCGTTGACCGCGCCCGTGGCGATCAGCGTGACCAGCACGACCGTGGGGGCGTCGTTGAGCCCGGACTCCGCCTCGAGCGCCCCGGTCAGCCGCTTGGGCAGCGGCACCACTCGGAGCACGGAGAAGACGGCCGCGGCGTCGGTGGGCGCCGTCACCGCGCCGAGCAGGACGGCGAGCTTCCAGTCCAGCCCGAGGACGAAGTGCCCGGCCAGCGCGACGACCGTCACCGTGATGCCGACCCCGACCGTGGCCAGCGAGGCGCCGAGCCGCATCGAGCGGCGCACCTCGTGCCACTCGGTCGTCAGACCGCCCTCGGCGAGGATCAGGGCCAGGGCGGCGAATCCGAGAGCGTGCGCGACCTCGGCGTCCTCGAAGCCGATGCCGATCCCCGACTCCCCGAGCACGACGCCCATCAGCAGGTAGACGAGCAGTGTCGGCAGGCCGGTCCGCGACGAGACACGCACGGCCATGATCGCGAAGAGGGTGACCGCAGAGCCCACCAGGACGAAGGTGTCGAGCTGATGGACGTCGAAGGACATGTCACCTCTCATCACGGGGGGTGGCGGGTTCTGATCCTATCGGTGCGGGGCACAGCACCCTCGGGCGCTAGGTTCGAGGCCATGGATGACCGCTGGGCCGCCGCGTCACGGGCGAACGTTCCGCCCTTCCACGTGATGGACATGATCGAGGCCTCGACGGCGCGCCAGCGCACGCACGGCGACGCGCTCAACCTGCTCTCGGGACAGCCGTCGACGGGCGCCCCGACGCCGGTCACCCAGGAGGCCGTGCGCCTCCTGCAGTCACGTGACCCCCTCGGCTACACGCCCGCGACCGGCATCCTCGAGCTGCGCGAGGCCATCGCCGCGCACTATGGGACCCGCTACGACCTCGACGTCGACCCCGACGACGTCGTGGTGACGACCGGGGCCAGCGGCGGCTTCCTGCTGGCCTTCCTCGCCGCCTTCGAGGTCGGCGACAAGGTGGCCATGGCCCGGCCGAACTACCCCTGCTACCGCAACGTGCTCCAGGCGCTGGGCTGCCAGGTCGTGGAGGTCGAGACCGGCCCGGAGACCCGCTTCCAGCCGACCGTCGAGCAGCTCGCCGAGATCGGTGACCTCAAGGGCGTCCTGCTCGCCTCTCCGGCCAACCCGACCGGCACGATGGTGCTGCCCGAGGAGCTCGCCGCGATCGCGGCATGGTGCCAGGAGAGCGGCGTCCGGCTGATCTCCGACGAGATCTACCACGGCATCGAGTACGCCCCCCTCGACGGCCATGCCCCCCTCGCCCGGTGCGCCTGGGCGACGAGCCGCGAGTCGGTGGTCTTCGGCAGCTTCAGCAAGTACTTCTCGATGACGGGCTGGCGGATCGGCTGGCTGCTGGCGCCCCGCCGACTCCGTCGAGCGATCGACGTCCTCACCGGCAACTTCACGATCTGCCCGCCGACGCTGGCGCAGCGGGCCGCCGTACGGGCCTTCACGCCGGAGGCGATCGCCGAGCTCGACGGGCACGTCGCGCGGTACGCCGCCAACCGCGCACTCCTCCTCGACGGGCTGCCGCGCCTGGGCGTGACCCGGCTGGCGCCGGCGGACGGCGCCTTCTACGTGTACGCCGACGTCGGGCACCTGACCGACGACACGATGGCCTTCGCGCACCGGCTGCTCGCCACGACCGGCGTGGCCCTGGCCCCCGGGATCGACTTCGACACGACCGACGGCGGGCGCTTCGTGCGGATGTCGTTCGCCGGCGACGGCGCCGAGATCAGCGAGGCACTGGACCGGATCTCGGGGGTCCTCACCGGCTGACGCCGCTCGAGACATCGGAGGCGCCCGCTCAGAGGATGTCGTGCACGAACTCCGTCAGCTGCGTCAGGTTGCGGCACTCGACCATCGGCACGACGGCGCCGTACTGCGACGCCACCGAGTCGCCGGTGTCCCAGTTGCGGCGTGCCTCGGGGTTGAGCCACCACGCGTGGCGGGTCCCATCCACCAGCCCGCGCAGGGTCGGGAGCGAGAGGTCGCTGTAGTTCGACCGCGCGTCCCCGAGGATCAGCAGGGACGAGCGCGGCCCCAGTGCGTCGCCGTGCTCCTCCTTGAACCTGCCGAAGGCGCGGCCGTAGTTCGTGCGGCCGAAGCGGGCGGCATGCGATGTCGCCGCGGCCAGCCGCGTCATCGTGTCGACGAGGTCGGCGCCGGGCTCGAACTGGTCGGTGACCTCGTGGATGTCGTCGACGAACGTGAACGCGCGCACCTTCCCGAGCTGCTCGCGGAGCGCGAAGACGAGCATGAGGGTGAAGGTGGCGAAGTTCGCCACCGAGCCGCTGACGTCGCAGAGGATGACCAGCTCGGTGCGGTGCGGCCGCTTCGGCCGGTGGTGGGTGGTCAGCGGGACGCCTCCGGTGCCGATCGAGGCCCGGACCGTCCGGCGCATGTCGATCGGGCCCCGCCGGCGGGCATGCCTCTCCTTGGTCAGCCGCGTCGCCAGCCGCCGCGCGAGCGGGTAGATCTCGCGTCGCATCGCCTCGAGGTCGACCCGCCGCGCGGAGAGGAAGTCGAGCCGGTCGATGGTCGGCCGCACCGTGATCCGTGCGATCTGGTCCGGGCCCTTCTCCTCGGCGATCCGGCGGCGCGCGTCGGCCTCGACCATCCGCTGGTAGGAGCCGATGCGCTTGGTCGCCGCACGTCCGGCCGCCTCCTCGGTCCAGCCGCCACGCCGCAGGCCCTCGATGAGCCGGAGCGTCAGCTCGTCGGTGGAGAGCCGGCGCAGCGCCGTGTACGCCGACCAGCTGCTCATCCCCGGCCCGCGACCGGGCATGGCACCGAACCGTCCGACCGCCTCGGCCGCGAGCTGACGCAGCCGCTCGACGTCGTCGGCCTCGAGGGCGTCCGCGAGCTCCTCGGTGAAGGCGGCCAGGTCGGCGGCGCTGTCCTTGACGGGTCCGGGCGAGGGTGCCGCGGCCGCGACCCCTTCTCCCACCATGCGCGGGAAGTAGATCTCGAACAGCTCGTCGAAGGTCTGCCGCTGGCTCTGCCGCTTCACCAGCGTCGCGGCGTAGGTGTCGTGCACCTGCTGGCGCTCGCCCCAGCCGACGAGCCCCAGCGCGGCGACCGCGTCGAGGTCCTCCGAGAGCGACACCGGCATCCCCGCGGCCCGCAGGGCCTCGAGGAACGCGATGTGCCGGTCGAGCAACGTCATCGCAGTTTGAGCTCCCGGACCGCGCGCTCAGTGTCGGACGCGTGCTTGAGGACCACCCCGAGCGTGTCGTCGATGGCCTTCGCGTCGAGGTCGTCGATCTGCAGCGCCAGCAGCGTCCGGGCCCAGTCGACCGACTCGGCGATGGAGGGCGCCTTCTTGAGCTCGAGGTCGCGCAGCCGTGCGACAGCACTCACGAGCTGGTTGGCCACCACCTCGTCGAGATCGGGCACCTGCGAGAGGACGATCTCCCGCTCGCGCTCGGTGTCCGGGTAGTCGAGGTGCAGATAGAGACACCGCCGCTTGACCGCCTCGGAGAGCTCGCGGGAGGCGTTCGACGTCAGCACCACGAAGGGCCGCCGCGTCGCGACGACGGTGCCGAGCTCGGGGATGGTGACCTGGAAGTCCGAGAGCACCTCGAGCAGCAGGCCCTCCACCTCGACGTCGGTCTTGTCGACCTCGTCGATGAGCAGCACGGTCGGCTCGTCGCGCCGGATCGCGCTCAGCAGCGGCCGGGTGAGCAGGAACTCCTCGCTGAAGATGTCGTCGTGGGTCTCCTCCCACGCCTGCCCGTCCCCGGCCGCCTGGATGCGGAGCAGCTGCTTCTTGTAGTTCCACTCATACAGCGCTCGCGCCTCGTCCAGCCCCTCGTAGCACTGCAGCCGGACGAGGTCGGCGCCCGTCGCACGCGCGACCGCCTTGGCCAACTCGGTCTTGCCCACGCCCGCCGGCCCCTCCACCAGGAGCGGCTTCTCGAGTGCACGGGCGAGGAAGGCGGTCGTCGCCGTGGCGGAGTCGGCCAGGTAGCCCACCTCCGCCAGTCGCGTCGTCACGTCGGAGGGTGAGGAGAACCAGGCCATGGAGCCCATCCTCCCGCATGGGTCCCGTCGGCGGCCCGGCATGCCTAACGTAGGGCGCATGACCCCGACTCACCGACGGCGAGCGCCGCACTGATGGACGTCTTGGCCGGTGGCCTCGGGCTGCTCGAGTCCCCGCGCTGGCACGACGGCCGACTCTGGTTCAGCGACTGGACCGGCGGCCGGATCCTCGCGCTCACCGACGACGGCGAGCTCGAGGTGATGGTCCGTCACACCTCGCTGCCGCTCTGCTTCGACTTCCTGCCGGACGGTCGGCTCGTGCTGGTCTCGGCCTCCACCCGGGCACTGCTGACGCTCGAGGCGGACGGCACGCTTGCGACGTACGCCGACCTCGCCCCGCTGTCGGCGTACGGGTGCAACGACATCGTGGTGGACGGGCGCGGCAACGCCTACGTCAACTGCGGGAACTTCGACTTCGCCCAAGGGCCGCCGCCCGGAGAGCGGCAGCCCGGCTTCGTCGCGCTGGTGCGCTCCGACGCCAGCACGCAGGTGGTCGCGGACGACCTCGCCTTCCCCAACGGCATGGCGATCACGGCCGACGGTCGCACGCTCGTCGTGGCCGACTCCTACCGCAGCCAACTGGTCGGCTTCGACATCGCCGAGGACGGATCGCTCGCCGGCCGCCGGGTGTGGGCGTCGCTCGGCACCGACAACCCCGACGGGATCTGCCTCGATGCGGAGGGAGCGGTGTGGTACGCCGACGTCCCCCACCAGCACTGCGTGCGCGTGGCCGAGGGTGGCGAGGTGCTCGCGACGGTGCCCCTCGACCGCGGCGCCTTCGCCTGCATGCTCAGCGACACGCCGGAGCTGTTCGCCGTCGGCGCGCGCTGGCCGGGCGCCGATGCACTCGCGACCCACACGGAGTGGGACGGTCAGGTCGTGCGCATCCCCGTGGACGTGGGTGGAGCGGGATGGCCGGCGCGCTGAGCGCGCCGACTCGCCCGACTCTCAGCGCCCACTCAGCCGTCGATGGCACTCTGGTGCCGTGACCAGCCCTGCCGCGAGCAAGCCACGCGTCCTCGTCGTCGAGGACGACAAGGCCGTGCGCGAGTCGCTGCGGCGCTCGCTCGAGTTCAACGGCTACGACGTCTCGCTCGCCGGCGACGGCGCCGAGGCCCTCGCCGTCATCGCGTCGGCGCGGCCCGACGTCGTCGTGATGGACGTGATGATGCCCCGGCTCAACGGGCTCGAGGCGACCCGGGCCCTGCGCGCGGCCGGCAACGACGTGCCGATCATCGTCTTGACCGCGCTCGACGCGGTCGGCGACCGCGTCGACGGCCTCGACGCCGGAGCCGACGACTACCTGACGAAGCCGTTCGCGCTCCCCGAGCTCCTCGCCCGGCTGCGTGCGCTTCTGCGGCGGGCGATTCCCGCCGAGGGGCCGGAGGACGAGGTCCTCTCGTTCCTCGACCTCACGATGAACGTCGCCACCCGCGAGGTGACCCGGGGCCCGCGGCGCATCGACCTGACCCGCACCGAGTTCACGCTGCTGGAGATGTTCCTGCGCCGGCCGCGGCGAGTCCTCGAGCGCTCCTTCATCCTCGAGGAGGTGTGGGGCTTCGACTTCCCGACGACGGCGAACTCGCTGGAGGTCTACGTCGGCTACCTGCGCCGCAAGACCGAGGCCGAGGGTGAGTCCCGGCTCATCCACACCGTCCGCGGCGTCGGCTACGTGCTGAGGGCCGACGACGCATGACCCGCCCGCCCTCGTCATGACGGCTCCGTTCCTGGAGCGGGCACCCGGCGGCGCCTGGCACTACCGGCGCTCGCTCGCCAGCCGGGTCACGCTGCTCACGACCCTCGCCGTCGCGATCGTGGTCGCCGTGGGCTCCGTCGGGGTCTACTTCACGGTCCGCATGCAGCTCACCTCGACCCTCGACGACTCGCTGCTCCACCGCGCGCAGCTGGCCGCCAGGTCCTCCGCGCTGCAGGAGCTGACCGGGGCCTACATCCCGGCGGCTGCACTCGGGGCGGCCGACATCCGGATCGCCTTCGTCTACTCCGACGCCGCGGACACGCGCGTCTACATCCCCGACCGCACCAGCAGCAGCCTCTTCCTGAAGCTGGCGAACGCCGAGCGTGACGTCGCGCGGGGCGACAGCATGTCGAGCATCCGGACGATCCCGGTCAACGGCGAGCGCTACCGGGTCGTGACCGTGCCGACGACCGTCCCGGGACAGGCGCTCGTGCTGGCCCAGTCCCTGAGCCCCCAGGAGCGCGTGCTGCGCCGGCTGGGCATCATCATGCTGCTCTCCGGGCTCCTCGGTGTCATCATCGCCGCCTTCGCAGGGTGGGGGGTCGCCGTCAACGGGCTCCGGCCGGTCCGCCGGCTCACCCGGTCGGTCGAGGAGATCTCACCGAACGACCTGGCCCCGCTGCCGGTCGAGGGCGACGACGAGATCGCCCGGCTCACCATCGCCTTCAACGGTCTGCTGGCGGCGCTCGACGCCTCCCAGGAGCGCCAGCGGCAGCTCATCGCCGACGCCGGTCACGAGCTGCGCACCCCCCTGACCTCGATGCGCACCAACATCGATCTGCTCACCCAGGCCGACCTCGACCTCACCCGGGAGCAGCGCGCCGAGCTGCTGACCGACGTACGCGCCCAGATGGAGGAGCTCACCTCGCTCATCGGCGACCTCGTCGAGCTGGCCCGCGACGAGCCGCTCGCCCCGGTCGTCGAGGCCGTGGAGCTCCACGAGATCATCGACCACGCCGTGTCGCGGGTGCGCCTGCGCGCTCCGTCGGTGACCTTCGACGTCGACGCCGAGCCCTGGTGGGTGGTCGGCGAGTCGGCCGGCCTCGAGCGTGCCGTCACCAACATGCTCGACAACGCGGCGAAGTGGAGCCCCGCCGACGGGTGCATCCGCGTCACGTTGCGAGACGGCGTCCTCACCGTCGACGACGAGGGACCAGGGATCGCCGAGGCCGACCGACCGCACGTGTTCGACCGCTTCTACCGCTCCGCGGAGTCGCGCGCCATGCCGGGCTCCGGGCTCGGCCTCTCGATCGTCCGACAGACGGCGGAGCGTCACGGCGGCACCGTGCTCGCCGAGGAGGCACCGTCCGGCGGCGCGCGCCTGGTGCTGCGCGTCCCGGGATCCACTGCACCGATGCCGAAGGAGGCACCGACCAGGTGACGTACCGCATCACCGCCTCCCTCATGGCGGCCCTGCTCGTGCTGCTCGCCGCCTGCTCGACACACGACGGGCCGTCCACCGCGGCATCGGCGGGCGCAGCGTCTTCCTCCAGGTCTGCGTCCGACGCCTCGTCCCCCTCGGCCACGACCAGCGAGCCCGACATCAACCCGTGCGACGGCGTGGACGCCGCTGCGGTGGCGCGCGTCCTCGGCGCGCAGCTGCGGAAGGAGACCGGCACCGCGGACTCGCCACGCTGCGCGCTCCTGCCGGTCACGAAGGGCGGGCCGACCTTCGAGCTCTCCTACCTCTGGTTCGACCAGGGCCTCGAGGCGGCCTGGTCGACGATGAAGGTCCCCGCCGGCACCGTCAGCCAGCCGAAGGTCGCCGGAGCCGACGACGCCCGGCTGGTCGTCAACAGCTCGCCGTCGGCGTACGCCGTCTCCGCGTTCCTGCAGAACGGCAAGCTGATCCAGACGGTCAACGCGCTCGCGCTCCCGCCGTACGACGGCCCGCGGGTGCTCCGCGCGACCAGGGTGCTGCTCGGGCAGCTGTCGGCGGCGCGAAGCTGACTCGGGACGCTAGCGCGTCGTCGTGGAGGTCTCGCGCCAGGACCGCTCGAACGGCAGCCGCCAGGCGTGCGGCGCGATGAGCTGGTGGATCGCGTTGGGACCCCAGGAGCCCGGCGCATAGAGCCGCACCGGCGGCGGCGCGTCGAGCAGCGGCTGCGAGATCTCCCAGAGCGTCTCGATGCCCTCCGCGGTCGTGAAGAGCGTGTGGTCGCCGCGCATGGCGTCGTGGATCAGCCGCTCGTAGGCCTCCAGCACGCCGACCGCCGAGGAGGTCTCCGTCGTGGCGAACTGCATCGACAGCTTCTCCAGCTTCATGCCCGGGCCGGGCCGTTTGCCGTAGAAGGAGAGCGACATGCGGGACTGGTCGGCCAGGTCGAAGGTCAGGTGGTCCGGCCCCTGCGTGCCGGCGTTGGACCCCGCCGGGAACATCGTCAGCGGTGGCTCCTTGAACGCGATCGAGATGATCCGCGCCCCCTCGGCGAGCTTCTTGCCGGTGCGCAGGAAGAACGGCACCCCCGCCCAGCGCCAGTTGTCGATGATCACCTTGAGCGCGATGAAGGTCTCGGTGTCGGAGTCGTCGGCGACCTCGTCCTTGCCGCGGTAGCCGGTGTACTGACCGCGGACGACGTTGGCCGGGTCGATCGGACGGATCGACCGGAAGACCTTGTTCTTCTCGTCGCTGATCGGTCCCGGGGCCAGCGAGGTCGGCGGCTCCATCGCCATGAACGCGAGCACCTGCATGAGGTGCGTGACGACCATGTCGCGGTAGGCGCCCGTCGACTCGTAGAACGCCGTGCGCCCCTCCAGGCCCAGCGTCTCGGGGACGTCGATCTGCACGTGGTCGATGAAGTTGCGGTTCCAGATCGGCTCGAACAGACCGTTCGCGAAGCGGAACGCCAGGATGTTCTGCGCCGCCTCCTTGCCGAGGAAGTGGTCGATCCGGAAGATCTGCTCCTCGTCGAAGACCTGGTGCACGGCGGCGTTGAGGACCTTCGCCGAGGCCAGGTCGGTGCCGAAGGGCTTCTCCATGATGATGCGCGCACGCTCGACCAGGCCCGCCTCGTCGAGCTCGTGGATGACGTCGAGGGCAGCCTTCGGCGGGACGGAGAGGTAGTGCAGCCGCTGCGCGGGACCACCGAGCTTCTCCTCGGCCTGCCTGACGACGTCGGCGAGCGCGTGGGCGCCCCGCGACGTGGGGATGTAGCAGAGCATCGAGGCGAACGGCGCCCAGCGCTGGTCGGTGACCACACCCTTGCCGAACTCCTCGCAGGCATCGCGGGCGAGCTTCACGAAGCCCTCGGTGTCGATGTCCTCCAACGAGGTGCCGACGATCATCGAGTCCTGCAGCAGCCCTGCCTCGAAGAGACGGAGCAGGCCCGGGAGCAGCTTCCGCCGGGCGAGGTCGCCCGTCGCCCCGAACAGCACGATGACGTGCGGCTGAGCCATGTCGTCCACGGTAGTCCTCTCCTGTTGCCCCGCTGTTGCGTCCTCAACTCACTCGGTGGACCATCACTGCCCCGGCCATGCGAAGAGGCAGAAGGTGTGCCCGGCCGGATCGGTGAAGACCCACAACGGCTCCTCGGGGTCGTCGGACCGGTCCATCCGCACGACCGCTCCCAGCTCGGTTGCCCGGTCGTGCTGGGTCTTGAGCTCCTCGACGCTGTCGACGAGGAAGTCGAGGTGCAGCTGCTGCGGCACCGCCGGGTCGGGCCACGTGGTGGGGGTGACGTCGGCCGCCTGCTGGAACGCCAGCCGCTGCCCCTGCGGGCCGACCAGCGTCCGCCAGCTCACGTCATCGGCGTCGTAGCCCTCGGGAAACCTCCAGCCGAGCAGATCGCGGTAGAACTCAGCCAGGCGCGGGACGTCCGTGGTGTCGAGGACGACGTTGCGCAGCGAGATGCCCATGTGCTCAGCCTGCCACGCCGCCGCTGCCGTCGTCGTCGACCGCCTCCAGCGCCGCGAGCAGACGCTGCGCCTTCAGGACCGTCTCGTCGTACTCCTCCTCCACGTCGCTGCGCACCGTGATCCCGCCGCCGGTGCCGACCGTCCACCGCTTTCGGTCAGGGCTGGTCAGCGTCCGGATGACCACTCCGAGATCGGCTCGTCCGTCGGCACTGACCCAGCCGAAGGCGCCGGCATAGGGACCGCGCGGACCGCCCAGCTCGGGCGGTGTCTCGACGCGGTCGATCAGCTCCATCGTCCTCAGCTTCGGAGCTCCCGTCATCGACCCGGCCGGGAAGAGCGCCCGGAGCGCCTGGATCGTCCCGACCCCGTCGCGCAGCCGTCCGCGGATCGTGCTGACGAGCTGGTGGACGCTCGCGTAGGACTCGACGTGCATCAGCTCCGGAACGCTCACGGTGCCGGGCTCGCAGACCATGGAGAGGTCGTTGCGGAGGAGGTCGACGATCATGAGGTTCTCGCCGCGGAACTTCGGGTCCTCCGCCAGGCGGCGGGCGTTCTCCCGGTCGGTCTCCGCGTCCTCGCCTCGGGGCATGGTCCCCTTGATGGGGCGGGTCTCGATCCAGCCGTCCGCGTCGACCAGCGCATACCGCTCCGGGCTCGAGCTGAGCAGCCACGCCTGCGCGCCGGGCACATCGTGCTGCAGGAAACCGGCGTAGGGCGCCGGGTTGAGGTGGCGCAAGGTCAGGTACGCCGCCGCCGGGTCCAGCGCCTTCCCCACAGCGACCCGGTAGGTCAGGTTGGTCTCGTAGGTGTCCCCCGCGTGCAGTGCCTCCTGCACCTGCTCGAACGCCCGGCGGTAGGGGGCGGGGGCGGGGGCGGAGTCACCGGTGAACCGGGGACTCCGGAACTTCTTGGGTGCCGTGGCCCCTGAGAAGTTCCGTTCTTCCCTGGGTCCTGTGACCGATGTGACCGTTGGGACGACAGGCTCGTGCTCGATCATCCGGAGATGACTCGGCCGCATCCAGACCGCATCGGGCAGGTCGGCGGACGGCGCGGCGGGCAGATCGGCCCGGCAGGCGTAGCCGAGGTAGCCGAACCACTGCCCCCCGGTCGCGACCTCCCGCTCGAGCACCTCGAAGATGTCCTCACCGACCACGAGAGCGCGGCCCTCAGCGTGCCGGGTGACCTCCCGACGCGCAGCCGAGTAGGACAGCGACACGTCGGACGGCTCGAGCCATCCGAGCACCGAGCGCCGGCCCGACCACTCCCGACCGCCGCCTCCGTCGAGCCACACGCAGCGTGGGTGCGCGCCGGCGACCCGGGTGAAGAGCTCCTCGACCCCTCGTGCTGAGTGGGACGGTGACCCATGGGTCGCGTCGGCACTCACGAGACCCCCAGGAAGTTGGCGACCAGCGCCTCTCCGTGCTCCGACAGCACCGACTCGGGGTGGAACTGGACGCCCTCCAGGGGCAGGGTCCGGTGCCGCACGCCCATGACCACGCCGTCCGAGGTCCAGGCCGTCGCCTGCAGGCAGTCGGGCAGCGCCACCGCGGCCAGCGAGTGGTAGCGCACCACCTCGAACGGTGACGGCACGCCCGTGAACACGCCTCGCCCGTCGTGCGACACCGCCGCCACCTCGCCGTGCGCGGGCGCGACGCGGTCGACCACGCCGCCGTAGGTCGTCACGATGCCCTGCATGCCGAGGCAGACGCCGAGCACGGGACGGTCGGCGGCGAGCAGCACGTCGCGCCCGAGAGCGAAGTCGCGCTTCGAGCCCGGATGGCCGGGCCCTGGTGAGAGCACCACGTGCGAGTAGCCATCGAGATCCGCCCAGGTCGCCTCGTCGTGCTCCAGGACGTCGGGAAGGGCGCCGGTGACGCCGGCGATGAGGTGGACCAGGTTCCAGGTGTAGGAGTCGTGGTGGTCGACGACCACGACGCTCGGGGTTGTGAAGCCCAGCGTGACCCCAGGGGCACGCTGGGCTTCACGAGGCAGTGCCACGGCGCGTCAGTCCAGCAGCAGACGGGCCACGAGCTCGTGGAGCACGTCGTAGCCGCGCTCGGTGAGGATCGACTCCGCGTGGAACTGGATGCCCTCGAAGTGCGGGCCGTGCACCGCGTGGACATCGCCCGAGTCCGGGTCCGTGTCCACGGTCACGCCGGCGGGCAGGGTCTCGATACGCTCGCTGGCGCTCGCTACTCGACCTCCGAGATCGCTGGCGCTCGCTACTCGCCCGACGAACGTGTTGTAGAACCCCACCCGCTCGGTGCGGGCCTGCCCGCGGATCGTGAGCGGCACGGCCGACTGCGTGCCTTGGAAGACGATGTCCTTGTAGTGCAGGCCGATCCCGAGCTGGTGGCACAGCGCCTGATGCCCGAGGCACACCGCGAGGAAGGGCCGCCGCGTGGCGAGCAGCGAGGAGACCGCCGCGCGGAGGTTGGCCATCTTCGGGTCGGCGTCGTCGCGGGGGTCGCCGGGACCTGGGCCGACGATGACGAGGTCGTAGCCGTCGAGGCAGCCCTCGGCGTAGTCCTCGTGCCGCACCACCGCCGAGGTCATGCCGAAGACCCCGAGGATGTGGCGCAGCATCTTCACGAAGTCGTCCTCGCCGTCGAGGATGACCACGGAGCGACCGGCCAGGCGCGGGTCGGGCGCCGAGCCGGCCTGGTCGGTCAGCCAGAACGAGGACAGCCGCCGGTTGCGCTTGTTGAGCTCGAGCAGCACGTCCTCGTCGGCGACCAGCTCGGGGACGCCGAGCCCCGAGGGGACGGGCGCCGGCGGGACGAGTCCGAAGGCGGCGAGGATGCCGCCGGCCTTGGCGTGGGTCTCGGCGACCTCGTACGCCGGGTCGGAGTCGCGCACGAGTGTCGCACCCGCGGTGACCTTCAGCTCGCCGGAGACCGACACGTCGGCCGTGCGGATGACGATCGGGCTGTCGAGGATCGGCGCGCCCGACGGGTCACGCCCGAGGATGGCCAGGGCGGCGCCGTAGTAGCCACGCCCCTCCGGCTCGTAGGCCTTGATCAGCCGGCACGCGTTCTCGACCGGGGAGCCGGTGACGGTGGCGGCGTACATGGTGTCGCGCAGCACCTCCCGCGGGTCGCGCTCGGTGTGGCCGGCGAGGAGATACTCGGTGTGGATGAGCCGTGACATCGGCTTGAGGAACGGCCCCAGGACCTGGCCGCCCTCGGAGCAGATGTCGCACATCATCTTCAGCTCCTCGTCCACGACCATGTAGAGCTCGTAGATCTCCTTCTCGTCGCGCAGGAAGTCGAGGAGGGCGGGCTTGAGCTCGGCCGTGACGGCCTCGACGGAAACATCTTCGGTGGTCGAGTAGCGAGCGCCAGCGAGCGTATCGAGACCCGGCAGGCGGAACGTGCCGGAGATCGGGTTCATCCGGACGTCGCCGTCGACGATGGACACGTGCCGCTCGGGCGAGGCCCCGATCAGATACCGGTCGCCCGTGAAGAACAGGAAGGTCCAGTAGGCGCCACGCTCGCGCTCGAGCAGCCGGCGGTAGACCGTCAGCGCCTTCTCGACGCCCCAGTCGGCCACGACGGCGCGGTAGTGCCGGCCGATCACGAGGTTGGCGCCCTCGCCCTGGCCGATCTCGTCGCGGATGATCGCCTCGACGGTCTTCTCATACTCGGCGTCGGAGGTCTCGAAGCCGCCCCGGTCGGTGAACTCGATCTCGCCTGCCGGCAGAGCCTCGATCACGTCGGCGACCGTCAGCTCGATCTCGGTCTCGACGTCGACCACGACCAGAGGCGTCCCGTCGTCATGCGCCTCGAAGCCGCGCTCGGCGACCTGGCGGAACGGCACCGCGACGAGCCGGTCGACGGTGTGGCCGGGCTCCGGCGCACCGGTCTCGAGAGGTACGTCGAGAAGCGACTGCGCCACCCAACGTCGCCCACCGAGCGCACCGATGGTGTCCTTGCCGCCCACCCTCGTCGAACGACGGATGAGCGCCCACGCCTCGTGCCCCTGGATCGCGGCGATGGCGTCCCGGGCGTTCGTGTGCGTGGTCATGGACAGCAGGGTAGTGGCCGGTCGCCACCTCGTTTCCGACGAGCACCCGCCGTGGACGGCAGGTCGGGATCAGCGACAGCCGCTGTCCGTCTTGAGCAGGAGCTCGACCCAGCGGGGGTAGCCGTCATCCGTGGGATGGAGGCCGTCACGCAGCCACTGCGGATGCGCAGCGGCGACCGCGCGCCACGGCACGGCGCAGGTGTGCGGCCGCTGCCGGCTGATCTGCTGCATCCAGCGCGCATAGCGCAATGTCGCCTGCACCCCGGTGGTCGACCAGCGCGCGTTCGGGGACTTGTACGGCGTCACCAGCAGCACCCTCGTCGAGGCCGGGAGCCGCGCGATCGCGGACACGTAGTCGGCCTTCGACCATCGCGGCGTCTGGTTGGAGCCCAGCTCGATGACGACCCGGGAGGGGTGTCGATCGACGGCCCGCACGTTCTCGATCAGTTGCGGGAGCGTCGAGACAGGGCGCCCGTGCAACGCGTTGATGGTCCAGTCGGGCCGGCGACGCGCGAGCTCGGAGGCGGCTCCTGCCGTGATCGAGTCGCCGATGACGTAGGACCCTGCCGGCGACCAGGCGATCCGGTTGACCGGCGGTCCGACCTGCCGGCCGTGCAGCTCGCGGCCGGCGTGCGCGGGGCAGAGGAGCGACGCCGCCACGGCCACCGCAGCGAGAGCAGCGAGAGCACCAAGGGCAGGACTGAGGAGCAGGCGCAACGGCGAGCGGTCGCAGATGCCCGCGGACGACCGACCATCTGCGTCCGCTCGCCGCGCATCCCGTGAACATCTGCGACTGCTCGCCGTCATCGGTCAGCCGATCGTCGTGAGCAGCTGGGTCGCGCGGGTGAGGACGACGTACAGCGTCGCACGCCCGGTCGGTGACTCGTCCTCGATCTCCTGCGGCCGCACGACGACGATGGCGTCGAACTCGAGGCCCTTGGTGTCGAGGCCGGTGAGGACGACCACGCGGTCCTCACCCGAGGGTGCCGACCCGGCGTCCGCCGCCGAGGCTCGCGCCGACGGGGCGTCCTGCGCGAGCTCGGGCCACGAGGCGAGCCAGGAGTTGACCTCCGACCGGCGGGCGAACGGGACGACGATGCCGACGGTGCCCGTGACCTCTGCGGCGAGGCGGACGACCTCCTCGCGGGTGGTCGCCTCGAGATCGGTGACGGCGTCGAGCACGCGAGGCTCGACCCCGGTCGACCGCACGGCCGTCGGCAGGTCGGCGTCGAGTCCGACACGTTGGGCGTACGCCGCCGCGAACGCGTAGATCTCAGCGCTGTTGCGGTAGTTCGTGCCGAGGTGGAAGTCGTGCACCGGCTTGCCCTCGAGCGCCTCGGCACGTGCCGCGGCCGCCTCCTCCGGGACGGGCCACGAGGACTGCGCGGGGTCGCCCACGATCGTCCACGATGCGGTGCGACCGCGCCGTCCCACCATCCGCCACTGCATGGGCGTCAGGTCCTGCGCCTCGTCGATCAGGACGTGGGCGAACGGGTCGTCCTCGATGCGGTGGGTCGGCGGCCGCCAGCCAGGGCCGGTCGCGAACTCCCGGTCCGCCGCCGTCATGAGCTCCTGCACGTTGATGCCGAGCTCCGGGTCCACGTCCCGCTCGTCCTCCGGGGCCTCGGGCATGTCGCCCAAGGCGTAGCGCAGCTCGTCGAGGAGCGGCACGTCCTGGATGGAGAGATCGACCCCTCCGTTCGCGGCAGGGTGCGAGGACCACGACTTCAGCAGCAGCGTCTGGTCCTCGGCCGAGACGACACCGTCGCCCACCCGGGCTAGGAACTCCGGCTCACGCAGCCAGCCGAGCACGGTCTGCGCGTCCAGCGCCGGCCACCACCCGGCCGCGAAGTCGAGGAAGCGCTGGTCGCCCAGCATCTCGTCCTCGAACGCCTCCTTGCCACGCTCCCGCCCGCGCTCACCGCGGACCTGGCGCCACAGGGCGTCCAGCAGCGTGTTCGCCACGCGTGGGAGCTGGCGGTTGCGTCGGCCCTGGCTCATGAGCTGCCGGCGCAGCTGGCCGAGCTTGCCGCGGTCGAGGGTCAGCACGTCGTCGCGGTAGAAGATCCGGAACTCGCTCGGGCTGCTCGGCGCCTGCTGCCGGGCGGCGCGACGCAGCAGCTCGGCCATCCGGGCCGAGCCCTTGACCGCGGCGACGGCCGGCTCGTCCTGCCGGGTCGCCCTCACGCCGTCGACGACCTCGCCGAGGCTGCGCAGCGCCACCGCCGTCTCGCCGAGGCTCGGCAGGACGCGGGCGATGTAGGTCATGAAGACACCGGACGGGCCGACGATGAGCACGCCGCCCGACTCGTAGCGGCGACGGTCGGTGTAGAGCAGGTACGCCGCTCGGTGGAGCGCGACGACCGTCTTGCCGACACCCGGGCCACCGGAGATCGACACCACGCCCTTGCCCGGCGCGCGGATCGCCTTGTCCTGCTCGGCCTGGATGGTGGCGACGATGGAGTGCATCTGCCGGTCGCGCGCACGGCTGAGCTGGGCCATCAGGGCGCCCTCGCCGACGATGGGCAGCTCGGTCTCGACGGTGCCGTCGAGCAGCTCGTCCTCGACACCGAGGACGTCGCGCCCGCGCGAGCGCAGCACCCGGCGGCGTACGACGCTCTGCGGCTCCGCCGCGGTCGCCTGGTAGAAGACCGCGGCCGCGGGTGCGCGCCAGTCGATCAGCAGCGAGTCGCGGTCGTCGTCGCGCAGGCCGATCCGGCCGATGTAGCGCGGCTCCTCGTCGACGTCAGGGCGCAGGTCGAGGCGGCCGAAGACCAGCCCCTCGTGCGCGGCGTCGAGCTGCGCGATGCGCCGCGCGGCCTGGAAGACCATCGCATCGCGCTCGACCAGCCCGCCCTCGTGACCGAGGCCGCCGCGCGCGTAGCCCTCCGTCGCCAGCGCCTGGGCCGACTTCGCCGACCTCTCGAGCTGCACGTAGACCCGGTCCACGAACGCCTGCTCGCGCGCGATCTCCTGTTCGACAAGCTCCTCGCTCAACCCGCTGTCCCCTCGAGGCTCATCTGTGTCCCAGCCACCCCTCTCCTACGGGGGCAGCGAGTCGACAAGCCTACCCGTCGACCCGCCGCGGACGCAGATCGTCTCGACAATTCCCCACCCGGGACGTCATGCGAGACGGCTGTCACAACGGCCACCTCGTAGGACGCTGCGGGGTCACCACACCTCGATGACGAGTCCCTCGACCCGCTCGAAGTCGCGGCGGTTGCGGGTCACGAGCGGCACCCCGAGGGCAAGCGCGTGTCCGGCAATCAGGAGGTCGTAGCCACCGATCATCGTGCCGGCCTCGGCGAGGGCGGCTCGCACATCGCCGGACCGCTGCGCGGCGGCAAGGCTCAGGTCCTCGATGTGCAACCGGCTGAGCGCGGCCTCGACCAGTCGCCTCTCGAGGTCCGGCTGTCGCGCCCGCGCCGCGCCTAAGCGCAGCTCCGCCACGGTCACGACGGAGACGCACACATCAGGCGTTGCCTGCAACCGTCGGTCGAGCTCGACGTCGCGACCACGCACCAGCTCGACCATGACATCGGTGTCGAGCATGCGCATCAGTCGCGCCACACACGCTCCTGCGGCTCAGGCTGGTCGCGCTCGGGGAGCTCGCTGTCGGGAAACTCTCGCCTCAAGGCGTCGCGGAGCTCGAAGAAGCCGCCCCATGAGATGTCGACGCGCACCGGCCGGATGAGGCGCGCCTCGCCTTCGACCGTGATCTCGACCTCGCTGACGTCCTCAGGGAACGCGACGTCCTTGGGCAACCGCACCGCTTGGGTCCGGTTGCTGAGGAAGAGCTTGGTATGAACCACGACCACCTCCTTGTATATACCCATCGTATATACAAAGATCCGTCCACGCCAGTCACGTCCGGGAGAGGAAGGCCCGCATCGCCTCGCGAGCCTCATCCGACGCGAACAGCCGCGCGCTCAGGGCCGCCATCTCGTCGGCCCCGGCGTCGATACCGGCCAGGAGCGGCCGGGCGAGCAGCGCCTTGGTCTCCCGCAGCCCCTGCGGTGCCCCGGAGGCGACCGAGCCGCACACCCGCGCGACCTCCTCCTTCACCGCGTCACCGGCGACGACGCTCGTCACCAGGCCGAACTCGCGCGCCGCAACGGCGCCGAACCGCTCGCCGGTCAGGCACGTGTACGCCGCCGCCCGGCTGCTCAGCCGCGGCAGCACCGTCAGCGAGATCGCCGCCGGCGTCAGGCCCAGCTTCACCTCGGTCAGCGCGAAGTCCGCCTCCTCGGCCGCCACCACGATGTCGGCGGCGGCCACGATGCCGATGCCGCCGGCGCGGACCGGTCCCGCCAGCTCGACCACGACCGGCTTCGGGTGGGCGACGATGGCCCGCTGCAGCGCGACGATGGAGCGCGGCCCGTCCTCCGCGGCGCCGCTCGAGGCCTCGGAGAGGTCCGCTCCGGAGCAGAACACGCGCCCCGAGGAGGCGAGCAGGACGACCTTGACCTGCTCGTCGCCGGCCGCGCGCTCGAGCCGCTCCAGCAGCTCGGCCATGAGCTGCCTCGACAGCGCGTTGCGGTTGTGCGGGGAGTCGAGGGTGATCGTCGCGACCGAGTCTGCGACGTCGTAGTGGACCAGCTCTGCGCTCTCAGCCATGGTCGTCATCCTGCCCCACTCCCTCCCTGCACCTGGACCGAGGAGTCCGGACGGCCATTAGCATCGGCGTCGTGGCCTCGCACGAGGACGCGTGAAGGGATACCGGGAGGCATGGACCGCGTCGACGAGGCCTTCGCGGCAGTCCCGCGGGAGGGCTTCCTCCCCGAGGCGGAGCGACACCGCGCCGCCACAGACGCTCCGCTGCCGATCGGTCATGGGCAGACCAACTCGCAGCCGTCGACCGTGGCCGCGATGCTGCGGCTGCTCGACGTCCGCGCCGGCCATCGGGTCCTCGACGTCGGCTCGGGGTCGGGCTGGACGACCGCCCTGCTCGCCCACCTGACCGGACCGGGTGGAGCGGTCGTCGGCGTCGAGCTCGACCCCGAGCTCGCTCGCTGGGGCGCCTCGAACCTCGCCGCCACGGGCCAGCCGTGGGCGCGGATCGAGCCGGCCACGCGAGGCGTTCTCGGGGTGCCGGCGGAGGCGCCGTACGACCGGATCCTCGTCTCCGCCGGTGCCACTCGGATGCCGCGGCCGCTGCTGGACCAGCTGGGCGACCCGGGCCGGCTCGTGGTGCCGGTCGGCGGCTGGATGACGCTCGTCGTCCGCCGTGAGGGGCGCGAGGAGATGTCGACGCACGGCGCCTACCGGTTCGTGCCGCTGCGCTGAGCCCTCAGCGCCGGTCGCGCGGCTGGCCGGCCCCGCGCGGCCCCGGCGCCTCGACCGCCGGCGCCGGCCCGCCGACCGCAGGCCCGCCGACCGCAGGCCCGCCGACCGCAGGCCCGCCGACCGCAGGCCCGCCGACCGCAGGCCCGTCGACGGCGGGGCCGTCGACGGGGGGGCGCCCGGGCGCGTCGACCTCCGGCCGGCCGGCTGTCTCGATCTCCCCCGGCCTGGACCCATCCGCCTCGAGGCGGCGCCGCGAGCGTCGGCTCTTCCGCGCCCAGCTCGGGTCCATGACGATCTCGTGGGTGTCACCGTCACGACCGTCGAAGGTCACCGCCACGGTCTCGAACCCCTTGTGCCGGTTCATCAGCGCGTACGACGCATAGGCCCGCCGGTCCGCGTCGGTCAGGTCCACCGCGTCGGTGAACGGCGTCAGCAGGGCGCGCGGCCACAGCCGGCGGACCAGCACCACGTTGATCTCGATGCCGAGCACGCCCATCACCGCCGCCACGTAGATGAAGGCGACCAGGCCGAGGATGGTGGCGAAGGTCTTGTTCATGCCCTGGGCCTCGTTGATGACCTTGGTCACGTAGACCGCGCCGCCCCACTGGAGGATCTGCCACATGATCGCCAGCGCGAACGCACCCGGCGCCGCCGAGCGCAGGGAATGGTCCCGGGCGGTGGCGAGGCGGAACAGCAAGGTGAGCATGGTCCCGATCAGGAGCACGGTGACGGTCGTGATCAGCCACCGCAGCGTGGTGTTGATGCCCGTGCCGAAGACCTGGGTGTTGGCGCCGAGCGTCGAGACGATGGAGAGCGCCAGCACCGCCACACCCGCCGTCGCGAGCACGAGGAGGCTGCGCAGCCGCAGCAGGAACGGGTTGGGGCGGCTGTTGCGCGGCACCGACCAGGCGGTGTTGAGGGTGTTCTGAATGGCCTGGCCCAGGCCCATCGCGCCATAGAGAGCGGCCAGCGAGCCGACGATCACACCGCCTGTCGAGCCCTGGATCGACTCCGGCCGGCCGAGCTGGTCGCCGATGATCGGGAACTGGCTGAACGCCGAGTTGAGCAGCTCATGCTGCAGCTTCGGGTTGCCGTCGAGGAAGAAGCCGAGGATCGAGGAGCCGATCAGCATCAGTGGGAAGATCGCGATGAAGGCGTAGTAGGTGACGACGGCGGCGAGGTAGTTGCCCTGGTCGTCGAAGAACTTGTAGATCACGCCGATCGGGAACGCCACCGGGGGAAACCGGCGCTGGGCCTGGTCCACCGCCGCCACGACGCTCACGCGGGCAAGGCTAGTGGCTAGGGCATCGCACCCTCGCGATCGCGAGCGGAAGCGCGCGTCGGGGCTGCACCGGACCCGGCCAGGCCCGGGTCCGGGAGGGTAGGCATCTCGTGCCCGACGTGCCGGCCCACCAGCACCGCCCGTGTCACCGCCTGCTTCCCGAACCGGTCGCTGATCGCATCGAGGGCGCCGTCGAGCTCGACGCCACGCGTCTGGGCGGTGAAGAGCGGCAGCTCGAGCTGCTCGGTGCGCGCGTCGACGAGGCCGGAGATGGTGATGCCGAGCAACGTGCAGCCACGCTCCTCGATGAGCGGACGCGCGTCGTGCAGGACGCGACGGCCGGTCGCCAGCCAGGTCGCGGTCGCCCCGGTCGAGCGTGGGATGGTGGCCGATCGTGTGGCACGGGTGTAGTCGTCGAACCGCAGCCGGAGCGTGAAGGTCCGCCCGATGCGCTCACCGGCACGCAGCCGACGGGCGACACGGTCGACCAGGGCCGCGAGCAGCGCCTCCAGGTCCTCGAAGGAGCGGTGACGCCGGCCGAACGCGCTCTGCGACCCGATCGATCGGCGCCGTCGGCCCACCTCGACGGGGCGAGGGTCACGGAGGTTGGCGAGGGCATGCAGGTGCCGCCCGGACGCCTTGCCGACGGCGAACGTGAGCTCGGCCTCCTGGCGCGCCGCGAGCTGGCCGATCGTGAAGATGCCCTCCGCATGCAGCTTGGCCGCGGTCACCGCACCGACGCCCCACAGCCGCTCGACGGGGAGCGGGTGGAGGAAGTGCTCCTCGCCGTGGGGAGGGACGAGCAGCAGACCATCG
This sequence comes from Nocardioides sp. AN3, assembly GCF_054653495.1. Taxonomy (NCBI): domain Bacteria; kingdom Bacillati; phylum Actinomycetota; class Actinomycetes; order Propionibacteriales; family Nocardioidaceae; genus Nocardioides; species Nocardioides sp. AN3. The sequence goes on from NZ_BAAIGC010000003.1 coordinate 234,826, forward strand.
GGCTTGCTCACCGCGCTGGCCACCTTGGCGAGGTACTTCGTCCGTGCGATCCCCACCGAGATCGGCAGGCCGACCTCCTCGCGCACCCGCGCTCGCAGGGCAGCCGCGATCTGCTCGGGCGGCCCGACCAGCCGCCGCAGACCGCCGACGTCGAGGAACGCCTCGTCGATCGAGATGCCCTCCACCAGCGGCGTCGTGTCGCGGAAGATCTCGAAGACGCGCTTGCTCGCCTCGACGTACGCCTCGAACCGCGGCGGCACGACGACCGCATCCGGGCACGCCGCCTCAGCGGCGCGGCCGCCCATCGCCGAGCGGACGCCGAACGCCTTGGCCTCATAGCTCGCCGCCAGCACGACCCCGCCGCCGACGATCACCGGCCGGCCGCGCAGCCGAGGGTCGTCGCGCTGCTCGACCGACGCGAAGAACGAGTCGAGGTCGGCGTGCAGGATCACGCCTCCATGGTCGAACACACGTTCGATGAACGTCAAGCAGGCGCGCCCTCGAGGCGACCGGCAGCCGCGGGACTCCGTTCTCATAGATCGGGGATCCGTCGCCGTGACGCCGCAGGTGGCGCTAGGTTTTCTCCGACCCTCCCCACTCGCTCGTAAAGGGTGACACGCATGGCTGAGTTCGGGACCGTGACCGGTCAGGACGGCGCATCGGCGCTGGCCGTGTCAGGCGATCTCGACATCTCGGGAGTCGACGAGTTCCTCGCTCACGTCGGCGAGCTCCTGACCACCGGATCCGGGCCGTTCGTCCTCGACCTCGGCGGCGTCACCTTCATCGACTCAAGCGGACTGGGCGCTCTCGTCCGCGTCCAGAAGTCCGCCTCGTCGGTCGGCAGGGACCTGCGCCTGGAGCACGTGCCGCGCTCGGTCTCCCGCATCCTCGAGCTGACGGGCCTGACCGATCTCTTCCCAGAGCGGCACGAGAGTTGACCCTGCCGCCGCAGCCCACGCCAGCCGCCACCGCGAGCCGGGCCTCGCGGCGGCTGGCGCGTGACCCGCGCCGCGTCACGGCCATCGTCGTGGCGCTCGGCGTGGTGCTGACGGCGGTGGCGGTGTGGTCGACGGCACGCGTCGACGCCAACAGCGAGAAGAGCCTCCTCGACCAGCAGACGAAGCAGGTCGCCGCCGTCCTCTCGACCGCCATCCTGGTCGTCGAGCAGCCGCTCACGACGGCGCTCAGCCTCCAGGCGATGTCCGGCCCGACCGGGTCGCCGACCGCGTTCACACGCTTCATGGCGTCCTACGTCGGCTCCGGCCCGACCCGGCCCTTCGTCTCGGCCTCCCTCTGGCGGCGCCAGGGCGACCGGATCACCGAGGTCGCGACGACCGGCGCCGCCCCCGCCCTGCCGCCGGGCGGCTCGCAGATGCAGGGCTACCTGCGGCACGCGTTCGACGTCACCACCTCGAGCGTCCACCAGGTCACAGCGGGCGCCGAGACGCGCATCACCTGGACGAAGGCCGACCCGCGGACGGGCTTCGTCGTCTACGCGGAGCGGGCGCTTCCCGCCAACAGGCGCTCGCCGGCCGACCGCAACTCGGCCTTCTCGACGCTGCACTACGCGATCTACGTCGGCCCCAGGACGACAGCCTCGGCGCTCTCGACGACCGACGTGTTGCCGTCGGCGCTGCCGATGGCCGGACGGACCTCGCGGGCCGCCGTCCCGCTCGGCGACACCGTGCTGACGGTGGTCACCACGCCACGCGACCACCTCGGGTCCTCGTTGAGCCGTTGGCTCCCGCTGTGCCTCCTGCTCGGCGGGCTGCTGCTCACGGCCCTGGCCGCGATCGCCGCGCGACGCCTCGCCCGAGGGCGACACGACGCGGAGCAGGACGCCGCGACGATCACCCGGCTCTACGAGCAGGTCGAGACCCTCTACGGGGAGCAGCGTGTGCTCTTCGAGCGGCTGCAGCGGGCACTGCTGCCGCACGTCATCCCGACGCTGCCCAACCTCGAGGTCGCCTCGAAGTATGTCGCGGGTGCCCTCGGCACCGAGATCGGCGGCGACTGGTACAGCCTCGTCGCGATCGACGAGCACCGGTTCGCCTTCGTCGTCGGGGACGTGTCGGGGCGCGGCGTCGACGCGGTCGCCGTCATGGCGCAGGCCCGGTTCACGCTGCGCGCCTATCTCCTCGACGGCCAGGGGCCGGCCGAGGCGCTCGAGAAGTGCTCGCGCCAGTTCGACATCGCCTCAGATGGGCACCTCACTACCGTGATCACCGGAGTGGGCGACGTCCGCACCGGAGAGATCACGATCGCGAACGCGGGCCACCCGGCGCCGATGCTCCTCAACGGTGTGGTCTCGCCGCTCATCGCCCCCGTCGGCCGCCCGCTGGGCACCGGCCCGGCGTGCTACCGAGAGGCCACGTTCCAGCTGCCGCCGGGCGCCACCCTGTTCTGCTTCACCGACGGGCTGGTGGAGCGACGGGGCGAGGACATCGACGTCGGCCTTGCTCGGCTGGCCAGCACCCTCGCCGGCGCGGACGAGCGCTCTGTCGACGAGCTCGTCGCACATGTGGTGGACACCCTGAGGAACCCCGACGCGGCCGACGACATCGCCGCGCTCGCCGTGCGAAGGGTCGGTGCGAGGTGAAGACCGAGCTCCGGGGTGATTTGCAGGCGCCTGCCGCCGCCCGGCGGTTCGTCGACGCTCCCCTGCGCGACATCCTCGGTCGTGCGGCCCGTCCCACCGCCGAGGACGTGGTGCTGGTGGTCAGCGAGCTGGTGACGAACTCCGTGCGCGCGAGCGCGGTGGTGATCGGCCTCGCGCTGCGCGTCGACGACGAGCGCGTCGAGATCGAGATCTCCGACGACGCTGCCGGATGGCCCGTGCCGCGCGACGCCTCCTGGGACGATGCGAGTGGCCGAGGGTTGGCCATCGTCGACGAGCTGGCCGACGACTGGCATGCCACCGAGCTCCACCCCGGCAAGCGGATCACGGTGACCTGGTTCCGCCAGTCACCGTGAGCCAGCCACGCCGAGCCGCTGCCTGGCCACGCTGAGCCGGACGCAGGCGGGCCGCAGCGGGGCTCAGCCGAGGGAGGCGCTCAGCCCAGGGAGGCCAGCCACGCGGTGCTGCGGCGCCCGGCCACGATGGCGCGCTCCCAGGAGACGCCCACGGCCAGGAGCACGGCGCCGGCACCACCGATGGTGACCCACCCGGGGACGTAGGAGAGATAGGGACCGCCCTGGGTGACGGCGATGACGGCGAGACAGATCGATCCCACCAGGACCGGCGCCTTCAGGCGCCGCACGAACCCGATGACGACGCAGGCCACGCCGGCGGCGAGGACGAGCGCGACCCGGACGGCGTCGCCGCCGCTGACCGCCACCACGGTGCTCGGCCCCAGTGCGACGCTCAGGGCGGGGGCGAGGAAGACCATCGAGCCGATGGTGCGACCTTCGCGGCGAGCCCGCGCTCGGGTCACGGCTCCGACGATGGCCAGCATCGCGGCGGGCGGCAGCGTGTACGCCTCGATCAAGGTCACCCCTCCCTGCCCGAGGAGAAGCCAGCTCGCCGCAGATGTCAGCGCGGTGCCGGCGTACGCGACGGCCAGTCGGCCGCGTTGGCCTGCATAGACGAACACGAGGACAGCGGCGGTGTAGCAGGCCCCCGCCACCAGGTCAACGGCGGTCGTGCCGACCTCGGCCGCGGCCGGGACGGCCGCCAAGCACGCTGCAAGGAGATAGCCTCCAGCGGCCGCGACCGCGAGCCCTTCCAGCAGCGGCCACACGCGCGGGAGGTCGTCGTCGAGCAGCCACCTCCGCAGATCGGCCGACCGCACGATCAGGACGGCGAGCACCATCTCGGCGGCCATCAGGGCCAGGACCGAGCCGAACACGACGATCGCAGGGGCGTCCACGAGGGCCGACCAGGCGGTGACGGCGAGGGCGACCTGCACGGCGCCCACCCACCCCGCGCGCCGGAAGAGCCCGAGTCCGGCAGCGTTGACGACCAGCAGGCCGAGCGCCGGCACGACGAGGGACCAGCCCCCGTGCGCCGCCTCGAGGCCCGTCGAGACCACGTCGTCACCGGCGCCGGCGGCCACCGCGAAGAGGACGACCTGGACCCACACGGAGCACGCGGTCAGGGGCCGGATCCAGGTGCCCCAGGTGGCTCCCGGACCCTGACGCCAGGCGCGCAGAAGGGCGATCGAGGTGCCGGCTGCGAGGACCGCGCCGAGCGCGGCGAGCACGTGCGGCGCCTCGAGGACCGCGGCGGGCACGACGAGCGCGAAGGCCGCCGTCACCACGACCGGCGTCAGTCGCGCCACCGGCGTGAAGCGGGTGGCCCCGGCGCCGGCGACGACTAGGGCCCCGGCGACCCATCGCGTCCATGCCGGCTGCCCGGCGTCGTACGCCAGCCCCAGCCCCACCGCGAGGAAGACGGTCGCGCCGGTCAGCGCCACCGCGGCCAGCACGACCGCGGCGGCCAGCGTGCAGCTCCGGGCGGCCGTCCTGGCTGTGGCCAGGGCCGCCAGTCCCAGTGCCGCAGCGGCAGCGCCGACGCCGATCTGCAGTGCCACGCCGCTCACGTCGAGTGCCGCGAGCGCGCACCAGGGAACGCCGCAGACCGCCACCGCCGCGGTCGGCTGGTAGGTCCAGACACCTCGACCTCCGTCGTGGGCCGGCACGACCCGATCGAAGGCGACGAACAGGAGGGCGCAGATCGCGAGCGCGCCGGCCCAGTAGGAGTCCTCAGCCACGCGGTCCAGACCGGCGAGACCCCGCGCATGCGCGGCGTTGGCCCCGACCAGCGTCAGACCGACGGCGATGACCGCCGCGGTCTCCGCTGCCGCGGGCAGGCGCCGGCCGGCGAACAGGCGGCTGCCCAGCACAGCGGTCACCACCAAGGAGGCGAGGATGACGGCCTGCCCGACGAGACCGACGACCAGCCAGACCACGACGGTGAACAGGGCTGCGGCAGAGATGAGGAGCAGGGCCCCCAGCCCCAGCACGACCTGCTGGCCCGAGAGCGAGCGACGCCGGCCGTCTGCTGTGGCGACCGGCTGGGAAGCACCGGGCGCGGTGGGGAAGCGCGGGAGGCCGGCGGTGCCCGCGGCGCGCGTCCCGCTGACGGTCGACGCCGCGCCCCCCGTGGTCGACCCCCGCTGTCCGCGCAGCCGGGCGAGGAGCTCGAGACGCTCGAGACGCAGGGCCTCGAGCTCCTGGTCGACCTGCCAGAGCCGGCCCGCGTCGGGACCGGTCAGGACGATGCCGCACGCCGGACACGTGGCGCGCGGAGCCGAGAACATCACCCCGCAGGACGGACACGGGACGGTGGCGGACGGTGTGGTCCTGGTCTGGTCGTTCACGCTTCCACCCTGGCCCAGCTGCTCCTCTGTCCGCATGAGCACCTGTACTCAACCCGACGACCGTGTGCTCAGCTCAGCCGGCGACGGTCATGACGACCCGAGCCCGGGTCGTCGGCTCCGTCCAGCCGTCACGGGCCCTCAGCAGCCGCGTGAGGGACCAGCCCACGAACGGGGCGGCCACGAGCACGGACAGCGGCCAGGCATCCACCTGCGCAAGGCCGGAGAAGATCAGGCTCGTGAGCGTGGTGCAGGCGGCGAGCTTCGTCGAGTAGCCCACCATGGCCATCGGCGGCGCCGGGGTGGCCCGGGCCGAGCGCAGGTCGACGGAGTACGGCGAGCGCAGCGACCAGCGCATCGAGGCACTGAGCACCTGCAGCACGACGACCAGCCACGTGCACAGCAGCGCCGCGAGCTCGGCCGCCGTCGGCAGACCCGCGCGGAGGGCCGCCAGGCCCAGCGTGATGCCGGAGGCGACGACCAGGAACTCCAGCAGGACCCACGCACGTGCGGCAAAGACAGTGTCAGGGGTGACGGGGAGCGACTCGCGCCACAGCGCACCCCGCGCCTCCAGGCTCCACGCGTTCACACCGAACAGGAGGGCGCCGCCCGAGGCCACGAGGCCGGGCAGGATCGTCATCTGGTTCCACGGCAGGTCCCCGGCCAGGGAGACCAGCCCCGGGCCGACGGCGAGCACGACGAGGCCCCGGCGCATCGGCACCGCGCGCCAGACCGACGCCCGGTCCACGCGGAGCAGCGCCCCGAAGTCCGACAAGCTGGTCGGGCGGGCCCGGTAGCGACCGCTCTCCACCCGCAGCTCCTCCCGCGGCTGGAGCCGGGCGGTGAGATGCGCGGGGATGGCGCCGACGACGACGGCGACGACGAAGAGCGCGACGACCACCGTCACGGTGAGGAGCCAGCGGCCGCCGAAGCCGGCGAGGAGGCCCTGCACCACCCACCGGGTGGGCACGGCGTCGAGGACATGACCCAGGTGGTGGGTCAGTTGGAGGGCGGCCGCCGCCGAGATGCCGGCGATGGCGATCCCGCGGGCGACGAGGACGCCGTACGTCGTCCTGCGCAGTCCCTCGATCGACCAGGCCACGACCTGGCCGATGGCGGTCGCGGCCAGGACCCAGGCGAAGGCACCGAGGGCGACCGGCGCGAAGTGGCCGCGGCCGAGGGCGTACGCCCCCGAACCCAGCAGCAGCCAGCACTGCAGCAGCCACGCGATGTTGAGTGGCGCGAGCAGGAGCGCGCCGAGGTGGTCCGTTGTCGGGCTCACCGGGTAGGCGACCAGCTGGTCGCGCGGCACCATCTCGCGACCGCCGCCGGAGGCCACCGCAGACGCCAGGGTGATCACGAGGAACCCGGCGAACGCGGTCGGCATGAGCAGCAGCAGGTTGAAGGCGTAGCCACCGCCTCCGGCCCCCGGGAGGTACGCCGGCACGACGGCGGCGCTGAGAGTGATGACGAGGAAGATCGTCAGCCCGACCAGGGTGCGCCGCCGTCGGACGGCGCTGGCGCGCAACCGCAGCAGATGGCCGACATCCTGGACGGCCCACCACTCCTGCCGAAGCCGTCGGGCGAGCCCGCGTGGGTCAGTCGAGGAGCCCGCGGTAGGCACGCGCCCCCTCCTCGCCGGCCATCTCAGTGGCGGACACGGCGGCGACGCGCGACCCGCCGCGCAGCACCAGGACCGAGGTGCACGCCTCGATGGCGAGCTCTCGAAGGTGCGTCGAGACCAGGACGCAGGCGCCTCGGGCGCGGGCGTCGCTGACCACGTCGAGGGTCGCCTCCACGCCGATCGGGTCGACGCCGTCGAAGGGCTCGTCGAGCAGCAGCACCTCGGGCTTGTGGAACGCAGCGAGGACCACCGAGAGCCGCCGCCCCATGCCGTGCGAGAAGCCGCTCGTGACGCGGTGCGCGACGTCGCCGAGCTCGAAGCGCTCGAGCAGGTCTCGCGCCCGGTCCTCCCACCCGGGCCCGAGCCGGCGCAGCCTCGCCGAGAGCTGCAGGTGCTCCCAGGGGGTCGCCCGCGGGACGAGGCCACCGACGTCGGGGCAGTAGCCCACCGCGCGCTTGACCGCGAGAGGCTCGGCCCGCACGTCCGACCCGGCGACGACCACGCGTCCCCGGGTCGGTGGGACCACACCCGCGACGACGCGCATCGTCGTGGACTTGCCGGCACCGTTCCTGCCGAGGAGGGCGGTGCTCTGGCCGGCGTACGCCGCCAGGTCGACGCCGTTGACCGCCTCGACCTCGCCGAAGCGCACGTGGAGGCCCTGCACGTCGACGACCGGCAGGGGGACTTGCTCACTCACTGGCCGATCCTCCCCGCTGTCACGCCTGCGGGGCCACCCTCGCACGGCTGGACCTCGCCGCGCGAGGGTGACTAGGAGCACCCTCCGAACGGACTATCCGCACGGACGACGCCGCGTCACGCGGGGAAGGACTCGCCCTTCGCCGCCATCTCGCGCAGGTACGCCGTCGGCCGCAGCTGCTCGCCGTACCTGTCGGCCAGCTCGTCGCCCCGCTTGATGAACGCGTCGAGACCGATCGAGCCGTCGGCGGCCTCATACCCGGTGATGAACTGCGCCGCACCGCCCAGCGCCGGCGGGAATCCGATGCCGAAGATCGAGCCGATGTTGGCGTGCGCCGCCGAGGTCAGGACGCCCTCCTCGAAGCACTTCGCCGTCTCCACGGCCTCACGGAAGAGCATCCGCTCGCGGGCGTCCTCGATCGGGATCTGCTCCGCTGCCAGCGGGAACAGCGCGGCCAGGCCGGACCAGATCGAGCCGCGCTTGCCGTCGACGTACTCGTAGAACCCGGCGCCCTTGAGCTTGCTCGGCCGCCCCGCCTCGATCATCGCGCCGCAGACCTGCTCGGTGACGGTGGGCTCCTCCACTCCCGCCGCCTCGCGCGTGGTCCTGGCGATCTTCACCATGAGCTCCATGTTGAGCTCGTCGGTGATCTGGAGCGGGCCGACCGGGAAGCCGGCGGAGGTGGCGGCGCGCTCGAGGGAGTACGGCGCCAGGCCCTCCTGCAGCATCGCGAGGCCCTCCTCGATCTGGGTGCCGATGACCCGCGAGGTGTAGAACCCGCGCGAGTCGTTGACCACGATCGGCGTCTTCTTGATGGCCAGCACGATGTCGTAGGCCTTGGCGAGCGCCTCGTCGGAGGTCTCCGCGCCGCGGATGATCTCGACGAGCGGCATCTTGTCGACGGGGCTGAAGAAGTGCAGGCCGATGAAGTCGGCCGGCCGCTCGATGCCCTTCGCCAGGTCGGTGATCGGCAGCGTCGAGGTGTTCGAGCACAGCAGCGCGCCGGGCGCCAGGTGCGGGGCGATCTCAGCGAACACCTTCTGCTTGAGCGCGACGTCCTCGAAGACCGCCTCGACGACGAGGTCGGCGCCGGCCGCGTCCGCGGGATCCGCCGTCGCCGTGATCCGCCCGAGAACCTCGTCGGCCTTCTCCTGGGTGAGCCTGCCGCGGGAGACGGCCTTGTCGTTGAGGCCGGCGGTGTAGGAGCGGCCCTTCTCGGCCGCCTCGATCGTGACGTCCTTGAGGACGACCTCCACCCCCGCGCGGGCGAGCACAGAGGCGATGCCGGCGCCCATCATGCCGGCGCCGAGCACGACCGCCTTCGCGGGCTGGTAGGTCTCGAAGCCGTCCGGGCGCAGGGTGCCGGCGTTGATGGAGCCGAGGTCGAAGAAGAACGCCTGCGTCATGTTCTTCGACTGCTGTCCGGTCACCAGGTGGACGAAGTAGCGCGACTCGATGCGCGAGGCGGTGTCGAAGTCGACCTGAGCACCCTCGACCGCCGCCTCCAGGATCGCCTTCGGCGCCCGCATGTCGGCCTGCTTGAGCTGGCGGCGCAGGATCGGCGGGAACGCCGGAAGGAACGCGGCCAGGGCCGGGGAGCTCGGCTTGCCGCCGGGCATCTTGTAGCCGGGCCTGTCCCACGGCTGCTGAGTGTGCTCGGGGTTCGCCTTGATCCAGGCCTTGGCGGCCGGCACCAGTTCGTCGGGGGTCGCGACGACCTCGTCGACGAGCCCCTTCTCGAGCGCCTGCGCGACCTTGAAGCGGGTGCCCTGGCCGAGGATGTCGGTGAGGGCGGTCATGATGCCGAACATCCGTACCGTCCGGGTGACGCCGCCACCGCCCGGCAGGAGCCCGAGCGTGACCTCGGGCAGCCCGATCTCGTAGCGGCCCTCGACCGCGATGCGGTGGTGCGTCGCGAGCGCGATCTCGAGCCCGCCGCCGAGCGCGGCGCCGTTGATGGCCGCGACGACCGGCTTGCCGAAGGTCTCCAGGCGACGCAGCGTCGCCTTGATCGCCTCGACCTCCGCGAACAGCTCGGCGGCCCTGTCCTGGCGGACGGGCATCATCTTCTTCAGGTCGCCACCGGCGAAGAACGTCTTCTTCGCCGAGGTGACGACGACGCCGGTGACGCGGTCGGCCTCGTCGTGGAGGCGGTCCACGGCGGCCTTCATCGAGGCCGCGTAGGCCTCGTTCATGGTGTTGGCCGACTGGTTCGGGTCGTCGAGCGTCAGGGTGACGATGCCGTCGGCGTCGATGTCGTAGGTGACGGCGGTCTGGTTCTCAGTCATGGGTCATTCCTTGAGGTCACAGGGTCGGTGGTCGAGTGCCGTCGTGAGGGACGAGCGACGGTGTATCGAGACCTCAGAGGAGCTCGACGATGGTGGCGATGCCCATGCCGCCGCCGACGCAGAGCGTGGCGAGGCCGCGGCGCTTGCCCTGGCGGCCGAGCTCGTCGACGAGCGTGCCGAGGATGATCGCGCCGGTGGCACCGAGCGGGTGGCCCATGGCGATGGCGCCGCCGTTGACGTTCGTGACGTCGTGGCTGATCCCCATGTCCTTCATGAAGCGCATGGCGACGGCCGCGAACGCCTCGTTGATCTCCCACAGGTCGATGTCGTCGACCGTCAGACCCGCGCGGGTGAGCGCCTTCCGGGCCGCCGGCGCGGGACCCGTCAGCATGATCGTCGGGTCGGCGCCGGACACGGCGGCCGAGATGATCCTCGCCCGAGGCGTGAGGCCGAGGTCCCGGCCCACCTGCTCGGTGCCGATGAGCGTGAGCGCGGCGCCGTCGACGATGCCGGAGGAGTTCCCGGCGTGGTGGACGTGGTCGATCCTCTCCAGCCAGTGGTACTTCGACAGGGCCACGTCGTCGAAGCCGGCCTCCTGGCCGTGCTGCAGGAACGACGGCTTCAGGCCGGCCAGGCTCTCGGCCGTCGTGCCGGGCCGGATCAGCTCGTCGTGGTCGAGCACGACCTGGCCGTTGAGGTCGACGACTCCGATGACGGCGTCCTTGAAGTAGCCGGCCTCCCAGGCGGCGGCGGCCCGGCGGTGCGACTCGGCAGCGTAGGTGTCGACGTCGGTGCGACTGAAGCCCTCGACGGTCGCGATGAGGTCGGCCCCGATGCCCTGCGGGACGAAGTCGGTCTGCAGCGCGGTGGCCGGGTCCATCGCCCAGGCGCCACCGTCGGAGCCCATCGGCACGCGGCTCATCGACTCGACGCCGCCGGCGAGGATGAGGTCCTCGAAGCCGCCGCGGACGCGGGACGCCGCCTGGTTGACCGCCTCGAGGCCGGAGGCGCAGAAGCGGTTGAGCTGGACGCCCGCGGTCGTCTCCGGGAGACCCGCCTTGAGCGCCGCCGTCTTGGCGATGTCGCTGCCCTGGTCGCCGATCGGGGTGACCACGCCGAGGACCACGTCGTCGATGCGCTCGACGTCGAGCGTGGGGTTGCGCTTGCGGAGCTCGTCGATGAGGCCGACGACGAGGTCGATCGGCTTGGTCTCGTGCAGCCCGCCGGTCGCCTTGCCGCGGCCCCGCGGGGTGCGCAGGTGGTCGTAGATGAACGCTTCAGCCATCAGATCTTCCTGTTCGGGTGAGGAGGGTGGGCGGCCGGTCGGTCCGGCTGGGCCTCGAGTGCATGGGGTCAGGCCGGCGGCGTCAGGGAGCGCGAGATGATCTCCTTCATGATCTCGCTGGTGCCGGCGTAGATCTGTGAGACGCGGAGGTCGGCCCAGGCGCGGGCGATCGGGTACTCGTTCATGTAGCCGTAGCCACCGTGCAGCTGCAGGCACGTGTCGGCGACCCGCTGGGCGCGCTCGGAGCACCACAGCTTGACCATCGCCGCGGTCGGGATGTCGAGCCGCCCCTCGAGGTGGAGGGCGATGCACTCGTCGAGGAAGGAGCGTGCGACACGGGCCTCGGTCGCGACCTCGGCCATCTTGAACTTGGTGTTCTGGAAGGCCCAGATCGGCCGGTTGAAGGCGTGCCGGTCGTGGACGTAGCGCAGTGTCTCGTCGAGACACATCTCCATCGCGGCCACGTTGGCGACTGCGACGAGGAGCCGCTCCTGGGGCAGCTGATCCATCAGCTGAGCGAACCCCTGGCCCTCCTCGGCTCCCAGCAGCGCCGAGACCGGCACGCGCACGTCGGAGAAGACCAGCTCGGAGGTGTCCTGGCCCTTCATCCCGATCTTGTCGAGCGCCTTCCCGCGGGAGAAGCCGGGGGTGTCGGTCGGGACGAGCACGAGGGAGATGCCGGAGGCCGCCTGCTCGGGGTTGGTCTTGACGACGGTGATGACGAGGTCGGCCTGGGTGCCGTTGGTGATGAAGGTCTTGGCTCCGTTGATGACGTACTCGTCACCCTCCCGGATCGCCTTGGTCGTGACGTTCTGCAGATCCGACCCGGTGCCGGGCTCGGTCATTGCGATCGCGCCGACCACCTCGCCGCTCGCCATCTGGGGCAGCCACGCGCGCTTCTGCTCGTCGGTGCCGTAGGCCAGCAGGTAGTGCGCGACGATCCCGTTGTGGAGGGAGACGCCCCATGAGGAGTCCGTCGCCCGCGCCTGCTCCTCGATGAGGATCGCCTCGTGCGCGAAGGTCCCACCGCCGCCGCCGTACTCCTCGGGGATGGAGAGGCACAGGAGGCCGACGTCGCCGGCCTTGTTCCACAGGCCGCGGTCGACCTGCCGGTTGGCGATGTAGGCGTCGACGTTCGGCTTGATCTCCTTCTCGCAGAATGTGCGCGCCAGGTCGCGGAAGTCGTCGAGATCGGGGTCCATCCACGATGATCGACGTGGCGGCATCGCTCCTCCGATCGCGGTCGCCCGGGAGAACCCGCGGGGTGGTACAGCCTGTACCTTGGTACAAGGTGTACCACCGGAGACGGGTCCGCTACAAGCACACCTACAGTGACGTGACGCCGCTCACAGGAGGGCGTACAGGAGGCCACGAGATGACGGAGTCGAAGGCGACGGGCGCCACCCGCCGCGACGCGCTGGTGGCGGCCGCGGTCTCCTGCATCGAGGAGCTCGGTCCCGGCGTCGGCATGGCGCAGATCGCCGAGCGGGCCGGCGTGCCGCGACCCCACGTCTACCGGGTGATCGCGAGCAAGGAGGAGCTCGACGCCGAGGTCGGCCGCCTGGTCGCGGAGGAGTTCGTCGAACAGGTCCGGCCGACGCTCGCCGAGCCGGCGACGATGCGCGAGAGCACGTATGCCGCGGCGGAGGCCGCCGTCGGCTGGGCCGCCGAGCACCCGAACCTCTACCGCTTCCTCGCCGCACGGCAGCACGCGCGCGCGGCGAGCGGCCCGCGGCACGGCGGCGGCCGCTTCCTCGAGATGCTCGTGGCCTCGAGCAGCGAGTACGTCCGGCGCGCCGGCAACGAGGTCCCCGTGATCCCACCGGGCGTGTACGCCGGCATCATGGGCCTGATCGACGCCAGCATCGTGTGGTGGCTCGACCACCAGGACGAGACCCAGCAGCACGTCGTCGAGCGCGTCGCGCGCCAGGTCACCCTGATCCAGCAGGACCTGCTCGCCCAGCTGGGCATCGCCTCCGACGACTACGCGGTCTTCGGCGCCCTCTGACCGCCTCCGCGGCGGCGACGGCGACCCGAGCCGCTCCGCGCGCCTGCTCCGTCGGCACGGTCCTCGGTGCGCGAGCGGGTGCCGCCAGCGGCCTGGCCGCGCGACTGACCTGCGGCCCGGCCGGCGCTGGAGCCGACGCTGGAACCGCCTGAGCCGCCGGCACCGCGCGAGGAGCTGCGTCGACGCGGGGAGCCGCTCCTGGCCGGCTGTGCGACCGGCTGCACCGGCTCGGCGACGTACCCACCCTCGATGAGGACGCGCTCACCCGGGGCGAGCCGGGCGAGCATGGGGTGACGGGGTCCGTCGACTCGCGTGATGGTCGGCTTGATGCCCGCGGCCCGGGTCAGGGCGCGGACGTCCTTCACCTGGTCGTCGAGCATGAGCGTGATCACCGTGCCGGCCGCGCCGGCGCGGGCCGTGCGGCCCGAGCGGTGCAGGTAGGCCTTGTGCTCGGCCGGCGGGTCGGCGTGCACGACGAGCGCCACGTCGTCGACGTGGATGCCGCGCGCGGCGATGTCGGTCGCGACGAGCGTCGTCGCCGCTCCCGAGTGGAAGGCCTCCATGTTGCGCGTGCGCGCACCCTGCGACAGGTTGCCGTGCAGCTCGACGGCGGGGGCACCCGCCTTGTTGAGCTGGCGCGCGAGCGCCTTGGCGCCGTGCTTGGTGCGGGCGAACACGACCGTCCGGCCGGGCGCGGTGGCCAGGTCGACGAGCACGGGGAGCCGGTCCTCGCGGCTCAGGTGCAGGACGTGGTGGTCCATGGCGGCGACGGGGGACTGCGTCGAGTCGGCCTCGTGGGTGACGGGCTGGGAGAGGAACTGCTTGACCAGCACGTCGATGCCCTGGTCGAGCGTCGCCGAGAAGAGCAGGCGCTGGCCGTCGCGGGGCGTCCTCTGCAGCAGCCGGCGGACCGCGGGCAGGAAGCCGAGGTCGGCCATGTGGTCGGCCTCGTCGAGCACGGTGATCTCGATCGCGGACAGGTCGGCGTGGCCCTGGCCGATCAGGTCCTCGAGCCGGCCGGGGCAGGCCAGCACGATGTCGGCGCCCTTGAGCAGCCCCTGGACCTGCGGGTTCTGACCCACGCCGCCGAAGACGGTCTGGACGGTGAGGCCCGCGTCGGCGGCCAGCGGGTCGAGCGACTCCTTGATCTGCGCGACCAGCTCACGGGTCGGGGCGAGGATGAGCGCGCGGGGCTTGCGTGCCTTCGCGCGCGGCCCGTCGAGCAGGCGCGTGACGAGCGGGAGCAGGAACGCATACGTCTTGCCCGAGCCGGTGCGGCCGCGGCCGAGGACGTCACGTCCGGCGAGGCTGTCGGGCAGGGTGGCGGCCTGGATCGGCGTCGGCGTGGTGATGCCGCGCTGCTCGAGGAGGGTGGACAGGCGTGCGGGCACGCCCAGGTCGGTGAACGACAAGGGATCTCAATCTTCTGCGAGGGCGTCTCGCCAGAACGGAACCGACCCCTGCGGGGTGGGAGTGGGCGGGCCGGGGCAAGACACGAACGGCCTCCGCCACGCTCATCTTACGGGTCTGGACCGGGGTTGGACGATTCGCCACGGGACGTCATGCGGAGGGAGCCACTCCACGGACGGAGCGCATGACGCTACGGGGGCTTGACGTGTGCATCAGCCGAAGTGCAGGTGAGCGTCGGCGTACGTCCGGCGCCCGAGCACCTTGAGGTCGGTCAGGTAGCTCTGCTTCGCCGCGAACGGGACGCTCTCTCCCTGGCGGGGCATGCTGGCCGCACCGCGCAGGAGATAGCCGGACTGCATGTCCATCAGCGGACGCGTCGCGGGCGTGGCGGGCTCCGAGACGGTGAAACGGCTCACGCCGCGCCGGTCCATCTCCCCGATCAGCCCGGCGAACCAGCGGGACACCAGGTCGGCCTTGAGCGTCCACGAGGCGTTGATGTAGCCGATGGTGAAGGCGAAGTTCGGCACCCCGGTCAGCAGTGCGCCACGGTAGGCCGTGGTCTCCCCCGGCGCGACCGGCCGACCGTCGACGCTCACCTCGATGCCGCCGAAGATCTTGATGGCCAGCCCGGTCGCGCTCACGATGATGTCGGCTTCCAGGTGCTCGCCGGACTCGGTCTCGATCCCGGTCGGGGTGATCCTGCGGATGCGGTCGGTGACGATGTCGGCCCGCCCCTCGCGCAGCACCGTCCACAGGTCGCCGTCGGGGACGAAGCAGAGCCGCTGGTCCCACGGGTCGTACGGCGGGGTGAGGTGCCGGTCGACGTACGCCTCCGCCTCCCCCTCGGTGAAGCCCTGCCCGCCGTCGCGGGCGGTCAGCGCGGCCACCTGCTGCTTGCGGATGAACGCCTTCGCGCGCTCCGGCGAGCGCTTGGCGAACCGGTAGAGCCCGGTGGCGAGCGCGATGTTCTCCCAGCGGAGGATCTCGTGGTAGGTCGCCTCGCGCAGCCGCTTGAACGGCAGCCGGTCCCGGAGCGGCAGGCGGCGCAGCCCGCGCCCGACCGGGTCGTTCCCGGGCCGCGAGAGGATGTACGACGGCGTGCGCTGCAGCATCGTCACGTGCTGCGCCCCCGACTCGGCGATGGCGGGCACCAGGGTGACCGCCGTGGCGCCGGAGCCGATGATGACGACCTTCTTGCCCGCGTAGTCGAGGTCCTCGGGCCAGAACTGGGGATGGACGAAGGTGCCCTCGAAGTCGTCGACGCCCGCGAAGTCGGGCTGGAAGCCCTGCTCGTAGTCGTAGTAGCCCGTGCAGCTCCACAGGAACCGGGAGGTCAGCGTGACCGGCTCGCCGTCGCTCTCCGCGTGGATCGTCCAGCTGCTCGCCTCGGTGTCCCACGCGACCGACCGGACGCGGTGGCGGTAGCGGATCAGCTTGTCGACGCCCTCCTCGGCGGCGACGGTCTCGAGATACTCCTTGATCTGCGGCCCGTCGGCCAGCGTCCTGGTCGACTCCCACGGCCGCCACCGGTAGGCGAAGGTGAACATGTCGGAGTCGGACCGGATCCCGGGGTAGCGGAACAGGTCCCACGTGCCGCCGAGGTCGTCGCGCTGCTCGAGCACGACGACGGTCTTGTCGGGGTGCGCGCGCCGAAGCGTCGCGGCGGCGTCGATGCCGGAGAGGCCGGCACCGACGATCACGAGGTCGACGTGCTCGATGCCCGAGGGGAGAGACGTGGGGGCCATGCGCACAACTTAGCCGTTGGCAGCGGTTAGCGCGACACGTGTCTCAGGTATTTGACTGCACGGCAATGCCGTCGGCGAGGAGCTTCTCCACGTCCTCGATCCCCCAGGCCGCGAGCGCCTCGCGGGTATGGGCCCCCGCCGACGCGGCGGGCCCGGCGCCCAGCGACGGCGTCGTGCGGCTGAAGCGCGGGGCGGGCGCCGGCTGCAGCACGCCGTCGCGCTCGACGAGGGTGCCCCGCGCGGACATGTGCGGGTGCTCGGCCGCCTCGACCATCGTCAGCACCGGCGCGACGCAGGCATCGGTGCCCTCGAAGGTCTGGGCCCACTCCGCCATCGTGCGGCCGGCGAAGGTGGCCGCCAGGGTCGAGCGCATCTCGGCGAAGCGCGCGAGGTCGTACTGCTCGGGGAGCTGTTGGCCGTCGAGGTAGGGGGCGAGGAGCTCGCAGAAGCCGGCGTAGAACTTGGCCTCCAGCGGGCCGACGGCGACGTGGCGGCCGTCGGAGGTGCCGTAGACGTCGTAGAACGGGACGCCGCCGTCGAGCAGCCCGGACACCCGCCGGTCTGGGCGCTGGGTGCCCTCGGCCAGGTGGCTGTAGCTCATCGACTGGAGGTGCGCGACGCCGTCGACGATCGCCGCGTCGACGACCTGGCCCCGGCCGCTCGTGCGTGCCTCGAGGACGGCGGCGAGGACGCCGATCACGAGGTAGGTCGAGCCGCCCCCGAAGTCGCCGAGCAGGTTCAACGGGAAGTGCGGACGCGACGGGTCCTGGCCCAGGCCGAAAAGCCCGCCGGCGGTGGCGAGGTAGGTGAGGTCGTGGCCGGACGCCTGCGCCAACGGCCCCGACTGGCCCCAGCCGGTCATGCGGGCGTAGACGAGCCGCGGGTTGCGCGCGAGGCAGTCGTCGGGCCCCAGCCCGAGCCGCTCCGTCACGCCCGACCGCATGCCCTCCACGAGCGCATCAGCCGACTCGACGAGGCGGAGCACGGTCTCGATGGCCTCCGGCCGCTTGAGATCGAGCGCCACACTCGGACGTCCCCGCGTGGTCAGGTCGTGGGGTCCGCCCCCGAGGCCGTTGCCGCCCGGCCGCTCCACCCGGATGACGTCGGCGCCGAGGTCGGCGAGGATCTGACACCCGTGCGGTCCGGGGCCGATCCCGGCGATCTCGACGACCCGCATGCCCGCGAGCGGTCCCGTGCCCTGTCCCAGCTGCATGGTCGCGATCATGGCAGAGGCTGAGTCGTCGAGAGGACGCCGGTCGGCCCCGGACCCCGCTGGTCAGGCGATGGTCAGGCGCGGACCGGCTCGTCGAGCTCGGCGGCGTCGTCCTCGACGGACACGGTCGGCAGGAGGCGGTCCAGCCAGGCGGGAAGCCACCAGTTCCAGCGACCCAGCAACGACATCGTCGCCGGCACGAGCACCATCCTGACGAGCGTCGCGTCGAGGAGGACGGCGACCGCCATGCCGATGCCGAGCTGCTTGACGGTCCAGTCGACCTCGCTGGCGAAGCCGAGGAAGACCGCCACCATGATCGCGGCTGCCGCGCTGATCACCCGGCCGGTGTCCGAGAGCCCCGCGACGACACTGGAGCGCGGGTCGCCGCTGTCGAGCCAGCGCTCGCGCACCCGGGAGAGGAGGAAGACCTCGTAGTCCATCGACAGCCCGAACAGGACCGCGAAGACCAGCACCGGCATCCAGGCCGAGACGGGGAACGCGTGGTCGACGCCGAGGATCCCCCCGCCCCAGCCCCACTGGAAGACCGCGACCATGACGCCGTACGCCGCGGCGACCGACAAGAGGTTCATCACGGCGGCCTTCACCGGCAGGAGCACCGACCGGAAGACCATCGCCAGCAGGAGCATCGACACCGTCACCACGAAGCCGATGACGATCCAGAGCCGCTCGCCAAGCATCGCGGTGATGTCGGAGAAGTACGGCGTCCGCCCGGTCAGCTCGACGCCGTCGGGCAGCCCGGCCCGGATGTCGGCGACCAGCTGGCTCGTGCGGGAGTCGGAGTCGCCGAACCTCGGCACGACCCGGAAGACGTGCAGCGCTCCGTCGGGCGAGGCGGTGACCGCGCCGACCTCGACGACGCCGGGGATGCGGGCCACCGCGGCGTGAGCCTGGTCCACGGCACGCTCGGAGACGGAGGGACCGGCGACCACGGTGTAGTCGGTGTTCGCACCGACGCCGAACTCGGAGGCGATGAGGTCGTGCGCCCGTCGCGTCGTGAGGCTCCGCGACTGGTCGCCGGGGTCCCCGGGCCAGGTGTGCAGGTCGAGGGCCGGCAGGGCCAGCGCCACCATGACGAGCACCGCACCGACCGCCCACGGCAGCGGACGACGGCCGACGCGCGCGGCCCAGCGGGCAGTGAACGGCTCACGGTCCCGCGTGCGCTGACGCCGCACGCCGCGCGGCAGGACCCGTCGTCCGGCGAGGCGGCACAGCACGGGGACGACCGTGAGGGAGGCGGCCGCGACGCCGACGACGGCGATGGCGGTCGCGAAGCCGAAGGTGGAGTACGTCGACAGCCCGGCCAGCCGCAGGCCCATCAGCGAGACCAGCACGGTGCCGGCCGCGAAGACCACGGACCGTCCGGCAGTCGCCGTCGCGCGCCCAGCCGCCTCGACCGGGGTGAAGCCGGCGTGGAGGAACTCCGCATGCCGGGTGACGAGCAGGAGCGCGTAGTCGATGCCGACGCCGAGGCCCACCATCGTCGCCACCGTGGGCGCCATGGTGCTCACGTTCGTCAGACCGGCCAGGATCGTCAGCCCGCCCGCGCCGATGCCGAGACCGACCAGCGCGGAGCCGATCGGCAACCCGGCGCTGACGACCGAGCCGAACGCGAAGAGGAGGATGAGCAGGGCCGCGATGATCCCGATGAGCTCGCCTCGACCCTGCATCGGCGCCGCGGCGTTCTCGGGCACGTCACCGTTCAGCTCGACCTGGTAGCCGGCGTCCTCGAGCGGAGCGATCGCCCGGTCCAGGGCGTCGCGCTTGCCGAACAGGTCGTGGTCGGTGACGGGGACGTCGTAGCCGACCTCGAGGATCGCGGTGTCGCCGTCGGCGGAGAGGCGCGGGTCGCTCACGGTCACCGCGTGCGGCATCGCAGCGAGCCTGTCACCGAGGGCGGTGAGGTCGTCACCCGCGAACGCGCGCTCGCCATGGAGGACCACCCGAGCGGTGGCGTTGCCGGCACCGGGCAGGTGCTGGCGGAGCAGGTCGATGCCGTGCTGCGCCCGAGCGCCGGGGACATCCCAGTCCTCCTGGGTCGGCCCGCCCACCGTGCCGGCGAGAGAGAAGACGGTGGCGGCGACGAGCAGCCAGCCGGCGAGCACGCGCCACGGGTGAGCGGCCGAGCCGCGCCCCAGGCGGTAGAGCAGTCGGGTCATGATGGTGTCCTTGGTCGGAGTGGAATCTCGGTGGAGACGAGGTTCCGCTGCCGACCTTGGGAGCCGCTTGGACCCGACTTGGGGCGCACTCCTTGGCCCGTCCTGGGCTTGCTCCAGAGGTCACTCCCGAGCGCTACTCCGGGGTGGTCGCGGCCTGGGCGGCGATGAGCTGGCCGAACCACTCGAAGGAGCGCTTGGGCGTCCGCTCCAGCGTCGTGCGGTCGACGTGCACGAGCCCGTACGGCGTCGTGTAGCCGCTCGACCACTCCCAGCAGTCCAGGAGCGACCAGACGTAGTAGCCCCGGATGTCGACTCCGCGCTGCACGGCGGCCGAGATCGCCTCGATGTGCGCCTGCAGATACGCGATGCGCCTCTCGTCGTCGACGACCCCGTCCTCCCCGGGTCCCTCCTGGAAGGAGGCGCCCGACTCCGTGATGACGAACGGCGGCAGGCCGGCACGGAAGCGAGCCCGCGTGAGGATCAGCCACTCGCGGAGCGCGTGCGGCACGATCGCCCATCCCGACGCCGTCTGTTCGTGGCCGAGGAGCGGCACGAACCGGAACGGGTTCTCCGCCCCTTCGTCGGCCGCGGCGACGCGGATGGGGCTGTAGTAGTTGACGCCGTAGAAGTCGAGCGGCTGGCGGATGGTCGCCAGGTCGCCGGGCCGCACGACGTCCTCCAGCAGGGGTGCCAGGTCTGCCGGGTAGCGGCCCAGCAGCATGGGCTCGAGGAAGAGGCCGTTCCACAGCGCGTCGAAGAGCTTCGTGGCGCCGATGTCGGCCTCGTCGTCGCTGGCGGGCCACATCGGCGAGTGGTTGTTGGCGCAGCCCACGCTGGTCGCACCGGCGGCGCGCAGCTCGATGGCGGCACGGCCGTGCGCCATGAGCAGGTGGTGGGCGACGCCGAGCGCGTCGAGGAAGAGCTTGCGTCCCGGCGCGTGCTGTCCGATCCCATACCCGAGCATCGCCGCCACGGCCGGCTCGCTGACCGGCACCCAGTGGGTGACGCGGTCGGCGTAGCGGGCGCCGACGAGGGCGGCGTACTCCGCGAAGGCGTCCACCGTGCCCCGATTGAGCCAGCCGCCGTCGTCCTCGAGGTGCTGCGGCAGGTCGAAGTGGTAGAGCGTCGCCATCGGCTCGATCCCCGCCTCGAGGAGGCCGTCGATCAGCCGGTCGTAGAAGGCGAGCCCCTTCGGATTCGGTGTGCCGCGGCCGCTGGGGAGGACACGTGGCCAGGAGATCGAGAAGCGGTATCCGCGCGCTCCGAGACGGCGCAGCAGCCCCAGGTCCTCGTCCAGCCGGTGGTAGTGGTCGGCCGCCACGGAGGCGTCCGTCCCGTCGGCGATGACGCCCGGTTGCTCCGTGAACGTGTCCCAGATGCTCCGCCCCCGGCCGTCCTCGTCGACGGCACCCTCGATCTGGAACGCCGAGGTGCTCGTCCCGAATACGAAGCCCTCCGGAAGCAGCGGAACGGACACAGGACAATTGTGCGCGTGAGCGCCCAGATCCGCAGAGGAACCACCCGTTTCACCGAGCGCGAGGCGGGCCGCGCGACGCGTCATGCGTTCTCGTTCGGTGCCGCCTACGATCCGGGCCATGTGGCCTTCGGGCCGATGATCTGCCATGACGAGCATCTGCTTGCTGACGGCCGCGGGTTCGAGCCCCATCGCCATGCCGATCTCGACATCGTCACCTGGGTGGTCTCCGGCGCGCTGACCCACACCGACTCGACCGGTGAGTCGCACGTGCTGAGGCCCGGCCAGCTCGGGCACCTGCATGCGGCGGCCGGCGTGGAGCACAGCGAGATCGCTGCGGCGCCGCAGACACGATTCGTGCAGGTGTGGTTGCGCTCGGACGGCAGTGGCGAGCCGGCGTACGCCGTGACCGACGTCCCTGCCGGTGACCTGGTGCCAGCCCTCACCGTGGATAGCTCGTCGCTGTGGGTGTCCCGGCTCGGCGCGGGCCAGTCGGTCACCCTCCCGGACGCCGAGCTGCTACACGTCTACGTCGCCTCGGGAGCGCTGCTGCGCAACTCGCTGGCGGAGCCCCTGAGTGCCGGCGACGCGCTGCTCGCCACCGGGGAGCCGGGGCCGCTGGAGGTCACGGCGGCCGTCGAGAGCGAACTGCTCATTTGGGTCTTATCGGCACAGGACCAGACCAGCTGAGCAAATTCCTGCGATTTCTCCCACGGGTGAACGGCGGGCCCCCTACTCTCGCCTCCCGTGGCCCCGACGCTCCCAACGCCGCGGCCGACCTCGTCCTTCTCGGGCCGGCTCGCTGAGAGCTGGGGGCTGGTTCGGACCGGCCTCATCCGACGCGCCGCGAGCGAGCTCGCCAGCGCCTCCCGACGTGATCTCACCCCCATCGAGCAGGTCGAGCACTCCTCGCTGCTCCTCACCTGCCGGTTGGCGGTGGGCGACCTGACGGCCGCCTCGACGGTGGGGGTGCAGCTCGAGCCGGCGCTCGCCGGGACCGGTGCCTCGGCCGTGCTGGCGCACCTGGGCCACGGTGAGCTGACGGCCGCGCTCGGCGACCACGAGCGAGCGGTGGCCGCCTTCCGGCGCGCCGGTGATCTGGCCATCGAGGATGACATGGCCGTCGCCCCCTGGCGAGCGGGTGCCGCCCTCGCGCTCGTGCACCTGCGCAGGCGGACCGAGGCGACCCGCCTCGCCCGGGAGCTGATGAGGCTGGCGAGCCGGACGACCGACGCGTGGCAGATGGCGACCGCTCTGAGGACGCTCGCCGTCGTCGACGCGTCGACCGACGCCCTGACCGTGCTCGACCAGGCCCGGAGACTGGCACGCACGGCCGGCGACATGCGGCTGGCCGCTCAGGTCGACGCCGACCTGGCCGGACTGCTCCTCCTCGCGCCGTCCGGCGACCGCGGGCAGGCGGTCGGCCTGCTCCGCGGCGCCGAGGAGTACGCCGGCGCCGAGGCCCTCTGGCCGCTGCACGCCCGCATCTCCCGCCTCCTCGAGCGGGCCGGCGAGCGAGCCCGCCCCGTGCACGGCGACGCCGCCGCCCTGCTCACCAACGCCGAGCATCGGGTCGCCCGCCTGGCCGCGCGAGGCCTGACGAACCGCGAGATCGCCGAGCAGCTCGCCGTCACCGTGAAGGGTGTCGAGTGGCACCTCTCGCGGGTCTACCGCAAGCTCGGCATCCGCTCGCGTGCCGGCCTCGTCGATCTCGTCGATGCCGGAGGGTCGTACTCGGCGACGGCGTGATCGCTGCTCGCGGCGGTCCTGCGGCGCGACCGGGGCCCCCCGGCCCTGCGGTGCGGCGGAACTGCTGCGACACGCCGATCGGCCAGGCGTGTCGCAGCACTTCGCCGCAACCAATGGCCGCCCGCGACCCACGGTGGCGGCAGGCCGCGACCCGACCCCTCGGCCCCGGCCATTCGCTGCAGCCGCCCGCCACGACACGCCGATCGGCCCGGCGTGTCGCAGCAATTCCGCCGCACCGCAGGGCCGCCCACCCGGGGGCGCCCGCTCCCGCGGCGGCGGCCCGCCGCGACGAGACCCCTCGGGACCCGGCCGTCCGCTGCGCCCGACCGGCGCAACACGCCGATCCGACCGGCGTGTCGCAGCATTTCGCCGCACCGAACGGCCGCCCACGCGGGGCGCCCGCCACGCGGCGCGCCCCGCTTGCGTGCCGTCTCAGCGGGCCATGTTGCCGCACTTGTCCACGGTCAGATCCGACTCAGGCACCGTGGTGTTCTCGTCGAAGCCGGTCACCTTGCCATGCTCAAGCTGAGCGATCTGGTTGAATCGGAACGTCGTCTGACTGCTCCCGCTCTCATCGCCCCAGGCATCCGCCACGATGAGCCCCGGCTTGACAGTGACCGGTGTCTTCACGCGCCAGTTGGCGTCGGGATGAAGTAGGTCGACCCGGTGCACCCCCACCCCGACGGGATCGTCGGCGACGTACTCCCCGATCGTCTTCGACTTCCCATCGCCGAGCATCTCGAGGACTTGCAGGTGGTCGAAGGAGCCTTTACACACCAACACCACCAGCGTCGGATGGTTGCCGGCCCCTCGGGCGATCCCCACCGCCCCCGCCGGCGTGTCGTCCTGGGCCAAGGCGCATCCGCTGAAAGCCAGCATGAGCGCGGTTGCCGAAAGGGCCGACAGGCGGATCGTCGTTGTCACCCTCAGTGTCCCGTCGCCCAGAGGTACGTGGTCCTCGCCGTGACGACTTGGTAGTACTTCTCGGCCACGCCTCGGCAGTTGCACCGGCGCCAGTCCCATCTGCCCCTCGTGTAGTCGCAGTTGGACCTCAGATCCTTGCGAAGCGCACTGTCACAGGTCCCACGGAACGTGCGCACGGCCCGACCCTCGTTGTGAGCGATGCACATGTCGTGCCGTGCGCAGGGTCCCTTGAAGCTGACGCCGAAGTAGGCGTCGGGAGAAGCGGTGCAGTAGTCATGCAGAGACTTCTGCGCATCCCTTGGGTTGTAGTGATAGTTGCTCGGAACAGACACATAGGTCGCGCCGTTCTTCGTCGACGGACTCGCCATGACCAGAGCCGCCCGCGCCGCTGGGGCGCCGGCGGGTCGGCTGGAGACAACCCGAGCTCCCGCCGACACCTCGATCGGCTCGGCCATGCTGACGGCCGGCTCGGCCGCTGCCCGCACGCTGGCCATATCGCGTCCAGCGACGTCCGTGGACGCCTCAACCGGCCCGGCCGCGGACAAGGCCGCGCCGACCAGCAACGCTCCCGATGCCGCCACCGCACGCCACCGCGCGATCGACGCATGGCCTCGGTAGAACCTGCGATCCATCTTCTCTCCCCCCGGAGTGCGCGGGCCGGATGGGCGCGCGCAGGCTTTCGATTCGGGGGAAGTACAACCCGATCAGGCGCCGTGCTCCAGAGGGAGTTTTTCGTCTGTGGAGAACCGAGAAAGTTCGCGATTTGCCGTAACGAAGGGGTCGCGGAAGACGTCTATTGAGTCATTCTCAGCCGGCCGGCAAGGCGACGTACGTCGTCTCCAGATACTCCTCGATGCCCTCGAAGCCGCCCTCGCGGCCGAAGCCGGAGGCCTTGACGCCGCCGAAGGGGGCCGCGGCGTTGGAGATGAGCCCGGTGTTGACGCCGATCATCCCGTAGTCGAGCGACTCTGCGATCCGGATCGTGCGCGCGAGGTCCCGGGTGTAGACGTAGGAGGCCAGGCCGTACTCTGTGGCGTTCGCCTGCCGGATCGCCTCCGACTCGTCGGTGAACGTGACGATCGGCGCGACCGGCCCGAAGATCTCCTGGGTGTTGATCTCCGACTCGGGGTGCACGTCGAGCAGGACCGTAGGGCTGTAGAAGAAGCCGGGCCCGTCGGGCGCGCCCCCGCCGGTCAGCACGCGAGCCCCGTCGTGCACCGCGTCGGTGACCAGCTGGTGCACCGCCTCGACGGCCTTCTCCTCGATGAGCGGGCCGACGTCGACGCCGGCGTCCTGGCCGCGACCGACGACGAGCTTGCCCATCCGCGTGGCCAGCTTCTCGGCGAACTCCTGAGCGACGTCGGCGTGCACCAGGAAGCGGTTGGCCGCCGTGCAGGCCTCCCCCATGTTGCGCATCTTCGCGATCATCGCGCCGTCGACGGCGGCATCGATGTCGGCGTCGTCGAAGACCAAGAACGGCGCATTGCCGCCGAGCTCCATGCTGACCCGTTGCAGCTGGTCCGCGGACTGCTTGACGAGGAGGCGGCCGACCGGGGTGGAGCCCGTGAACGAGACCTTCCGCAACCGGTCATCGGCCATGAGGGCCTTGGACATGTCTCCGGAGTGGTGCGTGGGCACCACGTTGAGCACGCCGTCCGGGAGCCCGGCCTCGGCGAGGATCGAGGCGAGCGCGAGCATCGTCAATGGCGTGAGCTCCGCCGGCTTGACCACCATGGTGCAGCCGGCCGCGACCGCAGGGCCGATCTTGCGGGTGCCCATCGCGAGCGGGAAGTTCCACGGCGTGATGAAGAAGCACGGCCCGACCGGCTTCTTCATCGTCAGCAGGCGCGAGGTGCCGGCGGGGTTCTGCATCCAGCGGCCGTGGATGCGGACGGCCTCCTCGGAGAACCACCGGAAGAACTCGTTGCCGTAGGTGACCTCGCCCTTGGCCTCCGCGACGGTCTTGCCCATCTCGAGGCTCATGAGCTCCGCGAGGTCGTCGGCGCGCTCGTTGATCAGCTCGAAGGCTCGGCGCAGGATCTCGCCACGGTCGCGAGGCGCCGTACGCGCCCAGTCGGCTTGGGCGGCGACCGCAGCATCCAGCGCGTCCATCGCGTCGTTCACGGTCGCCGAGGCGACGCGAGCGAGCACGGAGCCGTCGGCCGGGTCGTAGACGGCGAACGTCTCACCGCCCTCCGCCTCGCGCCAGCTGCCGCCGATGAACAAGCCCCGCTGCTCGGGGCCGAGAAGGTCGAGTCCGCTCATGGGCCCAGCGTGCCACTTTCAACGAACTTTTCGACACACCCACGACCGGCGTCCTATGCTGGCAAGGTCGACTTGGGGAGGGAGCACTCCGCATTCGACCGCGCCCCTCACTGACCCCATGCAGAGAGGGGCGCGTTTCATGTGCCGCGCCGTACTCCAACGGCGGCCGGCCGGCGAGCGGACGCAGATGTCCGCGGCTCGACCGGCCATCTGCGGCTGCTCACCGGCTCCCCGGGCCATCTGCGCCTGCTCACCGGCTCCACGGTGGGCATCTGCGTCTGTTCGGCTACTTGTGGCGGGGCTTGCGCTCCTTCTTCGGCGCACCGTCGCCGAAGCCGTCGTCGCGGCGGCCCCGAGGGGCGCCGGAGCGGAAGCCGGGAGCGCCCCGGTCCAGCTGCAGCTCGATCAGCTTGCCGCTGATCCGGGTGCTCTCCAGCGCGGCCCACGTCTCGGGAGCCAGGTCCGCGGGCAACTCGACAAGGGAGAAGTCGGGTCGGATCGAGATGTTGCCGAAGTCTGCACGCCGCAGGCCGCCCTCGTTGGCGATCGCCCCGACGATCTGGCGCGGCTCGACGCGGTGACGCTTGCCGACGCTGATGCGGTACGTCGCCAGCGGCTGGTCGCTGACCCGGGAGCGGCTCGACTCGCGGGGCCGCTCGCCGCGCTCGCCACGCTCGGGGCGGTCGCCACGCTCGGGCCGCTGGCGGCGGACCGGCTCCGGCTGCTCCTCGAGCAGCAGCGGCTCCTCGCCGTGGAGCTGCGCGGCCAACGCGGCGGCGACCTCCAGCTCGGGCACGTCGTACTCACTCACGTAGTGGGCGACGACGTCGCGGAAGAAGGAGATCCTGTCCTTGCCGGCCAGCGCAGCGGTGATGCCGTCGTCGAACCGGGACAGGCGGGTCGCGTTGACCTCGTCGACGGTCGGCAGCTGCATCTGGTCGGGCGAGGCCTTGGTGTGCTTCTCGATGGCCTTGAGCAGCCAGCGCTCGCGCGGGGTCACGAAGGAGATCGCGTCTCCCGTGCGCCCCGCGCGGCCCGTCCGGCCGATGCGGTGGACGTAGGACTCGACGTCGGTCGGCAGGTCGTAGTTGACGACGTGCGAGATGCGCTCGACGTCCAGCCCGCGCGCGGCCACGTCGGTCGCGACGAGGATGTCGAGGGAGCCGTCCTTGAGCTGGTTGACGGTCCGCTCGCGCTGGTTCTGGGCGATGTCGCCGTTGATGGCGGCAGCCGCGAAGCCGCGGGCCCGCAGCTTCTCCGCCAGCGAGTCGGTCTCGGACTTCGTGCGCGCGAAGACGATCATCGCCTCGAAGTTCTCCACCTCGAGGATCCGGGTCAGCGCGTCGAGCTTCTGGGGGTAGCTGACCATGAGGTAGCGCTGGGAGATGTTGGCGTTCGTGGCGGTCTTCGCCCGGACCTGGATCTCCTTCGGGTCCCGCAGATACTGACCCGTGAGCGCCTTGATCTGGCGCGGCATCGTCGCGGAGAAGAGCGCGACCTGCTTGTCCTCCGGCGTCGAGGCCAGGATCGTCTCGATGTCCTCGGCGAAGCCCATCGAGAGCATCTCATCGGCTTCGTCGAGCACCAGGAACCGCAGCTCGGACAGGTCGAGCGTGCCCTTGTCGAGGTGGTCCATGATGCGGCCGGGCGTGCCGACGACGATGTGGACGCCTCGCTTGAGCGCCGTGAGCTGGGGCCCGTACGCCGAGCCGCCGTAGATCGGGAGCACCCGGATGCCCGGCAGGTTCTGCGCGTAGCGCTCGAAGGCCTCGCAGACCTGGATCGCGAGCTCGCGGGTCGGCGCGAGCACGAGCGCCTGCGGACGCTTCGTCTCGTAGGGGTCCAGGTTGGAGAGGAGCGGCAGGGCGAAGGCGGCCGTCTTGCCGGTGCCGGTCTGGGCGAGGCCGACCACGTCGCGCCCCTCCAGCAGCACCGGGATGGTGGCGGCCTGGATCGCTGAGGGTGTCTCGTAGCCGAGGTCCCTGATCGCCTCCAGCACACCGGCGGACAGGCCCAGCTCGTCGAAGGTGGGGCCGACCGCTTCGGGGGCTGTGCTGTCTGGGCTGGGCTCGCTACTCACCCGACAACGGTAGTGGCTCGGCCCATATCATGGAGATTCGCCGTCGCGGTGCGCTGGGTCACGCGCCCCGGTCACTCCACCGGGCCACTCCACCGGGTCACTCCACCGTGACGGACTTGGCGAGGTTGCGCGGCTTGTCGACGTCGAGCCCGAGCGCCTGCGCGGCGTGGTAGGCCAGCAGCTGGAGCGGCACCGTGAGCAGGATCGGGTCGAGCTCGCGCTGCAGGGGCGGTACGTCGATCCGCCGTACGTCCAGGTCGCCGAGGTCGACCTGCTCGTGCGTGACCACGACCAGCGGACCACCCCGGGCCGCGATCTCGTGCAGAGCCGCGACGTTGCGGTCGGTCAGCTCGTCGTCGGGCACGATCGCGATCGACGGCACGTCCGGCGAGATCAGCGCGAGCGGCCCGTGCTTGAGCTCGGAGGTCTGGTAGGCCTCGGCGTGCCGGTAGGAGATCTCCTTGAGCTTCTGGGCACCCTCACGGGCGACGGGGTAGCCGCGGACCCGCCCGACGAAGAACATCGAGTCGTGCCGGGCCAGCTCCGAGGCGATCTCGGCGATGTCGTCCTCGAGCTTGAGCACCTCGTCGATCTTCGCGGGAAGGTCGGTCAGCGCCGCCACGAGGCGCTTGCCGTCGGCGATGGACAGGTCGCGCACACGGCCGAGCTGGAGGGCGAGGAGCGCGAAGGCGACGTACATGTTCGTGAGCGCCTTGGTGGAGGCCACCGCGATCTCAGGGCCGGCGTGGAGGTAGATCCCGCCGTCGCAGGCGCGGGCGATCGCACTGCCCACGACGTTGACGAGCCCGATGACACGCCCGCCCTTGCGCCTGATCTCCTCGACGGCGAGGAGCGTGTCGACGGTCTCGCCGGACTGCGAGACGGCGACGTAGAGGGTGTCCGGCTCGATGATCGGGTTGCGGTAGCGGAACTCCGAGGCCGCCTCGGCGTCCGCGGGCACCCGGGCCAGCTCCTCGATGAGCGCGGCGCCCATCTGGCCGACGTAGTAGGCCGAGCCACAGCCGAGCATCTTCACCCGGCGGATCGCGCGCAGCTCGCGGGCGTCGAGGTTGAGACCGCCGAGGTGCGCCGTCCCGAACCGGTCGTCCAGCCGACCCCGGAGCGCCCGCTCGACAGCAGCCGGCTGCTCGAGCATCTCCACATACATCCGGGGCACGGTGGACCCGTCGGTCGACGTGGAGAGCTCGTACGCCGACGGGTCGACGTCCAGCGTCGTCGCGGTCGTGGTCGAGGTGCTCAGATCCTGGTGGAACGTCGTGAACCCGCTCGCAGTGACGGTGGCGAGCTCGCCGTCCTCGAGGTGCGCGACGGTGGTGGTGTGGCGGACGATCGCGGCCAGGTCGGACGCGACGTACATCTCCTTCTCCCCCACGCCGATGAGCAGCGGGCTCCCGTTGCGGGCCACCACGATCCGGTCGGGGAAGTCGGCGTGGACGACGGCCAGCCCGTAGGTGCCCTCGACGAGCGCGAGCGCCTCGACGACCTTGCCCTCGAGCGTGTCGGCGTTGCTGCGCCCGACGAGGTGGGCGAAGACCTCGGTGTCGGTGTCGCTGGCCAGCTCGACGCCCTCGTCGGCCAGCTGCTGGCGCAGCACGGCGGCGTTGTCGACGATGCCGTTGTGGACCACGGCCACCGTGCCGGTCGCATCGGTGTGGGGGTGGGCGTTCACGTCGTTGGCGGGGCCATGGGTGGCCCAGCGGGTGTGGCCGACGCCGAGCCTGCCGGCGAACCGCTTCGGGAGACCCTCGCCGAGGTCGCGCACACGGCCGGCGCGCTTGGCGACGCGGACCCCGCTCGGGCCCACGACCGCCATGCCCGCAGAGTCGTACCCCCGGTGCTCGAGCCGCGCGAGGCCCTCCAGCAGCAGCGGGCCGGCTTGCTGCGACCCGACGTACCCCACGATCCCGCACATGCGTTGGCCCCTTCTATCCGTAGATCATCCGGCGCAGCTGACGTTCGGTGAGCCGAGGGGCGGCGACGACTCGGTGCGCCAGCTCCTCGGCTATCCGGGCGAAGATCTCGTCGTTCTTCGCGCCCTGCGTCTTCAGCTGTGCGTGCCTGCGCCTGACGAGCTCCTCGACCGACTCGGCGTGAAAGGCGATCACGTCGCCGATCACCCGGGCCGCCTCGTCAGGCGTCAGACCGGTGGAGGCCACCACGTGGTCGACCAGGGTCCGTTCAGGCACGAAGACCACCCTGACCGCACTAGACGGCGCTTGGCAAGTTCCTGCCCGAATTCGGGCAGGAACTTGCCAGGAATCGGTGAAACGGGACTGTCCTGGTTCGCGAGAGGGCTCGGGTGACGCCCAACGCGACCTTTCCGCGTCAGCCGCGGGAGGGCCGCAGACGCCGCCGTGGAGGAGCCCGCGCTGTCCGGAGGCGACCCAGCCCCGCCAGGGGAGCAAAGAGGACAAGAATTTGGAAATCTTGGCGCGCCGAGTGGAGGTGCGGTACCTTTGGTGAACACAAGGTGAACGGAAGGTGTCTGATGAAGGTCTCTCAGGTGTCTGAGCAGTTGGTGCTCCACTGGATCCCCGTCGTCGACCCCTCGGGCGAGTCTCATCTCGAGGCCGTCTGGACGACCACTACTGCCGCGGTTCCGACCGGCCACGCCGCCTGAGGAGGACTCTCCTCGACCGCGCTCGATTCGACCGCCCGGTGCCCCCTCACCAAGGGGCACCGGGCGGTCGTCGCGCGTTTGCCTGAAGTTCTCACGGAGACCGGGAATGAATCCGCGTCGAGATGAATTGATGTGGTTGAAGGTTCTACCACCTAGTCTCCAGGAGCATCATCCATGGGCATCTTCAAAAAGGGCGGCGACGATTTCGACGCCCCGACCACCGTCGTCGAGGACCTGACCGGCGACTGGACGCTCGACCCGTCGCACACCCGGATCGGGTTCAGCGCGCGCCACGCGATGGTCACGACGGTCCGCGGCCAGTTCACCAAGTTCGAGGGCAGCGCCCACATCGACGGCGCCAACCCAGCCGCCTCGACGGTCTCGGTCACCATCAAGGGCGACAGCATCGACACCGGCAACGCCGACCGCGACGCTCACCTGCGCTCGGGTGACTTCTTCGAGAACGAGACCTACCCCGACATCACCTTCGTCTCCACCTCGGTCGAGCGCGACGGCGACGACTGGGCCGTCACCGGCGACCTGACCATCAAGGGCGTCACGAAGCCCGTCACCGTGGTCTTCGAGCCCACCGGCTCGGCGAAGGACCCGTTCGGCAACACTCGCGCCGGCTTCGAGGGCACCGCCACGATCAACCGCAAGGACTGGGGCATCTCCTGGAACGCGGCGCTCGAGACCGGCGGCGTGCTCGTCTCCGACAAGGTCAAGCTCGAGTTCGACGTCTCGGCGATCAAGAACGCCTGAGCTCGGCACGCACCGGAAGCCGGGTCCTCCTCGAGGACCCGGCTTCCTGCATCTCGACAGGCCGTCGGCTCCAAGAGTTCTCCAAGTGCCGGCTGGTTCCCTCGAGGCATGGCTGACGCACTCACCCTTCCCCCGGGCTACACCGAGCGCCCCCTGACCCTCGACGACGCCGAGCACATCGCGGCGGTGATGGCGGCCGAGGAGCTCGCCGACACCGGCGAGGTCGCCATCGAGGCGGCCGACCTGGTCGCGGACTGGTCGGAGCCGTCCTACGACCTCGGCGCGCACAGCGTCGCAGTCGCCGGCCCCGACGGCCGGCTGGTCGCCTATGCGGAGGCGTACGGCGGCGATCGCGGCGACGCCTCTGTCCACCCCGACCATCACGGGCTCGGGATCGGCACGGCCCTGGCCCAGTGGGTCCGGGCGCGGGCCGGCGAGCTCGGCTCGGACCGGATCGGCATGCCGAAGCCCGTCGGCTCGCCGGGCGACAAGCTGCTCGAGACCCTCGGCTGGGAGGTCCGTTGGACGTCCTGGGTGCTCGACCTTCCCGCCGGTCGCGCGATCCCGGAGCGCCCGCTGCCCGCCGGCTACGCGATCCGTGAGGCGACCGGTGCCGACTACGAGCAGGCGTGGGACGTCGTCGAGACGGCCTTCCTCGAATGGTCGGTACGGCCGCGTCAGCCCTTCGACACGTGGCTCCACCACGTCGTCGGGCGACCCGGCTTCGAGCCCTGGAACCTCCGGGTCGCCACCGACGGGTCCGGCACGGTCGTCGGCGCCGTCATCATCGTGCTGGCGAACGACGGCCAGGAGGGCTTCGTCGACAAGGTCGCCGTCCGGCGCGACCGACGCGGTCTCGGCCTCGGTCAGGCGCTGCTCGCCGACTCGTTCGCGACGGCGCGTGCGCGGGGCGCCGTACGGTCCCGCCTGTCCACCGACTCGCGCACCGGCGCGCTCTCCCTCTACGAGAAGGTCGGCATGCAGGTCGTGCAGGAGTGGGTGAACCGGGCGGTGTCGACGCGGTAGGCGAGCAGACGCAGATGTTTCACGGCAGGGGCCGCGAGCGGGCGCAGATGACCGGTCGAGGGTGAACATCTGCGTCCGCTCGCCGGAGACCTCAGTGCGCGGGCGTCTGGGGGGTCAGCTCGGCCTCGACGCCGGTGTCGCCGGCATCGACGCTGTAGTCGTTCAGCCGGGTGACGTCCACGCCGTCGGGCACCTTCAGTGCGCGGAGGACCACCGTGCCGACGACCGCGACGATGATATTGAGCCCGAACGCGAGCAGAGCGATGTAGACCTTCGTCTGCGTGCCGGGGAAGGCGGTCAGCGGGCCACCGAAGTGCGCCTGCGTCGGCGACGCGACCTCGTAGGCGAGCCATGTGCCCCAGGTCATCGCGACGGCCCACGCCAGCAACAGGGCCCAGCGGTGGAACCAGCGGGTGTAGAGCCCGGCCACGATGGCCGGGAAGGTCTGCAGGATCCAGACGCCGCCCAGGAGCTGGAGGTTGATGGCGAAGTCCTTCGACAGGGCCAGCACGAAGATCAGCGCGCCGAACTTCACGACGAGGGAGACCAGCTTGGACTGCCGGGCCTCCTCCGCCGGCGTCGCATCGGGCTTGATGAACGCCTTGTAGATGTTGCGCGTCCACAGGTTCGCCGCGGCGATGGACATGATCGCGGCGGGGACGAGCGCGCCGATCACGATGGCGGCGTAGGCGACCCCGGCGAACCACGGCGGGAACTCCTGCTCGAAGAGCTGCGGCACCGACTGCTGCGGGTTCGTCACCTTCACGCCCGCGGCGATGGCGACGAAGCCGAGGAGCGCGAGCAGGCCGAGCAGGAAGGAGTACGCCGGGAGCAGCGACGCGTTGCGCCGGATGACGTTGCGGCTCCTGGTCGAGAGCACGCCGGTGATCGAGTGTGGATACATGAAGAGCGCCAACGCACTGCCGAGCGCCAGCGAGGCGTAGGCCCAGTGCGCCGCCGGCGGTGGGATGATGCCGCGCCCCTGCGCCTTCCCCGCGGCGATCGCGTCGGCGTTGGTCTTGTTGAAGTCGGCGAAGCTGCTCTGGGCGGAGCTGAAGACGTGGCCCCAACCGCCGAGGTGGTGCGGGATGTAGATGACCGCGACGATGATCACGACGTAGATCAGCGTGTCCTTGACGAACGCGATCAGCGCGGGGGCCCGCAGTCCGCTGGAGTAGGTGTAGGCCGCCAGGATGACGAACGCGATGAAGAGCGGCAGGTCCTTGACGAACCAGTTGTCGCTCGAGCTCTGCAGGCCCATCACCTGCAGCACGACCTGCATGCCGACGAGCTGGAGGGCGATGTAGGGCATCGTCGCGACGATGCCGGTGACGGCGACGGCGAGGCCGAGTCCCTTGGACCCGTAGCGCCCCTCGACGAAGTCGGCCGGCGTGATGAAACCGTGCCGGTGGCTCACCGACCATAGCCGCGGCAGGAAGGCGAAGATGATCGGGTAGACGACGATCGTGTAGGGCACCGCGAAGAATCCCACCACGCTGCCGGCGTACAAGGTCGCCGGGACGGCGATGAAGGTGTAGGCGGTGTAGATGTCGCCGCCGATGAGGAACCAGGCGATGAACGTGCCGAAGCCGCGTCCGCCCAGGCCCCACTCGTCGAGGTTGTCGAGGGCCGCGGCCCGGCGCCAGCGCGCAGCGGCGAAGCCCAGCACGGTGACGACGAGGAACAGGAAGATGAAGACGGAGAAGGCGACGGCGTTCATCGTCGCTCACCGCGCTCGTCGAGCTCCGGAAGCCCCTTCGCGAGCCGGTCGCGACGGACGGCCTCCTTGGCGACGTAGTAGGCGGTCACGGTGAACGCGGCCGCACAGGGGATCAGCAGGAACTGGAACCAGTAGTAGAAGGGGAAGCCCCACAGGGTGGGCTTGACCTTGCTGTAGACGCTCACGAGGAGCGGCACGACGATCGGGGGCACCAACAGCACCCCGACGATGACCCACAACGGACGCGACGAGCTAGACGGCATGGGCGTTCACCTTCCCGAGATAGAAGTACCCCCCGGTCGGCGACCTTAGTCACCGCCGAGGGGTACGTCGGGGAAGGTGGCTACCAGCGCGTCGAGGTGGGAGCCCGCGGTCCGCCGCAGAGGTGCGAACGATGACGACCGAGCTTGAAGAGCAGCACGGCGCCCAGCACGAGCAGGATGATCGGCAGGTGCGTGAGGACCAGGATGGCGGCCAGGACGACGAGGACGGCGGCCACCGGGAAGGGGAGTCCGCCCCGCCGGCGCTGGCGCACGGGGGCCTGCGGCGCCAGTCGGGGCAGGTCGTGGAACAGGATGTCGAGGTCCGCCCGCGTGCGGGCCGTCCAGATCGCGTCCAGCCGCTCGGCGTACTCACTGTGGTCGAGTCGGCCCGCCGCGTAGTGGTCGCCGAGCACCGCCGCCGCGCGCTCCCGCTCGGCGTCGCCGACCCGGGTGTCGCCGTTCATGACTCCTCGTCCTCCTCTGCGTCGGCGGAGGGGTGGCGCTCCGGGCCGTCGGCGAGGATGCCGTAGAGCCTGCGCCGCGTCTCGACGAGGACGTCGAGGGCTGCCGTGCGCTGCGACTCGGAGCCCTGGGTGGCCAGCTGCCAGACCGCGCCGGCGACCTGCCCGATCTCGGACTTGAGCGTGCGGCCGAACTCACCACCACGGGTCGCGTCCGCGTGCGCGTCGAACGGGCGCCACACGGAGGCGAGCTCGTCGGCGTGCTCCGCGACCCAGGCGTCGCCCTGGTCGGTCAGCCGGATCGCACGGCGGCCGCCGGCCTCGTCCGTCTCGATGAGCCCCTCGTCCTCGAGCTGCTGGATCGTCGGGTAGACCGAGCCGGGGCTCGGCCGCCACTCGCCCTTGCTGCGGTCGGCGATCTGCTGGATGACCTGGTAGCCGTTGACGTGCTCACCCGATGCCTTCGCCTCGGCGAGCACGCTCAGGATCGCCGAGCGTACGTCGCCACGGCGCACGCGCGGTCCCCGCCGCTGCTCGGGCTGGGTGAACCCGAAGAGCGCGCCCGCCCACGGGGGCGGGCCGCCCCGGTGACTACGGCCGCCGCCCCAGGGCTGGTCGATCCAGTCGCTCCACGGTCCTCGGGCGCCGGGGTGGTGACGCCAGGCGCGTCGCAGCTGCTCCTCGAAGTCGTTCATCATGGCCTCCCTGCAGGATCGGCGAATGTCGCCGTACGTTCGCGATATATCGCGAGCGTACGCTCGTCGATCAGAAGAGCCAAGCCCCTTTTCGACCGGCGCGCGAGGCGGCGTAGGCGTCGAAGCTCGACGGGCGCCCGAGGAAGTCGGCCACCAGGTCGGCCGCATCCTTCGAGCCGCCCGGGGCGAGGACCCGGTCGCGGTAGCGGCCGGCCACCTCGGGCGCGAACAGGTCGGCGCGGTCGAAGGCGCTGAAGAGGTCCTTCGCGATCACGAGCGACCACATGTAGGTGTAGTAGGCCGACGAGTAGCCGCCGAGGTGCCCGAAGCTCGCGAACATGTGGGTCCCCTCGATCCACGACGTCGGGGCGTAGCGGTCCTGAAGCTCGACCATCGCCTTCGTCAGGTCCGCAGGCAGGTCGGCGTGGAAGCGGTAGGACATCGCCGCGTAGAACATCTGCTGACGCGCCTGGACGCCCTTGCCGAAGTCGTCCGCCGCGCGCATCCGCTCGACCAGCTCGGCCGGGATCGGCGTGCCCGAGGCGTCGCTGGCGAAGCTGCGCAGGACCGACGCGTCCCACGCCCACTCCTCGAGCATCTGCGACGGCGCCTCGACGAAGTCCCACTCCGTCGCGACACCGGCGAACCGCGCCCACTGGCCGTGTCCCCCGAGGACGTGGTGCAACAGGTGCCCGAACTCGTGGAAGAGCGTGACGACGTGGTCGTGCTCCATCAGGCCGCGGGAGAAGTTGCAGACCAGGACGCCCTCGGGCAGCTGGCGCCCCGCCACGCCGTCGGTGAGCGTGAACTGCGCCGCGTGCTTGTACTTGCCCTCGCGCGGGTGCAGGTCGAGATGGATGCGGCCGAGATGCACGTCCTCGCCCGTCGACGAGACCCGGAAGACGTCGTACGACGCCACGTCCTCGTGCCAGGTCGTCACCTCGACCGGCTCGTAGCGCAGCCCGAAGAGCCGGCCGGTCACGTCGAGGAGACCGGTCCGCACCTTGGCGAAGTCGAAGTAGGTGCGCACCACGTGCGAGTCGACCTCGAGCTGCTCCTTGCGGACGAGCTCCTCGTAGTAGGGGAGGTCGGCCGAGGTGATGACGGTGGCGTCCGGCACGTCCTGGCGGTAGCGCTCGAGGACGACGTCGAGGTCGCGGCGCATCGGCTCGGCCGCGGCCTGCGAGATCTTCTCGATGAAGTCCGCGATCGCGGGGCCGGAGCCGATCATCTTGACCTCGGCGTCGTACGACGGCCAGTCGGCGTAGCCCACCAGGCCGGCCAGCTCGTTGCGGAGCGCGAACATCTCGCGCAGCACGGCGTCGTTGTGCGGCCAGCCGCGCTCGAGGAAGGCGATGGTGACGTCACGTCGCACACTCGGGTCGTGCACGAACATCCTGGCCGGGACGGAGTCGGGGTAGTCGGTCGTCACGCCGACGAGCCCGTCCTCGCCGACCGGGTGGGCCTCCAGCCAGTCCTCGGGCATGCCTGCCAGCCGCTCCGGCTCGACACGCACCTCCCGCACGTCGTCGCGGATCACGCGCGAGAACTCCTGGCCGAGCTCGGTGAGCCGCTCGTTGATCTCCTTGAGCCGCGCACGCACCTTCTCGTCCCGGTCGACGCCCGCGCGCCGGAAGTCCCGCAGGATCCGGTCGAGCAGACGGGCCGCGAGGGGGTCCTCCGGCGTGGCGAGCCCGGCGAAGACCTCGTAGAGGGCGCGGTCCTGGTTGAGCTCGGTGACGAGCCGGTCGACCTCGACCTCGGCGGCCTCCGACGCCGTGCGGACCTCCTCGAGCGGGTGCACGTTGGCCAGGAGCGAGGCGGCGGCCGCCACGTTCCCGAGCTCCAGCGTCAGCTCGTCCCAGATCAGCAGGACCGGCACGGTCTCCGTGGGCGGATCGGTCTTGAGCCCCTCGGCCGCAGAGCGCGCACGGGCCAGACCGGCCTGGGCGCGTTCCTGGATCCAGGCGAGCGTGTCGGACGGGGCGGGGAGATCCAGAGGCGTCACCTCCCGAAGACTAGGAGGTCCCACCGACGAGCGGGGGCGCAGTGGCGGAGTGGATCAGACCAGCTGCTCCCGACGCCGTGCCAAATACGCGCGCTCGGCGGCGTTGCCGGTCGCCTCGATGGCGGCGCCGTACTCCTCGCGCGCCTCGGCGCTCCGACCGACCCGACGCAGCAGCTCGGCCCGCGTGGCGTGCCAGGCGTGGTACGCCGACAGCGGCAGCCGGTCCACGATCGCGAGCGCCACGTCGGCACCGTCGACCTCCGCCACGGCGACCGCCCGGTTCAGGGCGACCACGGGCCCGGAGTCGAACCGCTGGAGCTGGTCGTAGAGCGCGAGCACCTGGGACCAGTCAGTGTCGGAGGCCCGTGCGGCATCGGTGTGCACCGCGTTGATGGCCGCCAGGATCTGGTAGCGCCCGGGCCGGTTGGTCCGCAGACACTCGCGGACCAGGGCGTGCCCCTCCTCGATGAGCGCGCGGTCCCAGCCGGATCTGTCCTGCTCCGCGAGCGGCACCAGCTCGCCGCCGGCGAACCGGGCCGCACGCCGCGCATCGGTGAGGAGCATCAGCGCCAGCAGGCCTGTCACCTCCGGCTCCTGCGGGAGAAGCGACCGCAGGACCCGCCCGAGCCGGATCGCCTCGTCGGAGAGGTCGACCCTGGTCGGGCTGTCGCCCTCGCCGGCGAGGTAGCCCTCGTTGAAGACGAGGTAGACCACCGCGAGCACGGCGTCCAGCCGAGCCGGAAGGTCCTCGACCTCGGGCACCTTGAACGGGATCCGCGCCGCCTTGATCTTGGCCTTGGCCCGCGTGATCCGCTGGCCCATGGTCGGCTCGGCGACGAAGAACGCCCGGGCGATCTCACCGACGGTGAGACCGCCGAGAAGCCGCAGCGTGAGTGCGACCCGCGCCTCTGGCGCAAGTGCCGGGTGGCAGCAGGTGAACACCAGCCGGAGCCGGTCGTCGACCACCGGGCCGGTCGGCTCGCGAGGGGTGCCGTCGCCCCATCGGTCGGGTTCGGTCATGAGGGCCGCCTGGTGCTTCGCGTCGCGCTGTGACTCCCGCCGGAGCCGGTCGAGGGCCTTGTTGGCGGCCGTGGTCGTGAGCCAGCCGCCGGGGTTGGGCGGCATCCCGTCAGCCGTCCACTTCTCGACGGCGACCACGAGGGCCTCGCTGGCCGCCTCCTCGGCGAGGTCGAGATCGCCGAAGCGGCGGGCCAGCGAGGCGACGACGCGCCCGTACTCGTCGCGGAAGACGCGCTCGAACGCGGCGCCGAGACCGGCGCCGGCCCCCGTGCCGGCCCCGATGTCGGCAGGGGCGTCGGCCGGGGCGTCGGTCCGAGGGTCCGACACTGCACCGGACTGAGCGTCGGGCGCGGTGGTCATCCCTCGAAGGGCCGGACTTCGACCTTGCCGCGGCAGGCCTTCGAGGCCCCGGCGGCGATGGCGAGCGCGGTCTCGTCGTCGGGCGCCTCGATGATCCAGAAGCCGCCGATGTGCTCCTTGGACTCCAGGTAGGGGCCGTCGGTGATGACCCGGGAGTCGCCTTGGCCGTCGACGACCACGGCGGTCGAGGGCGCCTTGAGGCCGCCGGCGAAGACCCAGTAGCCGTCCTCCTGGAGCTTGTCGTTGAACCGGCCGGTCTCCTCCATGGCCTCGCGCATCACCTCCGGCGAGCCGTAGCCGCCGCCGGTCTCCATGTCGTGGTCGGCCTCGGTGCCGTGCACCGACAGCAGATACTGCGCCATGTCAGACACCCGCCTCGGTCGTCGCCGGCTCGTCCATGAACGGCCGCACCTCCTGGGGGCACCGGCACGCGGCGGAGAGCCTCCCCGCCCACGCCAACGCGGCGTCGAGGTCGGCCACGTCGATGATCGAGAAGCCGCCCATGGCCTCCTTCGTCTCGGCGTACGGGCCGTCGGTCACCACCGGCGTGCCGCTCGTCGCGTCGACGACGGTCGTCGCGTCGGAGCCGTGCAGGCCACCTCCGAACACGAAGATCCCGGCGGAGCGGGCGTCCTCGACGACCGCGTCGACGTCGGTCATGATCTGCTGGAGGTCCTCGGGTGACATGGACTCGTAGTCGGGCTCACCGACCACGGCGATCAGGTACTGCGGCATGTGACGTTCTCCTCTTCTCACGCGGCCAGCTCTCGTAGGGCCGCTCTCATGGTGTCCACGAACGAGCCGGCACCGATCCGACAGCCTTCGATGAGAACTTTTCACGCGGCACTCCGATTCGGGAAGCAAATGCCGCCCCGGTTAGGTTGTGGTGCGCGGGAGCAGAGAGGCGCACAGTGGGGCTGAAGGATCTGATGGCGGACACACGTCCGCTCGAGAACGCTCACTTCCGACGCCTCTGGCTCGCCAACATCGTCACCGTCATCGGGGCGCAGCTGACGGTGGTGGCGGTGCCGGCTCAGATCTACGCCGACACCGGCTCGACGGCGTACGTCGGGCTGACCGGTCTCTTCGGCCTGGTCCCGCTGGTCGTCTTCGGGCTGTACGGCGGCGCGCTCGCCGATGCCTTCGACCGGCGCACGATCCTCCAGGTCACGACGACCGGGCTGATCCTCACCAGTGGCCTCTTCTGGCTGCAGGCGCTGCTCGGCAACACGGACGTGTGGGTGCTGCTCGCGCTCTTCTCCGTGCAGCAGGCGTTCTTCGCGGTCAACCAGCCGACCCGCAGCGCGGTGCTCCCGAAGCTGATGTCGACCGACCTGCTGCCGGCGGCGAACTCGCTCAACATGACGATCATGCAGGCGGGCGCGATCGCCGGACCGCTGGTGGCCGGCCTGCTCATCCCGATCACGGGCTACACCTGGCTCTACCTGCTCGACACGCTCTCGCTGCTCGCCACGCTGTGGGCCGTCGTCCGGCTGCCGCGCCTGAGCGTCGAGGGCGCCGCGGGCGCGCCGGGCTTCGCCGCGGTGGTGGACGGGTTCGCCTACCTGCGGCACCAGCCGGTGCTGCTCATGTCGTTCGTCGTCGACATCATCGCCATGGTGTTCGGCATGCCGAGGGCGCTCTTCCCCGAGATCGCTCACGTGAACTTCGGCGGCCCGAAGGGCGGTGGCCTGGTCTTCGCGCTGCTCTTCGCCGCGATCCCGGTCGGTGCCGTCCTCGGGGGCGTGCTCAGCGGTTGGGTCTCCCGCGTCGAGCGGCAGGGGCTCGCGGTGGTCGTCTGCATCCTGGTCTGGGGCTTGGCCATCACTGGGTTCGGCGTCGCCGTCGGGATCGGCGGAGCGGTCTCGGGCGCCGCGAGCGCGACGATGCTGGTCCTCGCGCTCGTCCTGCTCGCCGTCGGCGGCGCCGCCGACATGGCCTCGGCCGCCTTCCGGACCTCCATGCTGCAGAGTGCCGCCGACGACTCGGTCCGCGGACGTCTGCAGGGTGTCTTCACCGTCGTCGTGGCGGGCGGTCCCCGGGTCGCCGACACGCTGCACGGCGGAGTCGCGGCGGTGGCCGGCGCGGCCGCGACCGCCGCGGGTGGCGGAGTCCTGGTGGTGGTCGGAGTCGTCGTCGCCGCCATCGCCGTGCCGTCGTTCGTGCGCTACCGGGTCACCCGACCGGCGCCGGCTGCGGTCTAGAAGAGCAGCCCGCGGACGTACGCCGCCTGGCCGACGTGCTGGAGGTCGTCGTCCACGATGCTCACCAGCCGGACCCCGAGCGTGACCGGCGGGTCCCAGCGCTCGTCGACGACCCGGTCGAGGTCCTCCTCGGTCAGGGTGTCGAGGTAGGCGATCGTCGCCGTGTGGGTCGTGCGCAGGTAGTCGACCAGGAGGTCCGCGCTCGCCCGCACGCGCGCCACCTCGTCGCTGGTCATGCCGTAGCCGTGCGCCTGCGGGTCGAGCGGCAGCGCGAAGCGGTCCACGAAGCCCTGGGACGTCCACACCTGCTCGGTCCCGGCCACGTCGGCGATCTGGGCGTCCTGGCCGCGGGCGATGTGCCAGACCAGCCAGGCGATGGTGTTCGCGTCGGGGCCGGGACGCTGCGCGAGCTGGTCCTCGGTGAGGCCGTCAACCACGCGCTCAGTGGCCTCGAGGACGCGGCCGAAGGCGTCCTTCAACACATCAGTGGGGGTCATGGGTCGAAACTAACCCGGTTACCGAGCCCCATGACCAGGTTCGGCTACACCCTGATGACCGAGCAGAGCGGACCGCGGGAGCTGGTGGCCTACGCCGTCGCCGCCGAGCGGGCCGGATTCGACTTCGAGGTCTCCAGCGACCACTACTCGCCGTGGCTCACCGAGCAGGGCCACGCGCCGTACGCCTGGGCGGTGCTCGGCGCGGTTGCCCAGGCGACCGAGCGGGTCGGGCTGATGACCTACGTGACCTGTCCGACGATGCGCTACCACCCGGCGGTGGTCGCCCAGAAGGCGGCCACGCTCGGCCTGCTCAGCGAGGGGCGGTTCACGTTGGGGCTGGGCAGCGGCGAGAACCTCAACGAGCACACCGTCGGGGCGGGCTGGGCCGCCCTCGAGACGCGGCACGAGATGCTGGCCGAGGCCATCGAGATCATCCGGGAGCTGCACGCGGGCGACCTGGTGACCTTCCGCGGGGAGCACTTCGACGTCGACTCCTCCCGGGTCTGGGACCTCCCGGAGGAGCCGGTGCGACTGGCCGTGGCGGTGGCCGGGGGCCGCGCGGTGGAGCGCTTCGCCCCGCTCGCCGACGACCTCATCGCGGTGGAGCCGAAGGCGGAGGTGATCACCGCCTGGAACGGCACCGCCGGCGCACGCACGATCGGCGACGAGGCCCGTGCGATCGGACAAACCCCCTTCTGCTGGGACCCCGACGAGAAGGTGGCCGTCGAGCGCGCGCACGAGCAGTTCCGGTGGTTCGGCGGTGGGTGGAACGTCAACTCCGACCTGCCCACGACCGCTGGCTTCTCCGCGGCCTCGCAGTTCGTGCGGCCCGAGGACGTCGCGGAGTCGATCCCCTGCGGTCCTGACCTCGACAAGATCGTGGAGGCGGTCTCGGCGTACTGGGAGGCCGGCTTCACCGACGTCGCCCTCGTGCAGGTCGGCGACGAGGGCCAGCAGCGGTTCCTCGACGAGGCCGCCACCCCCCTGCTGGAGCGCCTGCGCGCCGCCGCGCCGTCTTGATTCCTGGGAGAGGTGTGTGACCTAGCGCACACGTCGGCGCTACGGTGACCCCATGCCACTGCAGCAGGAGCTCGAGAAGAAGCTGCGCCGGGGGCTCACCCCCGAGCGGCGGGCCGCCCTGTGGGTCCTCGCGATCGTGCTCGCCGCAGTCGTGGCGGAGTTCCTCTGGGTCGGCATCACCCGACTCCTCGAGGGGCCGAGCGCGGGATGCGACCGCTCCGTCGGCAGCTGGCCTTCCGGACCGCTGACCTTCCTGACCGGCGGCGTGCTCGGCCTGGCGCTGCTGTCGATCCCCATCGGGCATCGGCTGCACCGCAAGGGCGCGCTCATCATCAGCAGCGGCGCAGTCTTCGTCGTCTCACTCGGATCGGTGCTCTTCATCCTCGGCTGGTGGCTTGCCGGTCACTCGCCCTCGTCGGCGTGCGGCAGCGTCGCCGGCTACTTCGGCCCGCTGCTGCCGCTGCTGCTCGTGGCGCACATCTCCGGGTTCCTCTTCCGCGACACGGTCAAGGGCGGGACGCCGCAGCCGCTCGCCGAGGACTGACGTCAGACGCGGTGGTCGTCCAGGCCACCGCAGCGCATGACGTCCGCGGATGTCACATCGACGTTGCGGCGTACGTCGACACCCTGACGAGCCGACCGCGGCTCGGACCGGGAGGATGGACCCCATGGAGCAGCTCGCCGCCGAGTTCGAGGCCGAACGACCCCGGCTGCGCGCGATCGCCGTGCGCATGCTCGGCTCGACGGCCGAGGCTGACGACGTCGTCCAGGACGCCTGGCTGCGGCTGGCCAAGACGCCTGATGTCGACAACACGCCCGCCTGGCTCACGACCGTCGTCTCACGCCTCTGCCTCGACCAACTGCGGGCGCGCAAGCGGGTGGAATCCTACGAAGAGTCCTACGACGCCCCCGCACCCGTGCCGCAGACCGACCCCGAGGCCGACGCCGTCCTCGCCGACCAGGTCGGGGCCGCGCTGCTCATCGTGCTGGAGACGCTGTCACCGGCCGAGCGGGTGGCGTTCGTGCTGCACGACCTCTTCGCGGTGCCCTTCGACGACGTCGCGGGGGTGCTCGGGCGCTCGCCGGCCGCCGTACGCCAGCTCGCCTCCCGCGGCCGTCGCGCGGTCGCCGGCGGCGACGTCGAGACCGAGCGTCGGACGCACCACGAGGTCGTCGACGCGTTCCTGGCCGCCGCCCGCGGGGGCGACCTCAGCCGCCTGCTGTCGCTGCTCGCGCCCGACGCGGTGATGCAGGCCGACGCGGCGGGCATCGCGATGGGCACCGAGCCGGTCTACGCCGGAGCCGAGGCCGTGGCCGCCCGCTTCAACGGCGTGAGAGGCGCCGCACCCGTCACGATCGACGGGTGGTCCGCCGCCGCCTGGGTGCACCATCGCGAGGTCAAGGTGGCCTTCCTCTTCACGGTGGCCGACGGGGTCATCACCGGTGTCGACCTCGTCGCCGACCCCGACGTCCTGGGGCGAATGGAGGTCACGCTCGCCGGCAACCCGGCGCGCGAGGCGGACTGATCACTCGGCCGCGTAGGCCACCGC
This sequence comes from Nocardioides sp. AN3, assembly GCF_054653495.1. Taxonomy (NCBI): domain Bacteria; kingdom Bacillati; phylum Actinomycetota; class Actinomycetes; order Propionibacteriales; family Nocardioidaceae; genus Nocardioides; species Nocardioides sp. AN3. The sequence goes on from NZ_BAAIGC010000003.1 coordinate 279,310, forward strand.
GACGGCCGCCCCGAACCGGGCGTTGTCCTTGACGAGCGCGACGTTGGCGGTGAGCGACGCGCCGTCGGTGATCTCGACGATCCGGCCCAGCAGGTAGGGCGTGATGTCCTTGCCTGTGACGCCGAGCCGCGCGGCATCGGCGAGGGCCCGGTCGATGATGCCGCCGATCTCGTCGGCGGGGATCTCGTCCTCGACCGGGATCGGGTTGGCGATGACGACGCCGCCCGGCAGCCCGAGCGACCACTTCGCCCGCAGCACGGCCGCGGTCTCGGCCGGCCCGTCGACCCGCATCGGCGCCGCAAACCCCGACGAGCGCGAGTAGAAGGAGGGGAACTCGTCGGCACCGTTGACCAGCACGGGCACACCGAGGGTCTCGAGCGTCTCCAGGGTCAGCCCGATGTCGAGGATCGACTTCACGCCGGCGGAGACGACGGCGACGGAGGTCTGCCCGAGCTCGGTGAGGTCGGCGGAGATGTCGAAGCTCTGCTGGGCGCCCCGGTGGACGCCGCCGAGACCTCCGGTGACGAAGACGCGTACGCCGGCCAGCGACGCCAGCCGCATCGTCGCCGCGACGGTCGTGGCGCCGTGCAGGCCGCGCGCCACGACATAGGGAAGGTCGCGCACCGACACCTTGACGACGTCGGGATCGGAGCCGAGCAGCTCCAGGGCGTCCTCGCCGAGACCGACACGCGGGATCCCGTCGAGCACCGCGATCGTGGCCGGCACGGCACCCTGCACGCGCACGATCGCCTCGACCTCGCGGGCCATCTCGACGTTGCGCGGGTAGGGCATCCCGTGGCTGATGATCGTGCTCTCCAGGGCGACGACAGGCCGCCCGTCGGCGAGCGCGTCGGCGACCTCCTCGGTCAACCGGATCTGGTCGTTCACGCGCGGCTCCTGACGAGGGTCTCGGTGAGGTCGGGGCGGACGGTGGACGCGCTGGCGACGGTGAGGGCGGCCGCCGAGTGGCCCAGGCGGGCGGCCTCCGCGGGTGCGGCACCGGCGAGGAGGAAGTGGCAGAAGGCGGCCAGCATCGCGTCACCGGCGCCCGTCACGTCGACGACCTCGTCCGCGGTCGAGGCGAGCACAACCGGGCCATCCGGCGTCGAGAGGACCGAGCCGGCCGGCCCTCGCCGGAGCCAGACGAGCTGGGCGCCACGACGTCGCAGCTCCGCGATCGCGGCCGTGTCGTCGGCGAGGCCTGTCAGCGCGCGGAGCTCGTCGGCGTTGGGGGTGAGGAGGAAGAGGGGGCGTCGTACGGCGTCCGCCAGGCGCTGGGCCTTGGGCACGGAGACGGGGTCGACGACGACGCGTACGCCGGCCCTGTCCGCGATGTCGACCCCCGCGCTGAGGGTCGCCGGCATCAGGTTCCCGTCGAGGATCAGGAGCTCAGCCTCGGCGATCCGGTCCGCCACCGCGTCGACGTCGCCGGGCGACAGCGACTCGACGGCGGCCATGTCGGCCACCGCGACGACGAGCTCACCGCCCTCGTCGAGCACGGCCGTGTAGGTGCCGGTGGGGAGCTGGGTGCGACGTACGCAGGAGATGTCCACGCCCGCCGTCGCCGTGGACCCGAGCAGGTCGTCGCCGAGCAGGTCGGCTCCGACCGCGGTGACGAGCGTGGTGGCCGTCCCCAGGCGGGCGAGGTTGTCGGCGATGTTGCGGCCGACGCCGCCGGGCGACAGCGTCGCCCTGCCGGGGTTGCTGGTGCCGGGCACCACCGGCGCGCGGCTGCGCGCCTTGAGGTCGATGTTGGCACCGCCGACGACGACGACGCTCACGGGCCGCTCCCGGATGCGACGCTCGCCTCGACCGCCGCCTCGGCCCGGGGCAGGCGCCTCTCCTCGGGCATGCAGACCTCGACGAGGGCGCCCAGAGGACCGACGGTGGTGCCGAAGGCGCCGATCGAGACCAGCACGTTGAGGAGCATGCCCTTGGCGATGAAGTCGCGCACGTCCTCCGCGGACCATCCGGTCTCGAGCAGGGTCGCGAAGATCGTCGCCATCCCGGCGCGGGCCTGGACGCCGATCTCCGGCACCGAGCTCGCGGTGAAGCCGTGCATCAGCACGTGCAGGAAGTCGGTGTCGTCGAGGAGCCCGGTGTAGGCGGCGCCCATCCGCTGCTTGTCCTCGTCGCTCTGCGGGTCGAACGGCCGCTCGTCGAGGACGCTGCGGAAGGCGGCGTCGATCCGTTCACAGGCGCGGCCGAACACGGCGAGGAACAGGTCGAGCTTGGTGCCGAACATGCGGACGACGTACGGCTGGCTGACCCCCGCCTCCTTGGCCACGGTGTCGGTGCTCGTGCCCGCGTATCCGCTTGCCGCGAACGCGCGGGTCGCCGCCTCGAGGATGAGCTCGCGGCGTTCGGCGGCAGGCATCCGGACGTTCATGGTTGACATGTTATCAGTCGATTACTTATCGTCCTGTCATCGCTTGTAATCATTCAATGCCAACAACAGGAGATGCGATGTCTGCCGTCACTCAGGGGGCTGATGCACCGGTCGTTCCGGTCCTCGCCCGTCGCGCCCCGCTCTGGCTCGCGATCGCCGCCGTCAGCCTGCCGATGTTCATGGCGACGCTCGACAACCTCGTGATGACCAGCGCGCTCCCGGTCATCCGCGCCGACCTCGGCGCGAGCGTGAGCGATCTGTCGTGGTTCATGAACGCCTACACCCTCGCGTTCGCCACCTTCATGCTCCCCGCCGCCACGCTCGGAGACCGGATCGGCCGCCGGCGCGTGATGCTCGGCGGCATCGTGATCTTCACGCTGGCCTCCATCGGGTCGGCGCTGTCGGACTCGTCGGCCGCGCTGATCACCACGCGAGCGCTGCAGGGCTTCGGCGCCGCCGCGATCATGCCGCTGTCGCTCACGCTGCTCGCCGCGAACGTCCCCGACCGACTCCGTCCCGCGGCGATCGGCATCTGGGGCGGCGTCTCCGGGCTGGGGGTCGCTCTCGGACCGGTGGTCGGCGGCGCCGTCGTGGAAGGCGTCAGCTGGCAGGCCATCTTCTGGCTCAACGTGCCCGTCGCCGTGCTCGCCGTGCCTCTCATCCTCGCCGCGGTGCAGGAGTCCCGCGGCACCTGGCAGCGGCTCGACCTCCTGGGCGCGGTCATGCTCGGCGGCGCGGTCTTCCTCGGCATCTGGGGAATCGTCCACGGCAACGACGACGGCTGGACCTCGGCCGGCGTGCTGATCCCGCTCGTCGCTTCGGGTCTCCTGCTGCCGGCGTACGTCCTGCACGCCCGACGCCGCTCCGACGCCGTGCTGCCGATGCGGCTCTTCGCCTCGCGCAGCTTCTCGGTGGCCAACCTGGTGGCACTGGGCTTCACGGTGGGGATGTTCGGCGCCGTGTTCCTGATGGCGCAGTATCTCCAGGTCGTCCAGGGCTATTCGCCCCTTGGCGCCGGCATCCGCACCCTCCCCTGGACAGCGGCACCCATGGTCGTGGCGCCGCTAGCGGGGATGCTCGCCGGTCGCATCGGAGTCCGGCCGCTCCTGCTCCTCGGCCTCGCCCTCCAGGCAGGTGCGCTCGTCTGGTTCGCGGGGCTGACCGAGTCCGGCTCGTCGTACGCCGCCTTCGTCCCCGCCCTCGCCATGGCCGGCATCGGCATGGGCCTGGTATTCCCATCGGTCTCCAACGCCGTGCTGGACGGGCTGCCGGACAGCGACTTCGCCACCGCCAGCTCGGCCAACTCGACGATCCGCGAGTTCGGCGTCGCGTTCGGCATCGCGCTGCTCACCGCCGTCTTCCTCGGCAACGGCGGTCAGATCTCCCCCGACGGCTACACCGGCGCGATCGGTCCCGCGCTGCTCACCGGCGCCGCCGCCGTGGCGGTCGCCTTCGTCGCGGCGCTCTTCGCTCCGCGTCGGTCCTGAACCCGTCCGAGGACCCCTCCGCGCGGGACGTCATACGAGTCGGTCGCTCAGGCAGCCACCCCGCATGACGTCCGAAGACCCCTCCGCGCGGGACGTCATACGAGTCGGTCGCTCAGGCAGCCACCCCATAGGACGTCCGCGGCAGCGCCGATCACCAGCGGTCGTGGATCGCCTCGCGGAAGTAGGTGTCGTAGAGCCGGTGGACGGCCTCGTCGAACCCGGGCGGCACCTCGATCGAGCCGGCCGCGGCGTTGGAGCGGGCCTGGTCGGTGCTTCGGGCGCCGGGGATGACGCTGGAGACCTGGGGCAGCGAAGCGACCCACGCGAGTGCGGCCTGCGCCGGCGTCACGCCGGGCAGCGTCGACCGGACGAGCTCGCTGAACTCCGCGGCGGCACGTACGCCGGTCTCGTAGTCGACGCCCGAGAAGGTCTCGCCGACGTCGAACGCCTCGCCGTGGCGGTTGAAGCTGCGGTGGTCGTCGGCCGAGAAGGTGGTCTCGAGGGTGTAGCGACCCGACAGCAGACCGCTGGCGAGCGGGACCCGCGCGATGATGCCGACGCCGGCCTTCGCCGCGGCGGGCAGCACCTCGTCGAGGGGCTTGAGCCGGAACGCGTTGAGGATGATCTGCACCGACGCGACGCCCGGACGTCGGATGGCCGTGAGCGCCTGGTCGACCGTCTCGACCGAGACGCCGTAGCTGCGGATGCGACCCTCGGCGACGAGGGTGTCGAGCGCGTCGAAGACCTCGTCGTCGGAGTAGACGGCGGTCGGCGGGCAGTGAAGCTGGACCAGGTCGAGGGTGTCGACGCCGAGGTTGGCGCGGGAGCGGTCGTTCCAGGCCCGGAAGTTGTCGAGGGCATAGTTCTCCGGCAGCTGGTCGACCCGTCGGCCCATCTTGGTCGCCACGGTCACGCCGGACCCGGCGTTCGCCTTCAGCCATGAGCCGATGAGCGACTCCGACCGGCCGTCGCCGTAGACGTCGGCGGTGTCGAAGAAGGTCATGCCCTCGGCGTAGGCCGCGTCCAGGACGGCCAGCGCATCGGCCTCGTCGACCTCACCCCAGTCGGCGCCGAGCTGCCAGGTGCCGAGGCCGATCACGGAGACGGTGCGGCCGGTGCGTCCGAGAATGCGCGTCTGCATGCGCTCCACCTTAGGAGGTGGTCACACGAGCAGGTCGGGGGTGATCCGCCCGATGCTGCTCACCCCCGCCACGCCCATCGTGAGGTCGAGCTCCGCGAGGACGTTCTCGAGGACGGAGCGGACCCCCGCCTCGCCCGCCAGCGCGAGACCGTAGACCCAGGGTCGTCCCAGCAGCACCGCGTCGGCTCCGAGCGCGAGGGCCACGACGACGTCGGCACCGCTGCGCACCCCGCTGTCGAAGAGCACCGGCACCCGGCTCGCGGTCTCCGCGACCACGGCCGGGAGCGCGTCGAGGGACGCGATCGCGTTGTCGACCTGCCGACCGCCGTGGTTCGAGACGACGATCCCGTCGACGCCGTGCTCGATCGCGAGCCGCGCGTCGTCGGGATGCTGCACGCCCTTCACGAGGATCGGCAGGGCGGTCATCTCCCGCAGCCGCGCGAGGTCCGCCCACGTCAGATCGGAGCGGGAGAAGACGTCGAGGAAGGTCTCCACGGACGCGCGAGGCAACGGTGAGCGCAGGCTGTCGCGCAGCGTCCCGCCCGTCCAGCGGGCGTGGTGCCGGGCCATCGACAGCAGCGCTCGCACGGCGCTCACCGCCTCTCGAGGCGCGGGCCTGGGGGCCTGCCCGGCACGCGGGCGGGCAGCGACGAGCTGGCGGAACATCGGGTCCGAGAGGTACTGCGCGATTCCCTCCGCGCGCGCGAACGGCAGGTAGCCGAGGTCGAGGTCACGGGTGCGCCAGCCCAGCAGGTGGGTGTCGAGGGTGACCACGAGGGCGTCGGAGCCGATGGCCTCCGCGCGCTCCACCAACGACCGTACGACGGACTCGTCCCTGCTCCAGTAGAGCTGGAAGAGCCGCGGGGAGTCGCCGAGCGTCGCGGCCGTCTCCTCCATCGGCACGCTGCCCTGCGTGGAGATGACCATCGGGATCCCGAGTGACCGGGCGGCGCGGGCGACGGCATACTCCGCATCCGCATGAGCCATCTCGAGCACGCCGATCGGCGCGAGCAGCAGAGGCGCCGGGATGGTGCGACCGAGAAGCGTCGTCTCGAGCGAGCGTGCCGTGACGTCGACCATCATCCGCGGGACGATGCGACGCTCGGCGAACGCGGCGGTGTTGGCCGCCACGGTGCGGTGCTGACCGGCTCCGCCGGCGACGTACGCCCACGCCTGCCTGCTCATGACCCGCCGAGCCGCCGCCTCGAGCGCGCTCGGCTCCACCGGCACCACCGGTCGCCGGCCGAAGAGGCCGGCGCGGAAGATGCGGGCCTGGACGTCGCGTCCGATGCTGGCTGCGATGCTCACGGAGTTCAGTCTGTCGTGGCGCGCCGGCGCCCGGCACTCTGAACGCGCCCGGCGCCCGCGGCGCCCCACCTCGTGACCCCATCGGCCTAAGGTCGAATCATGACCGCATCGGCAGGCTCATCGGCAGGCTCATCGGCGTCCGTGCCGGACCGGCACGTGGTGTCCAGCGACGGCGTGTCGCTCGCGGTCTACGAGTCCGGCGACCGCGACCGACCGACTCTGGTGGCCGTGCACGGCTACCCCGACGACCACACAGTGTGGGACACCGTGGTGCCGCTGCTCGTCGACGACTTCCACGTCGTTACCTACGACGTGCGCGGGGCCGGCGCGTCGCAGGCGCCGAGGCGGCGTGAGGGATATCGGATCCCCCAGCTCGTCGACGACCTGGCCGCGGTCATCGACGCGACTGCCCCGGGACGGAGAGTGCACCTGCTCGCGCACGACTGGGGATCGATCCAGTCCTGGGACGCCGTGACCGACGACCGCTTCGCCGACCGGCTGGCCACCTTCACCTCCGTGTCGGGGCCGAGCATTGCCATGTCGGGGGCGTGGCTGCGCCGGGCCCACCGCTCGGCGCGCCTGCAGCAGCTGGCGGACTCGTGGTACATCGGCCTCTTCCGGATGCCGGTGCTGCCCGAGGCGATGATCAGGGCCGGCCTCCTCGACCGCGCGCTTGCCGGATCGCTCCGCGCACCCGTCCGACACCGACCGCAGCCGGACGCGGTCAACGGGCTCGAGCTCTACCGGGCGAACTTCGGCATCGACCGCCCGGCGCCGGGAACGGCCGTCGTGCCCGTCCAGGTCGTCGCACCGCGCGAGGACCCGCACGTCACGGTCGCTCTGCAGACGGAGGCGCCGGTGCCGTACGCCGCCGACCTGCGCACGCACGTCGTCGAGGGCGGCCACTGGTTCTTCCGCAGGACCCCCGAGGTGCTCGCCCGGCTCGTCGCCGAGCTGGCGGGGACGGCCCGTTGACCGGCGCGTTGTGGATGACTGTTCACCTTCGTCGCTCCTCGACTGTCGGCGGCGAGGTCTAGCGTCAGTCGCATGGCCAGCAAGCTGAATCCGTACCTGTCGTTCCAGGACACCGCGCGCGACGCGATGGAGTTCTACCAGTCCGTCTTCGGGGGCGAGCTCTTCGTGAGCACCTTCGGCGAGATGGGCGACCCGGAGGCCGCCGAGGCGAACCTCGTCATGCACTCCTCGCTGCAGACCCCGAGCGGCTACACGCTCTTCGCCTCCGACACCCCGCCGGGCATGGAGTTCACTCCCGGCAGCCAGATCACCGTCAGCCTCAGCGGCGACGACGGCGACGAGCTGCGCGGCTACTGGGAGAAGCTCTGCGTCGAGGGAGCGGTCAAGGTCCCGCTCGAGCGCCAGATGTGGGGTGACGACTTCGGACTCGTGACCGACCGTTTCGGGATCGACTGGATGGTGAACATCGCCGGGAGCTGATCAGCTCAGCAGCGCGACGAGCACACCGACCAGTCCCGCCCCGACCAGCACGCCGACGACGCCGCGCCGCAGCAGGAGCAGCGCGAGGGCTGCGGCAGCGAGGACGGCGTACTGCCAGGGGTCGGTGAGCTCGCGCGCCAGCGGCACCGCCGAGCCGTAGATCGCACCGATGGCCGCCGGTCCCGCGCCCGCCAGGAACGCCTGCACGCGGCGGTCGACCCGCAGCCGGTCGAAGTGACGACCGCCGAGCAGCACGAAGGCGAACGACGGCCCGAACGCCACCGCCGCGGCGAGCAGACCGCCGAGGAGACCGGCGGCCGCGTAGCCGACGACCGCGACCGTGTGGACGACGGGTCCGGGCGTGACCTGGCCGAGGGCGACAGCGTTGAGGAACTGAGGACCGGTCATCCAGCCGTGCTCGTCGACGGCGTCGGACTGCATCAACGGGATGATCACGAAGCCGCCGCCGTAGGACAGCGCGCCCACCTTGAGGGAGGTCCAGGCCAGCGACACCAGGACACCGGCCCCGACGCTGCCCCCGCCCGCGACCGCGAGCGGGAGGACCGCCGAGAGGTCCCGCGCGGGGTGCCGCACGGCCAGCTCGACCAGTCCGCAAGCGACGAGCACGAGGGCCACCCACTGACCGAGCACGGCGGCGGCCGCGGCGCCGGCGGCGACGTACGCCACCCAGCGTGCCGTCGACACTCGCCGGCTCCAGCTGGCGGGCGTCAGCCCCCAGCCCGCGTGCACGGCGACGGCTGCCACCGCGGCCCCCGCGCCGGCGCCGGCCCCGATCACCCAGTCCGGCGGTCCGCTCAGGAAGAGGGCGGCCAGGGCCAGGATCAGGACGAGGCCGGGCAGGATGAAGGCCAGGCCACCGACGGCCGCACCGGCCGTCCCCCGCACACGCCAGGCGGTGAAGATGGCCAACTGCGTCGACGACGGGCCGGGAAGCAGGTTGCAGGTCGCGATCGCGTCCTCGAACTCGTCGGCCTCGATCCAGCCCTCGTCGTCCACGCACAGCTCACGCAGCAGCCGGATGTGCGCCGGCGGCCCACCGAAGCCGAGGCAACCGATGCGCCCCCAGGAGCGCAGGACGGTGAGCAGGCCCGGCACAGAATGCATTGTTCCGTCCTTCCGGCCCGCCTCACACGCCGGCTCGCGGGTGCTGCGGTTATCGGAGGACAGGGCGGGGTACGAGGCGGCATGCGCCTCCACCTCCGCTCGATGTTCCAGGTCTCGCTCACCCTCACCCAGGCGATCGCGCTGCTGCGCACGCGTCGCGACCACGCCTGAGTCTCACTCGACGCGGGCAGGCAGGCTCTCCCAGCCTCGCAGGATGCGGGTACGGCGGCGGGTCGCGCCGGGCTCGAGCCGCAGCCGCGGGAACCGCTCGAACATCGCCCGCAGCCCGACCTCGCCCTCCATGCGGGCCAGCTGCGCACCGAGACAGTGGTGCCGTCCGGCGGAGAAGGAGAGGTGCTCGCGGGCGTTCGGCCGTGTGATGTCGAACCGGTCCGGTTCCGCGAACACGCCAGGGTCGCGGTTCGCGCCGGCCAGCACGGTGGTCACCGCGTGGCCCTCGCGCACGGCCTGACCGCCGACCGTCGTGTCGCGCAGGGCGATCCGCCCCGTCAGCAGGACCGGCGGGTCGACGCGCAGCACCTCCTCCACGGCGTTGCCCCAGTCAGCGGTGCCGTTGCGCAGCGCGGCCAGCTGGTCCGGGTGCTCGCGGAGGAGCACGATGCCGTTTCCCAGCAGGTTGACGGTCGTCTCGAAGCCCGCCGCCAGGACCAGTCCGGCCGTGGCCTTGAGCTCACGCTCGGTGAGACCGACACCGTCCTCCTGCGCGGTCAGCAGCTGGCTCAGAAGGTTGTCCCCCGGATGCCGCCGCAGGTGGGCGAGATGCCCGGTGAGCCAGTCGTCGAACTCGACGAGCGCACGCTCGATCCCCCGGAACTGACGCCACCCGACACCGAGGTCCAGGCTGGCTCCGGCCTGGTTGCCCAGCTCGAGGATGCGCTGCCTCATCCCCGGCGGGACGCCGAGGATCTCGGAGATCACGATGACGGGCAGCTGGCCGCAGTAGGCCTCGACGAGGTCGGCGGGCGAGCCGGGGTCGATGGCGTCCAGGAGCTCGTGGGCGATCTCTTCGGTCCGCGCCCGCAGCCGCTCGACCGCCCGCACGCTGAAGACACGGGTGACGAGCTTGCGATAGCGCGTGTGGTCCGGCGGCTCGGTGACCAGCAGCGACGGCGGCTGGACCGGGTTGAAGACGTCGGTCGCGGCCCAACGGTCGAGCCGCGCGAGCGACCCGGCCGTCGTCGGAAGGCCCGCGCTGAAGTCGCTGCTGCTCAGCACCTCCTTCACCGCCGCGTGGTCGACCGTCACGTAGCTGAACGTCCCCCGCACGAGGATGCCGCGGTCGCGCAGCTCGGCGAAGATCGGCAGGAGCTCGTCGGTGCGCCGCGGCCGCGCCGCCGCGGTGATCAGGCGTCCCTGCAGGTCGCCCCGCCGCGCGGCTCGGCCGATCACGACCCGCGGCATGCCGTGCCCCAGCCCCCAGCGGACCAGCGGCTTGACGGGCTCGGTGACCCCGTCCGTGAGGCGGTGGACCACCTCACGCGCGGCCGCCCGCCGGCCGGCCACTCCAGCACCGGACAGAGTCGACAGCTTGAGCAATCCAGGACCTCCTGCTTCGCACACTACGGCGTGATCGGAGGTCTCAACGAGCATCAGGCGACGGGGGCACGGCCGAGCACCACCGTCGCGGAGTGGCCCTCCCCATTGGCGTCGGTCCAGCGCACGAGGACGCGGTCCCCCGCGGCATGCTTCGCGACGGCGGTGGTCAGGTCGTCGGTCGAGGCGATGGTCGTGCCTGCGAGGGAGGTGATCGTGCTGCCCGCGGTGATGCCGGCACGGTCGGCGGCGCCATCGGAGATCACGCCTTCGACGACGGGCGAGCCGGACATGCTCGCGACCTGCACACCGAGAGCGCCGCCGTACCCCAGCGCGACCTCGCCGCCCCCGTCACCCGCTCGGATGCTCGCCGCGATCGCGAGCACCGTGTGGATCGGGATGGCGTAGCCGGTCACGTCGGCGCCTCCGGTCGAGGCGGCGACGTCCATGCCGATCACCTCGCCGTCAGAGTCGAGCAGCGCGCCACCTGAGTCTCCGGAGACGACGTCGGCGTTGACCTCGATCAGGTTGCGCAGGCTCTCGGAGCCACCCTGCTCGTCGGCGACGGTGATGTCGGACCCGGTGGCTGTGACGGTCCCGTCAGCGGCGAGCAGCGTCCCGCCACCCTCCGCGTTGCCCACGGCGGTGACCGCTTCGCCGGTCCTCACCCCGTCAGTGTCGGCCGTGGTGGTGGCCAGTCCGCTCGCGCCCTCGAGCTGCAGAACGGCCACGTCGTCGGTCGCGTCGTATCCGACCACGTCGGCGGCGTAGGTGCGCCCGGTGGTCGGGACCGTCACCGAGATGGCGGTGCTGCCGGCGATCACGTGGTGGTTGGTGAGGACGATGCCATCCGAGGTGACCACGATGCCCGTGCCGGCTGCCCGGCCGGAGCCGTAGTCCAGCACCGTGTCGATGAGCACGACGCCCTTCGACTCCTGCGAGGTGGCCGGGTTCGCGTCGAGGGCCGTCGTCCCTGCAGAGCTCGAGTAGTCGTCGTACCCGCCGTACGACCCATAGGCGCCATACGAGCCGTAGCCGCCGTAGCCGCCGTAACCGCCGGAGGAGCCGTAGCCGCCGTAGCCGCCGTAGCCGCCGTAGCCGCCGTAGCCGCCGTAGCCGCCGTAACCGCCGTAACCGCCGGAGGAGCCGTAGCCGTAGTCCGCCGCGACCGCCGCGGGAGCGGCAACAGGAAGGGCGACGAGCGGCACGGCCAGGACGGTGGCCGCGGCGGCGCGGCGGAGACGGTGGGCCATGAGGACTCTCCTTCGCACGGTGGTGATCCCACCGTGCGCCCGAAGACTGTGGAGTTGCTGTGGCCGAGCACAAACCTTCCTACGGGATTGTCACGGCCTACCCTGCCAGCTCGGTGGCGACCATCAGGGGTCGCACGCCGCTGAGGCGCTTCTGATAGCGGACATGCTCCTCATAGCGCTCCAGCAGCTGCCAGAGCGCGTCGTGCGCCGCCCACGGCAGCGGCTCGTCGCCTCGGTGCCAGCTCTCGCCGAAGCTGATCCACACCGGCACCCACTCGGCGGCGCAGTCCCACGCGCCGCGCTTGGCCAACAGCATCGTGCGGCGCACCTGGAAGGCCGTGCGTGGTCCGTCCAGGCAGATCGGCGCGCTGTGGATCGGCCAGAGCCGCAGATCTCGCTCCATCAGCTCCAGCTCGAGGTCGACGAGCGCGCGCGGCTCCACCAGCACGGTTGCGACGGTCTCATGCGGCGGGCGCCTCATGCAGGCACGCTAGCCCTGCACCGCGCATGGCAAAAGGTCCCAGTTCCGAGTGCCGTCAGGAGGGTGTGATCCGCCACTCGATCGTCGATCGGTGGACCTCGCCGGGCATCAGCAGGGCCGATGGCCACGCGGGATGGTTCGGGGTGTCAGGGAAGAGCTGCGGCTCGAGCGCGATCCCGTCGCCCGGCCGGTAGCGGCGGCCGCGTCGACCGGAGCCACCGAGCGCGTTGCCGGTGTAGACCTGCAGGCCGGGCTGGTCGCTGAGCACCTCCAGCGTGGTGCCGGTCGTGGCCGAGGACAGCACGGCGACGGGCCGCATGCCGGCGCCACGAATGACGAAGTTGTGGTCGATGCCCCCCGCTGAGGCGAGCTGTGGCTCGTCGGTGCGCAGCACGGGCCCGAGGAGCGTCGGCGTCCGCAGGTCGAAGGCCGTGCCATCGACCGCGACGTGGTCGCCGAGCGGGATGCCGGTGGCGTCCACAGGCGTGTAGTGGTCGGCATGCACCGTGAGGAGATGGCCGTCGACCGTCCCGGCGCCATCGCCGTCGAGGTTGAAGTAGCTGTGGTTCGTCAGGCTGACGACGGTCGGGGCGTCGGTGGTGGCCGCATGCTCGACCCGCACCCCCTCACCGTCGACCGTGCACGTCATCGACGCCACCACCGTGCCGGGGAACCCCATGTCGCCATCAGGACTGACGATCGACATCGTGACCGAGGAGTCGCTCTGGGCCTCGATCGACCAGAGTCGCTTGTCCCAGCCGTCGGGTCCGCCATGCAGCGAGTTGCCCCGGTCGCTCGTCGCGACCCGGACCTGCGTGTCGCCGAGAGTGAACCGGCCCCCCGCGATCCGGTTCGCGTAGCGCCCGATGGTCGCGCCGAGGAAGCCGTCCACGCCGAGCAGGTCGGCGACGCTGTCGCGCCCGAGGACCACATCACGTCGTACGCCGTCCCCGCCGGTCACCTCGAGACGGTGCACGGTCGCGCCGAGGGTCAGGAGGTCGACCACCACGCCCGGCGCCGACCCGAGGGTGATCCGCTCGACCGGCCGACCGTCCGGCATCGCTGCGAATCTCATGAGCGGTCACGCTATCGGCCCTCAGAGCACCGATCGCACCGCCTCGTCAGTGCGGGCGACGACCGTCGTGCCGTCGTCGGCGGTGATGATCGGACGCTGGATGAGCCTCGGGTGCTCGGCCAGGGCGGCGATCCAACGGTCGCGGCTCTCGGCGGTGCGGGGCCAGCTCTTCAGCCCGAGCTCCTTCGCGTCCGGCTCGGCGGTGCGGACGATGTCCCACGGCTCGAGCCCCAGGCGGCCGAGCACGTCACCGATCTCGGCGGCGGTGGGCACATCCTCGAGGTAGCGGCGCACGGTGTAGGTCGCGCCCTCCTCGTCCAGGATCGAGAGCGCCGTGCGGCACTTGGAACAGGACGGGTTGATCCAGATCTCCACGGCTGCATTCTGGACCAGGCATCTCCGCGCGGGGCCGACTGTCCCCGGCCTCTATGCGGGCCCGCGGTCGATCTCGAACAACGCCTCGAACGGCAGCCCGGTGAAGTGCATGAGCGACGCAATGAACCGTGGCGACGGCTCGACGTCTCCTCGCTCGACCCGGTAGGCGGTCGACGAGGCCACCTTCAGCCGGCGCGCCAGCTCATCGCGGCTGATCCCTCCAGCGGCCGTGCAGATCTCGTAGATGATGTTGCCGCGCAGCTTGATCCTCATCCGCTCCCCCCGGCGTCGAATGCATTGCCGCATAGGATATGCGTCACTGCACGACTCCACAAGCGGTCATGCACGCGTTATGCATGCAGGCATAAGCACGTTTAGGATGCCGCCATGGACACATGGGCGATCTACGTGCGGGAGCTCACCCGCGACGAGCCGCAGGACGCGGTGGGGCGCAAGGTCGGCGTCGACGGCTCCACCATCAGCCGCTGGCGCAACGGCAAGGTCGGCAAGGTGGTCGAGGTGGCCGCTCTTGCTCGGGCCTATGAGGACAGCGTCCTCAGGGCCTTCGTCGCAGCGGGGTTCCTGACCGCCGAGGAGGCGAAGACGCCTCCTCCCGGGCGCCCGGACTGGGACACCGTCTCCCACCAGCAGATGCTCGACGAGCTGGCGCTGCGCCTCCGGGCGGCGGACGAGCGAGACGGCCTCTGGTCCCGCCGCCGGCTGTCGGCGGCGGCTGATAGTCCTGATCACGGGATCGCCGCTCACGACCACGTGAGCATCAGCGAGGAGCAGGAGGGGGGCGACGAGGCATGACCCTGGACGTCCTCCTGGCGCACGCCGAGGCTCTCGGCCTTGCGGTGGAGTGGGCGGACCTCGGCGACATCCGGCGCGGCGCCTACCTCGACGACGAGCGCCTGATCGTGCTCAACACGCGCCTGACGCACGCGCAGGCGACCGCCACGCTCGCCCACGAGATCGGCCACGCGCGGTTCGGCGATCGGTCCTCCACGCCGAGGCTCGAGCGGAGGGCCTCGGAGTTCGGTGCCGCACTGGTGATCGACACCGACGACTACGAGCGTGCGGAGCGGCTCGTCGGCCCGCATCCGGGTGCACTTGCCCAGGAGCTCGGCGTGACCGCTCACCTGGTCGAGGCCTGGCGGGGGTGGTTCGTCCGGCGGCGGGCGGCCTGAGGGAGCCGCGACAGGCCCGGGCTCAAGCACTAGGTTCGGGCAGGTGGCGTCACCTTCCTCCCTCGGCTTCGCGGCTGCGATCGGCGGCATGGCCGGAGCATCGCTGGCCGCCCACCGCGGAGCAGGCGCGGCGGTGGGCGGCGCGCTCCTCGGCGCCGGCGTCCTCGCCACCTCGGAGGCGATCGCCAGGGCCCGCCAGAGACCGGGTGAGATCCCAGCCCTGTGGCAGCGCATCGCCGTGAGCACCGCGATGGCGGCACCCGTCGGTTGGACGGCCGACAGGGTCCTTCACGCCGGGCCACGCAGCATCGGCCTGGCGATGGGCGCGACGGTCGGTGCGATGGGGGTGCGGCCGCAGAAGGTCGTGTTCGGCCCGGTGGTGGGCGCCACCGTCGGCCAGGCCCTGTCTCGGCGCGGAGCACCGGGCGCCGTCACGGCGGCCTCCACCGTCCTGGCCTACCGCTGCCTCGCTGCCGCGCTCTTCCGCGATCCACAGGTCAGCCTGGTGGCCGAGCGTGTCAGGGCGGTCGACCTCCCGTTCGTGGTGCCGCGGCCGGCGCGGTCGGCGTACGTCGGCACCGGCTATGTCCAGAACCTGGCCGAGGAGCTCGGCGGGCTCTACACGCCGGACGCCGCGGATGCCGGGATCGTGACGTCGGTCGACGACCTCGCCGGTCCTGCCTTCGACCCGCACCAGATCGACCCACTGGTGCGCGAGTTCTACGAGCACACCACGCGGTTCGCGCTCGACATCGTGCCGGAGTGGCGACGGTGGGTCCGGCCTGGCTACCTGCTCTACCGCAACCTGGTCGCCCGGCGGCTGGGTCAGGCGAGCATCCCGATGAACCAGCGCGAGGCCCAGCGCGGAATCCGGAGCCGCATCGACACCGTCAGCGGCGTGGACGGTGCCGTCTCGGTGCGCGGCTGGATCCGGTCGTTCGCTGACGACGACGAGCCGATCATGCTCGGCATCTACACCACCTACACGCATGAGGGCCGCGGCTACGTCAGCGTCGGCTTCCCTGTGCCCGAGGGCAGCTTCACGGCGACCCTCAGCCCGCGGCTACGCCCCGACGGCGGGCTCACCCTGACCAGCCGGGTCGACGACGGCCAGGCGGGGCACTACCTCGCCTACGTCGACACCCCGGCCGACGAGCTGACCGCCCTGCGCGTCGACGGCCTCGACGAGCAGTTGGAGGTGTACGTCGTCCCCGACGGCCTGCGGGCCGAGCACTCCTTCTGGCTCTTCGGCTTCCCGTTCCTCACGCTGCACTACCGGATCAGCCGCAAGGCTCCGGGCGGCTTGTAGGCACACCTCGATCTGTGGGGACCCGTGGGCCCGCAGGTGGTCACGTGCCATCGATGCTCGGGTCGAGGACGATCGCCAGGTCGGCGGCCAGCTCCTGGACGGCCCGCTCGCCGCTTCCCTCGAAGAGAGAGCCGCTGCTGTCGGGCGCTTCCACGAGCCTCCATCCACCCGCTCGGCCACCCTCGACGCGGTGACAGAACAAGACGACCACCTCATCGTCGGCGGCTCCGCCCGACGCAGGAGGCCGTGCGACGGCTCGCCGGGCACGCTCGGGGGTTGCCAGGTAGCTCGCGGCGACCTCCGACTGCCGTGAGTGCCAGAGAATCCCGTCGAAGCCCCCGTCCGCGGGCGCGGCGTTGCAGATCGCCTGGGCGATGCGCCGGGTGCACGAGTAGTGCAGCGCGGACGAGCTCACGACGCTTTCCCGCACCAGCCCCAGTCCGGAGAGGGCAGGGTTGCGCAGGTCGACAAGCCGCAGGGAGCGCGGCAGCGCGAGCCGCGCATGGAGGCGCCCCAGCAGGTCGTTGCCCGTCAAGACCGAGGGGAGTCTCGTGGTCGCTGCCGAGGCTCGAGCGGTCGGCTCGGCGGTGTGGAAGACCGTCTCGAGCAGGGCCGCGCGCAGCGTCCTGGCCACGTACATCGTCGGCACCATGATGTCCGCGGCCGCGCCGGCTCCGGGAAACGGAGCGAACCGGGTGCTGCCGACCCCGGGGTTCGGCTCGGCGTGACCGTCGACGGACCAGTAGATCCGCACCCAGGGCTCCCCCTCTGCCAGCGTGGCGACGGGCAGAGAGTCGGGGTCGTCGGTGCACCGCGTCACGAGCTCGGTGACGGCGACGGGGCACTTCGACGGCCGTGGGCACGGCTCGATCGGCCGAGCCGCAACCGTCACGACTCCACAGCCGGCACTTGCCCGGACGCCACAGCGCCATGCCGGCCGACGGCGAGCTCTTCGGCGTACTGCCTCGCGGCCGCCAGCACGACCTCGGGTTCGCTGTCGAGCAGATCGGCCGGCACATCTGAGTCAAGCCACCCGGTGGGAGAGGCCAGCCACTCCCAGAGCTGCCAGCCGTCGAGCCCGACGCCGCGAAGCGTCGCGACGACGGCCTGCGAGGCTGTCCGAACATCGCCGGAGGCCTCGAACTGGAACGCCGGCATCAACGCGCGCCCGCCGTGCTGCACACTGAAGACACGGCCGGCATCGCGGGCTCGCTTGATCGCAGTCCGCGTCGCGTTCGGCGTCGAGCCGCGACGCGCGGCGAGAGACTCGAACGTCTCGTACGGCGTCTCGAGCAGCCGTGCCCGGAGCGTCGCCACGCCTTGAGTTGCGGTGACGTCGCCCGGCGAGATCGCCGGTTCGGACACCCACGTCAGCGCCGCGAGGATCTGCGTCCGCAGCGATGTGGTCAGCTCGGACGCCATCTGACGCTTCTGCGCCAGCAGCTCAACGGCTTCGGTGACCTCGTCGACCGACAGCCCGACCACCTCGACGACCGCTCTCGGGGCTGGCACGGCGGCATCGCCCTGGGCCATGTATCGGCTGCCGGCGATGTCGGAGTCCTGGTCGAGCTCGTCACGCACGACGACGTCTCGAGGCTGCAGTCCACTTGCGTGGCCCGACGCAAAGCCGACCCGTCGCTCCATCGCACACCTCCGATGTGACAACAGTAGCAGAGTCGGTCGCCGTTACTACTGTGACAGTGCCGCTCTTCAGGGGATCAGGGGATCAGTTCGACGAGGTCAGGGACGCTGGCGGCCAAGGCTTGGTCAAAAGTGGCCAACCGTCCTCCCCTGCTCGCGGCGAGCGCAGCAAGGTACGCATCGGTGACGTGCCGATGTCCGACCACGTGTGTGAGGTCGCATGGGCGTCGAGAAGTCGGATGCCGCTCACTCGTCGTCCAAGGCATCGGCGACCTCGGCTGTGGTGAGCCAACGCCCCAGCGTGACGGCCGGAAGCCCGCTGACAGGATCCGACACCACCGTCACCGGCTCGCCAAGCAGCCAGCCCTCGGGCGGTGAGGTCCGCGAAAGTGCGCGGGTCGTTGGAGACGTGAGGAGACGGCCGGGTTAGCCTGTCGGCGAACCGAGTCGAGAGGGCGTCCTGGCCGGCATGTTCGTCTTGCATGGATTCGTGGCTCGCGGCTGCGTAATCGCACTCTGGGCGGAGGACTCCGATCGCGCGGTCACCAGCCGCAGCCAGGCGACCCGCTCCGCGCGGCCACACCCGTTCGCCGCGCCGATCGACATGGTGCCGGGTGTTGCTCCAGGGAAGGCGAGCGATGCCGTCCTGCTGCTGCCGTCCCTGGCGAAGTCACCGCTCGACTCGCCCGAGATGGTGCGCGTCACCCCGCGCCGCGAACCGCAGTCCGAGCCGACGCTGCTCCCGTGGACCGTGACGGCAACGGTCCTCGAGCCGGCGGCGGCACTCACCTGGTTCGACGATCCCGAGGACGCAGGCGCGGACGGCGTCCGCTCCGGGGCGTCCGTTCGCTACCTGTCCGAGCTGGCCGCATTCGCGCGAGAGCTCGTCGACCGCGGACGAGTGCTGCCGACCATCGGGCACGACGACGTGCCCGTAGCACGGTGGCGACCGGTTCTGCAGGGGCGCGACGTCCTGGCGCTGCAGGCTCTCGTCACCGCGATGCCGCCGGTGTGTCGCGCGGTGCCCGATCTCGACGACCCGAACGAGCTCGCCGCCGGTGTCCTCGCGGAGCTGGTGGACGCGGCAGCGCGTGCCAGGCTCTCCGACGTCAGCCTGGTGCCGCCCCGTCGCGGACGCCGCCCCAAGCAGCCGCCTGCCGTGGAGGCGTGGCTTGCTGCCCTCACCGCGCCGGACGGCCACTTCGAGGCCGACGAGGTGGAGCTCGCCGCCTTGGAGAAGGCGCTCGGGCCATGGGGCGAGGTGGGTGTCGAGCAGGTCGGTCCCGCCCACGCGACGTTCCGTCTGACCGACCTCGAGCCGGAGTCCGCGTCGGCAACCGACGTGGGCGAGCCCGAACCACGGTGGCGGCTGGAGTTCCTGCTGCAGTCCACCGCCGACCCGAGCCTGCTGGTGCCCGCCGAGCAGGCGTGGACCGACGACGGCACGCTTCGGCGGTGGCTGGAGCATCCGCAGGAGCTGCTGCTGGGGGAGCTCGGACGAGCAAGCCGCGTCTATCCGAGACTCGCGGACGGCCTTCCTCGCGAGCGTCCGTGCGCCTTGGAGCTGGACTCCGACGGTGCCTTCCACTTCCTCGCTGAGGCAGCCCCCGCGCTGGACGCGGCCGGGTTCGGCGTACTGCTGCCGACCTGGTGGGACCGCCGGGCCAAGCTCGGCCTCCGGTTGTCCGCGTCGAGCAGGTCCGACCCTGCCGCAGCCGCCGGCGGCCGGTTCGGCAAGGAGCAGCTGTGCGACTTCACGTGGGAGCTGGCCGTCGGCGACGAGCCGCTGACGGACGTGGAGATCGCCGCCCTCGTCGAGGCCAAGGCGCCGCTGGTGCGGATGCGTGGTCAGTGGGTCAGTGTCGACCGCGAGCAGCTGCGGCGCGGACTGGAGTTCCTCGGCCGCGAGAAGTCCGGTTCGATGTCGGCGGCGGACATCCTCGCGCTGGCCGCGGCCCATCCTGACGACGTCGACGTCCCGCTCGAGATCATCGGCGTGGAGGCCGACGGCTGGCTGGGGTCGCTGCTCGACGGTGCCGCGCCGCAGACCCTCCAGCTCGTCGAGCCGCCGGCGGAGTTCGGGGCCCAGCTCCGGCCCTACCAGCAGCGGGGCTTGTCATGGCTGAGCTTCCTCTCCTCGGTCGGACTGGGCGCCTGTCTGGCCGACGACATGGGTCTGGGCAAGACGGTCCAGATGCTGGCCCTGGAGGCTGCGGAGCGCTCGGACGATCCCGAGGTCGGCCCGACGATCCTGGTCTGCCCCATGTCGCTGGTCGGCAACTGGCAGCGGGAGGCAGCGAAGTTCGCGCCTCACCTGCGGGTCTATGCCCACCACGGTCCGGAGCGGCTGCGCGGCGATGCACTCGCCGAGCGCCTCGCCACCGTCGACCTCGCGGTCACGACCTACGGCACCGCCGTCCGCGACATGGACGAGCTCGCGGAGGTGGACTGGCGACGCGTGGTCCTCGACGAGGCGCAGGCGGTGAAGAACAGCCAGTCGCGCTCGGCCAAGGCCGTACGCCGGCTCCGCGCGCCGCACCGGATCGCGCTCACCGGCACCCCGGTGGAGAACCGGCTCTCCGAGCTGTGGTCGATCATGGACTTCGTCAACCCTGGGATGCTCGGCCCTCAGGATCGGTTCCGCACCCACTACGCCATCCCGGTTGAGCGGCATGGGGATGCTGACGCGGCGCAACGCCTGCGCGCCATCACCCGGCCCTACGTGCTGCGCAGGCTCAAGACGGACCCGACCATCATCGACGATCTGCCCGAGAAGATCGAGATGAAGCAGTATTGCCGCCTCACCACCGAGCAGGCCTCGCTGTACCAGGTCGTCGTCGATGAGATGCTGGAGAAGATCGAGAGCACACGCGGCATCGAGCGCCGCGGCAACGTGCTCGCCGCGATGGCCAAGCTCAAGCAGGTCTGCAACCACCCCGCCCAGCTGCTGCACGACCGGTCACCCGTCGGCCGACGCTCGGGCAAGATCATCCGCTTGGAGGAGATCCTCGAGGAGATCCTGGCCGAAGGCGACCGGGTGCTGTGCTTCACCCAGTTCACCGAGTTCGCCGAGATGCTGCTCCCGCATCTGGCAGCCCGGTTCGCCACCGACGTCGCCTACCTGCACGGCGGCACGTCGAAGAAGGCGCGCGACGAGATGGTCGAGCGTTTCCAGTCCGGCGACGGTCCATCGATCTTCCTGCTGTCACTGAAGGCAGGCGGCACCGGTCTGACGCTCACCGCGGCAAACCACGTGATCCATCTCGACCGCTGGTGGAACCCGGCGGTGGAGGACCAGGCGACCGATCGAGCCTTCCGCATCGGTCAGCGGCGCAACGTGGAGGTGCACAAGTTCATCTGCACCGGCACGCTCGAGGAGAAGATCGACGACATGATCGAGGCCAAGAAGGCGCTCGCCAACCTGGTCGTGAGCGACGGGGAGGGCTGGCTCACCGAGCTCTCCACCACCGAGCTGCGGGAGCTCTTCAGCCTCTCCGAAGGAGCCGTCGGTGAATAGCCGGTCGCACTGGGGCTCCGGCTTCCCGCCGCCGTCGAAGCCGCGTGCCGTCGAGGGTGGGCTCAAGGCGAGAAGCACACGCGGTGCGATCGCTCAGACCTGGTGGTCGGAGCGCTTCATCACGGTGCTCGAGGGCATGGGCATGGGCGGGCGGCTGCAGCGGGGCCGCACCTACGCCCGCAAGGGCCAGGTCATCTCCCTCGACGTCGCCGCGGGCACCGTGAGCGCCCAGGTGCAGGGCACTCGGGCACGGCCCTATCGCGTGCGCATCGGGCTGACCGCCTTCGGCAAGGCTGACTGGGCGCAGCTTGAGCGCGAGCTCGCCGGCAACGCCTGGTATCTGGCGAAGCTGCTGGCCGGTGAGATGCCGGAGGACATCGAGGAGGTCTTCGCGGGACTGGGTCTGCCGCTGTTCCCCACGAGCGCGCGTGACCTGACGCTGGACTGCTCCTGCCCGGACTGGGAGGTGCCGTGCAAGCATCTGGCGGCGGCGTTCTACCTGCTGGCGGAGACGTTCGACGACGACCCGTTCAGGATCCTCGCGTGGCGCGGCCGGGAGCGGGAGGACCTCCTGGCGAACCTGCGCGCGGCCCGCGGCGACGGACCTCCGGCGGCCGATGCGGCTGAACGGACGAGCACGCCGCTGGCCGAGTGCCTCGGCTCCTTCTTCGAGATGCAGGGCGACCTTCCCGCGACGGCGGCACCACCCACAGCCCCGGACGGGCTTCTCGACCAGGTTCCCAAGGTCGCGGTCGACGTCCGCGGGCGAGAGCTGTGCGAGCTGCTGCGTCCGGCGTATCTGGCGTTCGCAGCTGACTGATCCTCGTGCGGCTGCTGGGCGGCGAGCGCAGATCCGACGCCCGGATGGCGGGTCCTGCAGCCGCTAAGTGATGGGGATGACCCTGACGATCCCCTCAAGACCGCGGAAGTCCTCCGCGTTGCGGGTGAGGACGGCGGCACTCACGCTGCGGGCTGTAGCAGCGATCATGAGGTCCCCCATCCGAGGGCGTGGGTTGCGGCCCAACGCCCGAACGGTCGCTGCGACCGCGCCGTACCAGTGCGCGGCCGCAGCGTTATACGGAACCGGGTCGTAGGTCGCCAGCAGGTCTCGATAGCGCTGTTCCCGCTCGGCACTCTTGATCGGATCCGCCACGTGCAACCCGAACGCGAGTTCTCCGACAGTCACTGCTGTGACGCCAACAGACACGGCGTAGGCGTCAAGGTCATCGGGCATGTCAATGACCACAGAGGTGTCAAGGAGACCGAGCGGCGCCGGCTTCACCCGCGCTCCCACGGGTCGCTCGGTGCCTGGTCCACCGCATCCGTCAGATCGCGGATGTCAGCGGCCCATTCGTCGGCCGCCTCGGCAGACAGGGCAGCCCAGTGTGGGCGGTCGTTCGCCGGCCGGAACCTAGGAGGAGCGGCGTCCGGCTCGTGGGGGATGAGGTCGACGACAGGCACGCCATCAGCGACTACGGTGATGTGCTCGCCGCTCAGCACGCGCGCGATGATCTGGCCGTAGTGGTTCCGCAGGTCACGCGCCGGAATCGTTGTGGCACCCATAGATCAAGCGTAGCCGCAGCCGCTACGATCGCGCTACGTCCCTTCCAGGTGCCCAAGTGGTCGACGCGGCGGTCAGCCGGTGAGCTGGCCGGCGTCGAGCCTCGCCGCGTCGGCGGCCTGGCGGCCATGCGCCCGGCCGAGATAGTCATGGCCACCACGGATGACGCTCGAGGTGAGACTGTCGCCGTACCGATCCTGAAGGAACTCCTCGACGGCATCCTCGCGGGATCGCAGCACCGGAAGTGCCGCCGCCGCCCGCTGCGGATCCAACACTGACTCGTTCACCGACGCCAGGCGCTCGGCGATCCGGCCGGCATACGCAAGCAGGAACGAGGAGCGGAACGACGCACTGCGGGCACGCCGGCCGGCTTGCCCTCGTCCGGCGTCCACCATTGCCTTCTGCGCCTGGATGAGCAACGACGTGAAGAGCATCTCGACCACCGCGAGGTCGCTGCCGTGCCCCAGGACGCTGCTCATGTGATAGCGGGCGAGCTGCACCGAGCGGCAGCGGTTGGCGGTGGCGACGACTGCCAGCAGCAGCCCCTTCGCGTCGGCATACGGCGCATCGAGCGGGACGCGGATCATCCGCGGCACGTCACCGCGGTCCTCGTGGTGGAGGAGCGCCTCGTCGATCGCATGCCGCGTCATCAGCTCCTGCGCCTTCGCTGTGAATGTCGCCGCTTCCTCCTCGAAGTCCGTGGCCTCCGCCTTGGCCAGCAGCTTGCGGATCCGCTCGAGCATCGGGTGGTGGCCGGCGCTGCGAGCGGGAAGTCCGACCGTCACCGTCGACGACCGTGCCCCCGGAGGTGGGATGAGGATGTCCAGCGGGGGCAGCTCCCCACTGAGGCGACCCAGCGTGACGACCATCTCATAGGCGTCCGTGCGGCTGAGCCCTTCCCGGTCACGCCATCGGCTCAACCACGCATCGCGCGTGGAGTGCTCGCGGCCGCCCAGGGCTGCCACTTGCTCGGCCCAACGCGGGTCAAGACCCTGACCCGAGCGCCCCGCGTGATCAGCATGGATCACGAGATCGGCGAGTCCTGCGACGCGGGCGTCAGACACGATCCGAACCTGTCGTCTCACCTCCGCCGGCTGCCATCCACGGGACCAGAGGCGACCCACGAGCGCGACCAACAGCTCCTGCGCCCGCGTCTCGACCAGGTCCGCGGGGAAGGTCATCAGGTCGCGCAGGATCGCGGGGACCTCGTGCACATCCCCGTCGAGCTGCGCGAACGCCGACACCCAGCAGTCGTCGATGAACGCGTCATCGCGCGCCGCACCAAAGGCATCGCCGTACGACGACGGGCGACCGGACCCGGTGCGCTCTCCGCGACTGCGCGGTGTGCCGTGCTGCGTCTTCTGACGCGACTTCGCTGCGCGACGTGCCTTGTTGTTCGTCCCCATGAGTGACCCCCGTCCTCGGTCTGTCCCGACCTCGACGATTCGACCAGACGGCACCGACAACATCGTGAAGCCCACACCGAAGAGCGCGGGCCGCGTCGAGGATCGCTGGCGCCGTGGACTACCTGGGCACTGGCGTGTAGCCCTCGGCGGCGAGCCAGGATCGGGCCCGACCGCGCTGGCGGTCGTTGGAGAAGGCGTACCAACGCGCCAACAGGTCGGGAAGCTCGGCGAGGGTGTCCTTGAACCGACGGAAAGCGCCTCGTCCCTCGATGGCCCGGCTCAGCCGGTCCACGAGCCGGGTGTCCTCGACGTCGCCGATGAAGACGACCATGTCGCGGAAGCCCGCGCGGGATCCCTCACACTCCACCCACAGCCAGCGGTCGGGGTCGTCGTCGTCCTCGTCGATCTCGTCGATGTCCCTGGCGTTCTCGAGGGCGGACTCGGGCCAGACCTCCCCTGTGGTCAGGTCGATCCGTCCGCCGCCGTAGACCGGGTCGCCTTCCAGGATGGAGGAGAGCTCCTCCAAGTCGACGGGGAGCGGCCGCAGCAGCGGCGTCGGTGCCGTCCCCAGGGCGGCGCCGAGCGCCTCGACCAGCTCACGGTCGCCTTCCCACTCCCGCACGTCAAGCGCGTCGATGCAGGTGGCAGCCAGCTGGCGTGCGCCGTCGACGTGAGCACGGACCGCAGCGCACAGGCCGTCGCCGATCAGCTGCAGCGAGTCCTCGGGCCATGGACCCGTAGACAGCATGGCCACGAGACCGCGACCGTCGCCGGTGTAGACCAGCGAGCGCAGCCGGGTCACCGGATCATCCGACACACCCATGCCCTGATCCTGGCACGAGTCGAACCCGCGTGAGCACCACCGTGGACGCGGACCCTCTCGTGGACCGCCTACAGCTTGGTCATCTTGGAGAACGGGCTCGTCAGTCGGACCGTCTGGGAGCGGAAGTCGACGATCACCGCGCTCGCCTCCTGCTGCACGACGTGACCCACCCCATAGGCGTCATGGCACACGAGATCACCCAGCGCATATTGCTCGACGATCGGCTCCGGATCGGGCCGGAAGGGGCTGCTGGCAAGGTGTCGCCGAGGACGGGCTGAGGATGTCATTCCCTCAAGTATCACACGGATCCGTCTTGATGTGCCCGCCAGCGGCGACCCGATGGCAGCCGCGTCACCATGACGAACCTGGTCGTGGTGTCGGCGCGCTGCCGCTACCGTCGTCCGATGGCGAACTTCACGGTCTTTCTCATCGGAGCTGAGCGCTACGAGTTCGGCGGGACTGCGACCTATGACCTGCTGGATACCGGCGCGGTGCAAGTCATCGATCCGGACAACGACCGGCAGCTCCACTTCGGACCGGCCGCGTGGAGCCGCATCGAGGAGAGCGGTGGCGACTACCGCATCGAGCGCAGCGCTTGGTGACCGCCACGGGCCGGGGCGTGCGCCTAGGCCGGGGCGTGGCGCCGAGCTGGTGTGGTTACCTGTGCGGGAGGACTGTGCGCCAAGCGTTGCGGCGGCACCGGCTGCGAAGGTGAGGGCGCGTTGGAGCTGCGGCGGTGGGACTGGGTGCTCGCCGGGGATCAGGCTTCGGTCCGCGCCGCTCGGGTCCTCGTCGCACAGTCGTTGCCCGACGTCTCGCGGACCTCCTTGGAGATCGTCGTCCTGCTGACCAGCGAACTGGTCACCAATGCCGTCCACCACGGGACCGGGCCGGTGCAGCTGCGCCTGTCCCGGGACGATCAGGGGGTCCGGGTGGAGGTGGCCGACGAGTCGTCGGAGCGCCCGGTCCTGCGGCCGATCGATCACGATGCACACCACGGGCGTGGTCTGCTCCTGGTGGACGCACTCGCCAGTGGGTGGGGCGTGGACTCGGACAAGACGGGCAAGACGGTCTGGTTCCGGCTCGCCTGGTGAACCGTCAGACTCGGCGGACTCCGCTTCGACACGCGTCAGACCGGCGTCCTCTCGCCTCCCTCGTCGGCCTCGGTGCAGAGATGCCCATCAGCGGCGACGACGTCGCTCCCCGCCCGGCTGGACGGTCGTCGCCGGAGGCGCAGGCGTCCAGCTGGTCGAGACGACCGCCGTCAACGCCCGGCACGACACGGAGGTCGAGCTGCTCGACCGCGATGACCCGGCCGTCGTCGCAGAGATGCTCGCCCTGGTCGAGCGCAACAAGCCTGGTCAGTTCCTGCCCGGCACCCCGCAGATGGGCACCTACCTCGGGATCCGCCACGAAGGCCGGCTGGTCGCGATGGCAGGTGAGCGCCTCCATCCCCCCGGGTGGACCGAGATCAGCGCCGTCTGCACCGACGCGGACTTCCGGGGCCGCGGCTTGGCCGGTCGCCTCGGGCATCGCTGGGGCCCTCGTCGCCATTGCGGCCAAGGTCTCTAGGCACCTACATCGATGAGTGTCATGCCGACGTCCGTTCCCGCGTGTCGAACAAGGCCCACACCGTCTCTGAGCCCTCGGCCCTGGCGACCCCCCAGTCGCGGCAGAGGGTGTTGACGATTCCCAGCCCGCGCCCACCGGCTGGCAACACTTGGGTCGGGCCACGGCTCGCTACCCAGTCCGAGTCGTCTCTCACCGTGAGGCGGACGGTGTGGTCCTCGCGTGAAAGCGTCACGACGAAAGGGGTGTGCCCGTGCACCAACGCATTGGTTGCCAGTTCGCTGACCACGAGTCGCACCGGGTCGACGAGGTAGAGCAGCCGATGGTCGACGAGGTGATGGCTGACAAAGGCCCTGGCCTGCGACGCGCTGATCGGGGTGTCCTCGAGGGTGATTCCGTGTGACCAGCTCGATACCGCATCCACCATGACAACTCCAAAGTTCGATGAGCTCGTTGGCCGGACACCGCAAGGTCAGGACGAGTTGTCGAGGCGTGAGGTCGACACTATGCCTGCACGATGGTCAAAGGAAGCGGCCTCTGACCGGTCACCCGGAGCCGTCACGTCGGGCGCCTGGAGGGCCAGCGCAGATGCGGGCACGCTGACTCCGCGACACATGTGGCCGCTCTCCCACATCACAACGGTGCCACGGTGGGGCCCTCGACCCTGCGGGACCGGGGTGGATGCGCGTCACTCTCGGGGGCGACACCGACGGAGCGGGGCGCCCACCTGGTGCAGGTGTCGGAGTGCCAGCCCGTACGACTCGTGGAGGGTCGCTTCGGCGTACGAGATTCCTCGGGCCCGGCAGTGGCGCTGGATGATGGGTTGGGCCCGTCTCAGGTTGGGACGCGGCATGCTCGGGAACAGGTGGTGCTCGATCTGAAGGTTGAGGCCGCCGAGTGCGAGATCGACGAGTTGTCCTCCTCGGATGTTGCGCGAGGACAACACCTGGCGCAGCAGCGGATCTGCGGCCTGCTGCGGCGTCAAGGCCGGCATCCCCTTGTGCGACGGAGCGAACGAGCAGCCCAGGTAGACACCGAACAGGGCCTGGTGGATGCTGAGGAACACCAGCGCCTGGGCCCAAGTCAGAGTGCCAATCAGGAGCGTGAGGTACCCGGCTAGGTGGCCGAGCAGCAGCAGGCCCTCGGCTCCGCGGTAGCGGAGTCCGGGCCTGAGGACCGCACGCACGCTCGAGACGCGCAGGTTGAGGGCCTCCAGCGTCAGCATCGGGAAGAACAGGCCGGCCTGATGCCGCGTCAGCCAGGCGGCAGCCCCTCTGCGTGCGCTGGCCTGGTCGGAGTCGAACACGAACGCACCGACAGCGACATCGGGATCGGCCTCCAGATCGTTCGGATGGGCGTGGTGGGCGTTGTGCTTGGCCACCCACCAGCCGTAGCTGAGACCGTTGAGCAGGTTCCCGTGGATCAGGCAGAGCACGGCGATAACCCGGCCATCGTGGGCGATCTGGCGATGGGCGGCGTCGTGAGAGAAGAACGCGACCTGGGTCGAGACGACCGCGAAACACGGAGCCAGCAGGATCGCCCACCACGAGTCGCGGAGCAACACCAGACCGACCACGACCAGGGCCAGTCCGGCGAGGTTGAGGGTTCCCAGGAGGACGTAGTACCAAGGTCTAGGGTGAAGGAGTCCTCGACTCCGGACTTCCCGAACCAGTTCGCTGTAGTCACTCTGGAGGGGCTGATGCGCTGACCCTGAGGTGGTGGACATGAGAACCCCGGCTGTTCGCAGATGGCGCCGCCGGGGTCCGAGGTGGCCTCGATTCGAGGCTACTCCCCCGACCCTGAGGTGGGTGGAAGCGTGAAGACCACGGCCCAGATCCTCGCGGCGATCGACGCCGACGCCGAGGCCGGGTCGGGGCGGTCGCTGCCGGAGTTGCTGTGCGGCGACTGCACCACGGTCCTCGGCCTGAGCGGGTCCGTGATGGCGCTCATGAACGACGCTGGCCACCAGGGGGTGGTCGGAGCATCGGGCAGGGTCGCGGCCCAGTTGGAGGACCTCCAGTTCGAACTGGGCGAGGGGCCGAGCGTGGATGCGTCTCGGTTCGCGCGCCCCGTCCTCCATTCCGACCTGGTGACGGCCGGCGAGATGTCGGCATGGCCGGGGTTCGGACCGGTGGCGGTGGGCGCGGGAGTGCGGGCGGTGTTCGCGTTTCCACTCCAGGTGGGCGGTGTGCGTCTGGGCACGCTCTGCCTGTACCGCTCGACCGCTGGTCATCTGGGTCGCGAGGAGATGGCGAGCGCCTTGGCCTACGCCGATGCCGCCGTGGTGGTGCTTCTGCGTCTGCAGGCCGGGAGGCAGCCGGGATCAGTGCTCCATCCCGACCTGGGCGAACCGTTGGAATACCGCGCCGAGGTCCACCAGGCGACGGGGTTTCTCTCGGTTCAGGCGTCGGTCGGTCTCGCGGACGCCCTGCTGCTACTTCGGGCCCATGCGTTCGCCGGCGAGCGTTCCCTCCTGGAAGTCGCGCGCGACGTGCTGGCGGGGCGTATTCGCATTCCTCCGGAAGAAGACGAAGATGATTGACACACCCGCCCGCGACATTCGTCAGACCAGTAAGAGGCCACTCTCATGAGCGCTGAACAGCGGTTGACCGAGGTGTTCGTCGAGCTAGCCGACACGCTCGTCGACGAGTTCGACGCACTGGACTTCCTGTCCACACTGACCGAGCGAAGTGTCGAGCTTCTCCATGCGGACGCGGCGGGGGTGATCCTCAGTGATCTGCGCGGCAGCCTGCACGTGGTCGCCTCGACGAGCGACCACGCCCAGGTTCTCGAGCTCTTCGAGCTCCAGAACGACGAAGGGCCGTGCCTTGACTGCTTCAACAGCGGTCGCGCGGTCGTCAACGTGGCCATTGCCGAAGCCCGCTCCCGCTGGCCACGGTTCACCGCCGCCGCGTCTGAGGTGGGCTACTCGTCCGCGCACGCGATCCCCCTGCGCCTGCGGGACTCCGTGGTCGGGGCCATGAACCTGTTCTGCGTGAGCGCTTCTCGCCTCAGCGAAGAAGATGTCGCGCTCGGCCAGGCGTTGGCCGACATCGCCACGATCGGGCTACTGCAGGAGCGTGCCGTTCGCCAGTCCGGGCTGATCGCCGAGCAGCTTCAGACCGCACTCAACAGTCGCATCCTGGTCGAGCAGGCCAAGGGCGTCCTGTTGGCAAGCGCCGGCGTCGACGTGGACCAGGCCTTCCAGTTGATGCGTGACTACAGCCGCCGCAACAACCAGCCGGTCAAGACCGTTGCCCAAAGCGTGATCAATCGGGTGCTGACCGTCGACCAACTCCGCCGCCCTTGACTCACCGCATCAGGCGGGAGGGGCCACCAGAGGTGGATCCCGCCCGTCGGTGACGAATGCCGCCTCATGCGGGATGGCCCGCATGGTCGTCCCAGACGGCGGACCCGATGTGGCTCTGGTCCGGTCCGGACAACCCGAGGAGCGTGCTGGGCGACTCGGTGTTGCGATCGTCAGCCGCCTCCTGCATGACCCTCGATGCGAGGCCGGGCTCGGTATCGCTGGGCACGACCAACAATCGGAGTCGTTGCCCCGAAGACATCTTCACGATCATCACGTGGGTGTCGTCGCTCGGGAAGGAGCCCACCTTGACGACGCCGCGCGCGGCATGGATCCGGCGCATGCTCGGGGCGCCGCTGACCGCGTCCCAGTCGGGTCGGGAGAACAGCATCCGCTCGATCCGGCCGATCAGATCGGGAAAGTGATCCACGAGGTCTGCGGCCTCGACTTGAAGATCACGGGACTGCGGCCACCAGGCCCCATCCAGCGGACCCGACTGGAAGCTGTTGTCGAGACGGAGTCGCAGCGCAACGCGCTCGCCCAGCGGCTGCGATGAATTGGAAACTGTCGGTGACGTCGTCATGACGTCCACCTTCCGATCTGCCCTCGCGGACTCGACGAGTCCGGCCCGGCAGGTGATTGACTCCAACCTACCCTGCTGTCCTAACGCACTCCCAGGTACGGCGCCACCTGATCCGAATGGGGTTACGCAAGAGCAGCGTCGTGCGCCAAGGCTGTGCCCCATCAGGACGACGTCGGCGGCTTCCGTGCGCGCGATCAAGTCGGCGAGGATTGCGCCGGTCTTGTTGGCTCTTTCTCTTGCTCGGAACCAAGGGTTCTTCACGAGGTCTACTGCGATGAGACCGCCACCGATCGGGCTCACCTTGGTCGCGCCCTGCTTGCTGGCACCCTACGCGTCGAGCTGGCGGACGTGGCCGAAGGTGAACTTCCGCAGGAACGACCCGAGTGTCGAGGGTGCGTAGGCGCGGGCGAAGAGCCGGCCCATGCCGCCGTGCCGCAGGAGCGCCATGTCGTCGATCGAGTCCGCGCCGGCGACCATACCGGCCACCAGCGAGGCCACCTTCAATCCTGCGTTCGCGCCCTTGTCGGTCGGCACCGTGAGGTGCTCATCGGCTCGGACCCGCAGGCCAGCTGCCTCGGCCAGCGCGAGCACCGGGAGCAGGCCGCTGGACGACACGAGGTTGGGATCGTCGAACGAGATCGAGGTCCGCCCGAGAGTATGAGAGAGTCACATCTTGAAGATGCCCTCCTGAGTGGGTGGTTTGGTTCTGTCGCAAGTCCCAGACTCCCAGCACAGAAGGGCATCTTCGCGTTACGGCACGCTCACCCGACCTCGTTCATCGGTGGATCGAGGCTGTGAGATCAGGCCACGCCACGCGCCACGAGAGCAGCGACGTCGTGCGCCCGCTGTTCCAGATCCCGCGCGAGCTCGCTCAGGGTTGCCCGGTCGACGGGATTGCTGGCCTCGAGCGCCGCGGCACGGATATAGGAGGTGACCTTGACTCCAGCCTTGTCCGCGGAAGCCCGCAGCGCGGCGATCTCCTCCTGGGAGAAGCGCACCGAGATGGTGACGTTGCGGCGCACCGTGATGGGGACCTCCTCACCGAGGTCGAAGTCCGAAACGTCCTGCGTCTGGTTGTAGTAGTCCGCGAGCTCGGCCTCGGTCATACCGGCCGTCGGATCCGCCATCCTCATACCTCCCATCCCGTGATCGGCCGCACGCCGTCGGGCACGACCTGCACGATGAGGACCACCCGCTTCCCGCCGTCGGTCACCGACTCGATCCTCCCTCGATCTGGATAGCTGGGATGCTGGCGCATCCGGCTCGCATTCACGATCGCCTGCTCGATCTCGGCCTGCGTCAGTCGACGCGTCGCGTGGTCGAGGTTCGCCTCGTCCCACTCGATGTGGTCGAAGATCATCGCCGCACCATCAGTGTGTTGCACTGGGCAAGCAAAAGCAACACGGTTACGCGCCGGTCTTCGGCCGGATCGTGCCGCCGGTCAGGCCGAGATCGATGATCGAGGAGATCAGCTCGTCGCCCGCGGGGAGCAGGTGGCCGTAGGTGTCGATGGTGGTGGTGATCGACTCGTGGCCGAGACGGGCCTGGATGTTCGGCAGCGGCACGCCGCCCGCGACCAGCCAGGCGACATGCGTATGGCGCAGGTCATGGAATCGGAAGGGCGCGATGCCCTCGGCCGCCAACTCCTTCATGAGCCCGCGCCAGACCTGGGCGTAGAAGTCGCCGTTGTGAAGGGGCATCCCGCTCGCCGAGGTGAAGACGAAGTCGTCCGGGGGCCCGACCCGCGACCCGCTCCTCCAGGATCTGCAGCAGGGCGGGAGAGACCCCGATCGTGCGGCGCGACTTCGTCGTCTTCGGCGTGCCGAGATGGTGGTCGCGCATCGTGTGCTTCGCCTTCAACTGCCTGGCCAGCCAGCCCGGGATCTCGGTGGAGTCGTCCTCGCCGTTGCGCTTCCACGCCTTGTTGACCCGCACCGTGCCACGCTCCAGGTCGACGTCGGAGACCCACAGCGCGCTCACCTCACCGAACCGCAGCCCGGTCCCGAGTGTCACCGAGATCAGGTCGCCGTGACTGCCGGCCAGCGCGACCGCGCGGGCCGCCTCCTTCTCGGTCAGGAACCGCAGCTCAGGACGCGACGCCTTGACCCGCGACAGCTTCGGTGCTGTCCCGACCGCTGGGTTCGCCGTCAAGTAGCCACGTTTCACGGCGTAGGCGAACACGCCGTGCATCAGGCCGTGGTAGGTCGCCTTGGTCTTCAGCGACCGGTCCCACTCGATCAGCCACGCCTTCAGGTCCGCGTCGTGGATCGCCGTCACCGGACGGGTGAAGATCAGCTCGCCCGAGAGGTGCCCGAGGTAGCGCGCGCTTGCGCTGCCCCGGCGAGAGATCGACGATCTGGCGGACATACTCCTCGCCGATGTCGACGAACCGCGGCGGCGCCGTCATCGGATCGGCGCCCTTCGGACGCACGAATCCCTCGCCCTTGACCCAGCCCTCGGGCCAACGCTGTCCCGCCGCGTCGACCATCTTCTTGAAGCCCTCGGCGCGGGCCAGGTTCTGGGCATCCGTCCCAGCGCCGAACGTCTCGATCTGCTTGGCGCCGTCCCGGGCACCGCCCAGCCGCCAGAGCACCCTCGCGGAGACGCCGCCGTCATCACGCTTGCGCTGCTCTATCCATGCCATGACCAGGACCTCCGAGTGTCGCTGGTGCCCACCTGGTGCCCACCTGAGGTAAACACCGTACGCCCGAAATGAGAGAAACCCCAGGTCACCCTGGGGTTTCTCAACGTGCGCGAGGGGGGAGTTGAACCGGAAGATTTCACCGCTCTGACCTGCGGAAATGTGGCGCTGAGCGTGAATTCTGGCGTCCGTTGCCTCCGGATAGCTCCCGTTTGCCCGGGGGTGTGCACCCTGGGGGTGCACCAGCCGTTGTTGACTTGTTCAGCCCCTAACTGAGCTTCAAGCTGTGACCAGACTCTAGTGCACCACGAGCCGTTGACCGCTCCGAAGGCGCTAGCCGTAGCCGCCTGCCGATTCCTCCGCGCGCCCGCATCCTGGTCCCACGGGCACCTCGTGATCACGCCTCGACATGGCACAATCGGACGTGAAGACACCTCTTTCCGCCTACCGGAACGTGTCCGGCGGGCTACACGTTGCTGACCAGCTCCACGACTTCATCGAGAGCGAGGCGCTGAGTGTTCGGTGGCACGGTCCGCGTTGCGGCGGAGCGCTGCGATGATCTGGGGGCGGGCCTCGGCGGCGACGCCGTGGCCCATTCCGTCCACGACCTCCAGCCAGGCACCGGGAACGGCGTCGGCGATGGCCCGCCCTCCGCTGATGTCGACCAGACGATCGTCGTTGCCGTGAATGGCGACCGTGGGGACCCGGAGCCGCCGCAGGTGGTCGGTCCGATCCGGCGCTGCGACGACGGCGGCCTGCTGACGAAGCCGGCCCAGCGGGTCGTGCGCGCGCTCGAAGGCGGCGACCGCCCGGGCTCGAGCGGCGTCTTCGTCGAAGGGGAAGCCGCGACCTGCGAGTGCGCGCGATCGCTCGACCGCCGCCTCGATGACGTCCGCGCGTGCCCTGGGGGCCGGGCGCCGCATCAGCTCGAGGACCGCCGGGTCGGCCTGGCCGACCGAACGATCGCCGGTCGTCGACATGATCGCGCACAGCGACAGCACCCGGTCCGGCCAATGGATCGCCATGAGCTGCGCGACCATGCCCCCCATCGATGCGCCGAGCACGTGAGCGCGCTCGACTCCGAGCGCGTCGAGGAGGCCCATCGCGTCGGCGGCCATGTCGTCGAGCCGGTAGGGCAGCGAGCTCAGGTCGCCGCGACGGATAGCCGCGACGTCGGGAGTCCCGGCGAAGTGCTGGGACATCCCGACGTCCCGGTTGTCGAACCGGACCACGCAGAAGCCGGCGTCGACGAGCTCGTCGCAGAACTCCATGTCCCAGCCGTCGAGCTGCGTGCCGATGCCCATGACGAGGAGAAGCACTGGATCGGCGGGGTCGCCGTACCTCGCACAGCGGATGGTGATGCCGTTCGCGGTGACCGTCCGTGTCACATCCGGCCTCAGGTCCTTGCGCTGGAGTGCCACCCGTTCCCTCTCAGAAGAAGTTGCTGAGGTTCTGCGACAGCAAGATCGTCTGATCCAGGAAGATGTGTCGTCGCGCGACGCGGAAGCCCGCGTCCGTACGACGAAGCACGTCCTCGCGCCGTCCGATCCACTCGTCGATCTCCGACTTCAGGCGGGTCCGGTAGAGGTGGAAGCACGTCTCCACCGTCAACTCCTCGCCCGAGTCCTCGACGATGCGCACGTTGGTGACCAGGTGACGGGTCCGCGACGGCGGGTCCTCCGCCCATGCGGTTCCGGTGCCGAGCTTCTGGACGCGTCCCACCAGAGTGGCCTTGTCGTCGTCGAAGAAGGCCATCTCACCGGGCTTGGTGAACTCGCGCGACAGATTGCGCCGCGGCACCGTCCGGCGGATGGGCATGAAGTAGGTCGCGTCGTCGGTGAACAGCTCGACCCACTCCTCGAACCGCTGATGATCGAGCAGTGCCGCCTCGTGGGTGTAGAACTTCTCGACCTCGTACTGCAGGTACATCGCCGCGAGCTTCTCGGGGGCGATCGCCGTCTCCAGATGCATGGTTCCCATGACCTCTTCGCCTCAGATGCAATCGCCGGGAGTGGTGGCCGTCCGCAGCTCGTCCCAGCTCGTCCCCTTGACCCATTCGAGCCAGGAGAGATAGGTCCACAGCTGCGCGTGCTCGTTGACAGGAGCCTCGATGCGGGCGAGGCCGTCCTCGTGCACGATCTTTCCTCGCCCCAGTCCCATCTTGAGGAGCTGAGGGATCTCGCGACTCGAGCCGCCCAGGGTCTGCAACGTGCTCTGCGACCAGTTCTCGCCGTCCTCCTGCTCGAGGAAGCCGGCCGGGCCGAACGTGTGGATCTGACGCTCGAGCTGGGCGCGCTGCTCCTCGGGCGACTCGTTGCGATGCTTGAAGCTGAACCACCATACCTCCGTGACGCCCACGCTCCGCGGCACCCGGAGACTCAGCTGAGAATCCAGCGTGAACCACGCGCTGGGAAATAGATGCGGATGCCCGGCGAACCGCGCCCCAACCGGGCCGAGCGCTTTATACGCCCCGGGTTCCTCGCGCCAAGTTACGATCTTGTGCATTTCCGCCGGGAGATTTTTCTTCATCGAATCGACGCTCGGACCCGAGATTGCGTGACCGAACTCTCCAATCGCGACCAGCGTCTCCAGATCACTCGGCAGGCGCTGGACGCCGAGCGCCCGACCTTCATCGGTCTTCGCTCCACCCGAATCGGAGACGTCGGTGCTGGGGATCATTCCGACTGCCTGTGCCGAGATATGAGTGATTTGAGGATGGTAGAAATCAAAGGAGTTGTCTGCCGCGAACTTCCAGTTACAGTTTAGCGTGAACTTCTGAACCCCAGAATGGGCTTCAACGGCACCCTTCTCAGCAATGAGGTCGATGGCGACGCGCCCAGTCCGTCCGAGGAACTCCTCCAGCGGCGGCGCCTCGGCATCCATGGTGGCGAAGACGAAGCCCTTGTAGGTGTCGAGCTGGGCCACCTTGCGCAGCGGATACTTCGTCTTGTCGAGATCGTCGTGGTAGAAGTCGGCCATCCCCGGGACGCCGACGAGCTCGCCGTCGAGGCCGAACGTCCAGCCGTGGTAGGTGCACATGAAGTTGCGCACGTTGCCCTCTTCGGCACGGCAGACCGCATTGCCACGGTGCGTGCACGTGTTGAGCATGGCCTTGATGCCACCGTCGCGCTGCCGCACGACGAGGACGTTGTCCTTGCCCATCGGCGCCTCGAAGAAGTCACCCTTCTTCGGGATCTGCGTCTCGTGGCACAAGAAGAGCCAGGCCCGACCGAAGATGTTCTTCATCTCCAGGTCGAAGATCTCTTCATCGCTGAAGATCCTGCGGTCCAACTCGCCGGTCTCGACGTTGACGAGGGACTCGAGGTAGTCGGCGCTTCCGGGCGTCGCGGTGGTCATGGTGTTCTCCACTCTCTGAGGAACGCGGTCAGTCGAGGTCGAAGGCGTGGCCCCAGGAGGCCGACGCGTCATAGGTCACGACCGACCAGTTGTCGTCGTCGATCAGCACGCCGTCGGTGCCGTACTCGACACCGAATCCCGAAGGCGTCTGGACGTAGAAGGACAGCATCTTGTCGTTGGTGTGGCGACCCAGTGTGGCGAGCTGGCGGATGCCCCGCTGCTGCACCTTGTCGAGTGCGCGTCCCACCACCTCGAGGTCGTCGACCTCGAGCATGAAGTGATTGATGCCGGGCTGGCCGTCGCCATGGACGGGCGCGACCGCCAGCGAGTGATGGCGCGGGTTGGTGTGAAGGAAGGTCAGCAGCATGCCGGGGACAGGCACGATGTAGTCGCTCACCTTGAACCCGAGGACACGGCGGTAGAAGTCGATGCACTCCTCGAAGTTCCGGGCGGTGACCACGACGTGCCCGAGACCGGTGTCAGCTCCGTTGGGCGCAGACGTGACGAACCGCGCACCGGTGGGCGAGATGAACGGTTCCTGCAGCACGGTCGCGCCGAAGTGGAACTCCAGCGCGTATCCCCCGGGATCGGTGCAGCGCAGCAGCCGCTGAACACCCCGGAGCGCGGCCAGTTCGGCGTCGTCCTTGTAGGCGACGCCTGCCTGGTCCAGAGCGTTCGCGACCTCGTCGAGCGCATCGGGACCTGAGACCTGCCAGCCGATGTAGTCGATCTCGTCGTCGCCGGCGCGGAGCGTCACCCGGTGGGCGCGCTCGTCGGCACGCAGGACGAGCGCCTCCTCGCCGTCGAGTTCCTGCCGCGAAGCCGACATCCCCAGGATCTCGGTCGCGAAGGTCTCCCACTCGTCGAGGCTCTTCACCCGGAGTCCCAGATAGCCGAGCGCTTGGATTGTGGTCATGCGTCACCCGCTCCTTCTTTGCTGCATCGCGTGGTTCTCTGATCTTGAGAGACGGCGAGAGGTCCGACAACGAAGCCGTTCCACCTGGCCGAACCGAAGCGAGTCCGTCCCATCAGGCGACCAGCGTGCTGACGTGACCGGAGAGCTGCTCGGCGGCCCTGAGCATCAGCGTCTTGTGCCGCAGGACGGACTGACCGACCGCACCGGCCGCCAGCGAGATGGCCGCAACCGGCTTCCTCGTACGGCGATCGAGGATCGGGACGGCGATGCACGAGATGCCCAGCACCGACTCCTCGAAGTCGGTCGCGTAGCCCTCCTCGCGCACCTTGTCGAGCGCACGCCCGAGCCGGTCGGGGGTCGCGATCGTGAAGGCGGTGAAGCGGAGATAGCGCGATTGCATCGTCTCGCTGCCGTGCGAGTCGGAGAAGGCGAGCATCGACTTGCCGAGGGCGGTCGCATGCTGGGGCCGGCGCGTCCCGACGGCGGTGCCGATACGCGCTGACTCCGGACCGAACAGCTTCTCGACGTACAGGACACTGGGTCCGGCGGGCACGGCCAGGTGGATCACCTCCCTGGTCTGTGCATAGAGCTCGGCGAGCACGGGCATCGAGCGGTCCCGCAGGCCGTTCGCGCGCGCGACCGCCACCTGGTTCCCGAGCTCGAAGGCCCTCGTCGAGAGGGCGTACTTGTCCCCGGCCGCCCGCCGCACATAGCCGCTGTCGATGAGCACCGTCAGGAGGCGGTGCGCTGTCGCCTTGGGGAGATTCACGACCTGCGCGAGCTCCGTGACCCCCATGACGGCGCGGGCTCCACCGAGCGCGTCCAGAAGCGCGA